>APKF01000148.1 GCA_000353875.1 Candidatus Caldatribacterium californiense OP9-cSCG | reverse complement strand
CCTGGAAAGAGGACCACATGAAGGCCGAGTACCTGGTCCGGTGGTTCAACTTTGCTCCCCAGGTGACGGAGAAGATCGACCTTACAGGCTGGAAGATGATTGACTTCGAACTCACTCCTACAGGGAAGGAGAAGTGAGGGGCAAGCTCCTGGAGGAGGATTTCCTCCAGGGGCTTGTGTTTTTTGAAGAGATTTTCTGCGAGATTCTCCGCATTGTCCTTCCTGCCTCGTCTTCGAATTTACCCTGCCGGAACGTCTTTGGTATAGACATCTTTACCAAAAGGTGGTACAGTACCTGTGTGACTTTGACAACAGGAATTGAAGGAGGGATGACATTGGTAACCCTTGGTCTTCTCACCTTCTCAGACCCTCGACCCACTGCTTACCAGGAGATGCTCCCTGTGAATCTTGAGTTTCAGAGTCGTCTCGTCGAGGCTCTGGAGCGAACCGGGCAGGTTCAGGTTATTGCGGGGGAAAAGGTGATTCAGACTCCGCAAGAGGCGAAAACCGAAGTCGAACAACTGGACCGGATGGGCGTTGATGGGGTCATTTTTCACTTTGCCGGGTGGAGTTTCCCCCATCTGGCCACCGTTGCGGCGAAGAACTCCCAGAGCCCTGTTCTCCTTGTGGCCAGTTTCAATCCACGGTACCCGAGCCTTATCGGCATGATTGCCAGTGGGGCCTCTCTGGACCAGGTGGGAATCCGGCACGGTCGGGTCTGGGGCGATCCGGGAGATCCAGAAATCGTTGCAAGAATCCTCCGATTTGGACGAGCGGCCCGAGCGGTTCGCCGTCTCCGGGGACAGACCTGTGGCCTTCTTGGAGGGCGGAGCATGGGCATGTACGTGGGAACTGCAGATACAGCTCAGTGGCAATCCCTTTTTGGCGTTGACCTGGAGCACGTTGATCAGTTCGAAATCGTCCGAAGATCTCAGGAAATCCCCGAAGACCAGGTACAGAAAGCCTTAGACTGGTTCAAGGAGAAGGTGGGCCACATTCACTGGGACGGGAAGTCCCTGACGGAGGAAAAGCTCAAGCTCCAGATACGTTCCTACTACGCCACGAAGGACGTCATTAAAGAGAAAGGACTTGATTTCGTTGCTGTAAAATGTCAACCGGAACTCAGCGATGCCTTTGTTACCCAGTGTCTCTCCCAGGCTTTCCTCAACGACCCTTACGACATGGATGGACCGAAGGAACCCACAGTGTGCGCCTGCGAAGCGGATCTTGATGGGGCTTTGACCATGCAAATCCTCAAGCTCATGACTGAACAACCTGTGCTCTTTTACGACCTTCGTCATTACGATGCGAAGGACGATGTGTACGTTTTCAGTAACTGCGGTTCCATGGCGACGTTCTACGCCGCAAGGTCTTGCAATTTAGAGGAGAACCTGAAAAGGGTCTCCCTCTATCCCCAGACGCCTTTCTACTACCCTGGAGGCGGTGCAGCGGTGCAGTATATGGCTGCTCCCGGAGAGGCTACGTTTGCCCGACTTGCCAGAAAGAGTGGGAAGTACTGGATGGTCATCTTTGCAGGAGAGTTTGTGGAACAACCTGTGGGAAAGCTTAAAGAAGCTTCTCCCGAATGGCCTCAGGCCTTTGTGCGCCTTCGTATTCCCCCTCAAACCCTTATTGAGACCCTGGGTTCCAATCACCTTCACACCGTGGCGGGAAACCATGTGGATTGTCTTGTGGAGTTCTGCTCGATGGTGGGTATTGAGGCAAGGGTTTTGGGGTAAATGAGAGGGTAAAGGCTCTTGACGATGGGGGTGTTCAGGTGTTATGATGTTGCCCGAGAGTTTGTTAAAAAAGTATCATGTTTTGGTGTTACTTTCCCAAAAGGTCGGGAGGTGATGTTAGAAGAAGAGCATTCTTAGGGTTTTTCGGTGCTTTGAGGAAATCGTCTTCAGAAACCTGACTGAACCGGTTGAAAGGAGGAAAGGGGAATGAGTCGGTGGCGGTTGTTGAGTGTGGTGTGCGTGATGTTACTTGCGGTGGTCGGGTGGGGAGTTGCCTTTTCCGAGGATGTGATTAAGGTCGGCGTCATGTTCAGCCTCACCGGTACGGGGGCCCCAACGGGGAAGGTTCAGAAGGATGGGGCACTCCTTGCGATCAAAGAGGTGAACGAGGCAGGAGGTATCAAGATAGGGGACAAGGTGTACAAGGTGGAGGCAGTTGTCCGGGATGACGAAACAAAGCCTGATGTCGCAGTACGGAGGGTCCGGGAATTCGTAGAGGAAGGCATACGACTCATGGTCCTTGGCACCTTTGCCCATGTCACCACCGCAGTGAACGAGCAGATTCTTGATGGTAGCGCTATGGTCATCGCTTCGAATTCCATCGAGGAAAAGGTTTTCCGCAAAGAGAACAAAGCTCCGTACTTCCTCACCTCCCAGGGTGCCGTTGATGCCATCGGTCGAATGACTGCCGAATATGTCATCAAGACCTTCAACCCCAAGTACGTCATCGCCTGTCTTCCGGACTACGCCTATGGTCACGGAGTGGCTGTCGGGCTGAAGCAGGTTTATGAAAAGCACCCCGATATCAAGCTCGAATTCATCTGGACTCCTGTGGGTACGCCAGATTTCACCTCCTACATCCTCAAAATCATCGAGTCGAAGCCCGATGTTGTGCAGATGGGACAGTGGGGTACCGATGCCATTGAGATTCTGAAGCAATCCTATGAGCTGGGGTTGAGTAAGCACACCAAGATATTCTTCAATGCCATAGTGGCGAGCCTCGCTGCCGGTATTCCTCCCGAGGCCCTTGACGGAGTCACTCTGGGAATGTGGCTCTACCACGATTTGAGCATCCTCAAGGACAAGGATCCGGCAACGTATGAGAATGCCGAGAGGATTCGCAAAGCCTGGATGGAGGAGTACAACGACGTCCCCGACGTTATGGCGGCGTACGCCTACATGGCAATGAAAGAGCTCCTTCGGGGCATACAGCTTGCCCAGTCTACGGATCCGGCAAAGGTGTACCAGGCTTTGATGGAGAACCCAGAATTTATGGGCTTTAAAGGACCGGCCTGGTGGCGTCCGGATGGAAGACCCTTCTACAAGTACGCCTACTTCATTGGTATAGGAAAGGGAGCCGACAAGCGCGCGGATAAGTGGGACTACGCTGAAATCATCGAAGCCTTCGAAACCGAGGCACTGTGTCTGCCGCTTGAAGAGATGGGCTACAAGTGAACCCAAGGGCAACCGCTACTCTCAAAAAGTAGCGGTTGCCCCCAATTTTTTCATGGGGAGGTTTCTTGAGAGTGAGTCTCCTAACAACGAGTGGATTGACCAAGAGGTTTGGAGGACTTGTTGCCGTCAACAGCGTGGATCTGCGGATCGAAGAGAACGAGACCCTGGGTGTTATAGGGCCGAACGGCTCGGGGAAAACGACTCTGTTCAATCTCCTTTCCGGATTCTTTCCGCCTACTGCGGGGCGAATTTTCTTCCAGGGTCGGGATGTGACGCATCTCTCTCCCGAAGAGAGAGTCAAGATGGGGATGGTCCGCACCTTTCAGCTTGTGTCTGTCTTTAACTCCCTCAAGGTGTGGGAGAATCTCGTTCCATGCGTTGCCTGGAAGAGCGGAATGTACCATTCCCTGTGGAGGTTCATGACGACTCCCGCTGCCAGTACCTGGGCCGATTCGATCGAAGCCCTGAAACTTGTGGGCCTTGAGGGCCAGGCCGAAGCGGTAGCTGGTGAGCTTTCCTATGGTGATCGGCGACTCCTTGAGATTGCCCTTGCGCTCTCTCTCAGACCGAAGCTCCTCCTCCTTGATGAGCCCTTCAGTGGCCTGAGTGACGTTGAAATTGCCAAGGTGCTTGCGCTTCTGAAATCTCTGAAGGGTAAGATCACCATCGGCATCATTGAGCACAAGATATCGATGATTGTCGATTTTGTGGACCGGCTCTGTGTGATGAACGAAGGGCACATCATCTGCGAGGGGAATCCCTCCGAGGTTCTTGCAAATCCTCTGGTCAACGAGTGTTACTGGGGGAAGCAGGAAACCCTCGAGCGCGCAGGGGTCTCAGGAGTGTGACATCTGGAGAAAGGGGTAGGGGCATGCTTCAGGTAGCAGGTATAGACGTCGCCTACGGTCACGCAAAGGTGCTCCATGATGTATCGCTTGACCTTGAGGAAGGGAAAATGCTTTTTGTGGTGGGGAGGAATGGCGCAGGGAAAACGACACTGCTCAGAACCATTATGGGACTCCTTCGTCCCTTAAAGGGTTCCATATACTTCGACGGTGGAGACATCACGGGCCTACCGCCGGAACAGCTCTACCACCGGGGTATTCGCTACGTTACCCAGGATAAAAAGGTCTTCGGTTCCCTCACGGTTCGGGAAAACATCGAAATTGCCGCGTATTCCAGCGGTGAGCCTCTTTCGCAGGCGCTGGACAAGGTGCTTGAGATTTACCCAAAGATGAAGGATTTTTTGAACTTGAAGGCCGGTCAGCTGAGTGGCGGGCAGCGGCAGATCCTCCTCATCGGGCAGGCGATGGTTGGTAATCCGAGGCTTCTTCTTGTCGATGAACCCACACAGGGTCTGGCCGCTATCGTCATCAATGAAATTGCAAGGATTCTGAAACACCTCAAGGGTAGACTTTCAGCGGTTGTTGTGGAGCAGAACCTTCCTCTGGTGAGCCAGCTGGCCGACCGGGTTGTGGTGCTCAAGGAAGGAAAGGTTACCCAGGTTCTGGACGACGCTTCAGAAATCTGCAATACCAGCCTCCTGGAGAAGGCTCTATGAAAGGGGTTTGAAGGTCATGGGCAATGTGGTGAAGGAACGGGGCCTGGTTCTGGAGAAGACCTTTGTTGCAATGGGGAAGCAGCTGACCCAGGCTGGGGTGGGACAGAAAGTCCTGGAGCTCATTCTCATTGGTGTCGTTTTCCTTATTCTGGTGCCGTTTCTTGGGGCACATCGGGCAACGGACTTTGCCATCTTCTGCATCATTGTGCTCTCTTTTGACCTCCTTTACGGGTATATGGGGAGGCTTTCCTTTGGGCATCTCCTCTACGTCGGGGTCGGTGCCTACACCGTGGGCCTTGCACTTCGATACCTGACTACCAACCCTCTCCTGGCCATTGTGCTTGGGGTTGTGGCGGCGTGCCTTGCGGGGATGGCTGTTGGAGCTATTACCGTGCGGATAGCTGGAGCCGCTTTCGCCCTGGCGAACCTGGCCTTTAACCGGGTGGGGTGGTTCCTCGTTATGTC
This sequence comes from Candidatus Caldatribacterium californiense OP9-cSCG, assembly GCA_000353875.1. Classification (GTDB taxonomy): domain Bacteria; phylum Atribacterota; class Atribacteria; order Atribacterales; family Caldatribacteriaceae; genus Caldatribacterium; species Caldatribacterium californiense. The sequence continues at coordinate 13,954 of APKF01000148.1, read as the reverse complement.
CCCTCTCAAGGACATCACGGGGGGAGAGAATGGTCTCAGCATCCGCAATCTGAGTTTCTGGTACGTGAATTTCCGAAATCCCACTTTTCGTTTCTGGTTCGTTCTGGCCTCTCTGCTCCTGGTCTTTCTCCTTCTTCGGATATTCACCTCTTCTTCCTATGGAGTGCTTTTGCGTTCCATTAAGGAAGACGAGAAGCGCGTCAGGTTTTTAGGGTACAATACCCAGCTCTACAAGTGGGTCACTTTCGTTTTGGCCGCCACGGTGGCCGGATTCGGTGGGGCACTCACAGCCCTGAACTATGGCTATGTGAACCCCAATACGCTGGACGTTCACGCCAATGCCGGTATTGTTTTTGCCTGTCTTCTTGGGGGCTCAGGACGGCTCTATGGCGCCCTTCTTGGAGGCATCATTTACATGCTCATTACCAACCTCCTTCCGGTGTACTTCCAGCGCTGGGAGTTCTTCCTTGGGGTGGCGCTTCTTCTTATCGTCTTCAGGTTTCGAGGTGGCATCTGGGGTGGGCTTGAAGCCCTGTATTCAGGACTTGCTGCTCGCGCAAAATCAGGCTCTTCGAAGGAAGGGATGTCCCGATGATCTACGCCATCATGTACGGGTTGACTGTTGGGGCGGTGCTGTACCTCATCTCCGTCGGTTTTTCCCTCACGTTTGGGACCATGAGGGTGATCAATTTCGCTCACACCATCACCTATACCCTCGGGGCGTATCTCCTGATAGCCTCGATCAGGAGCCTGGGTGTGCCGTTTTTCTGGGGCGGCGCGGTAGGAGTTGCTGTTGCCGCTTTAGCGGGATACGGTATTGAACGGTTTGTGATTCGCCGTCTCTATGGGGAATCGCTGGATTACACCTTCATCGCTACTTATGCGGTGTTCCTCATCGGTGTGGACATTGTGAAATGGCTGTGGGGGGTTTTTCCGAAACCCGTCAGCGATCCCCTAGGGAAGACGGTGGACATTCTGGGCTTTGTCTTCCCCACATACCGCCTTCTTGTGATACTGCTGGCAATTGTAGTGTTCTTTGGGCTCGAACTCTTCATGAGGAAAACCATGGTGGGGAAAATCATCGTGGCTGCCTTAGACAACCGAGAAGGGGTGCGCTGCCTTGGGATTGGTGTGGAGAAGTACTTTTCCCTGGCTTTTGTTCTGGGCAGCGCCCTTGCGGCCCTTGGTGGAGTGCTCTATGCCCCCATTACCGCTGTGCATCCCTACATGGGCTCGCACATCCTTCTCCTTTGTTTTGCGGTGGTGCTCACCGGTGGTCTTGGGAATCTCCGGGGGACGTTTCTTGCCTCCTTTGCCCTTGGCATGCTCATTTCTATCACCGGTCGTTACTGGCCAGCGGGATCTGAGATTGTTGCCTTCATCGCCATGGCGGCCGTTCTCCTTGCGCGGCCGATAGAAGCGTAGCCCGGGGGTTTGCACTCCTGGGCCCTGAGAGAAAACCCACAAAGAGGGGTGATCCTTGTGCTTGTGAGAACAAGGATATATCTGGGTTTTTTCGTCCTTGCAGTCCTGGCCGGTGTGGTCGGGGTGATGGCGCTTTTCGCCTTCCAAAGGGTACAAACGTCCTTTGTGGAGGTGGAGAAGTCGTTCCCTCTCCTTCTTGCCACGTCGCGTCTTAAGGGGATCGTCTCTCAGGAGAATGCCCTGCTTTCCTCGTACCTCCTTGAAGAGGACCCGGATCGCCTCGAGGTCATGGAAGCGGCTTTTACTGCCCTGAGTGAGCGCTCAAAAATGTACCTTGAAGCCTTCCGTCTGGGGAGTACTTCGGAAGGATTCCTCGCCCGGTATGGTGAGCTCTGGGAAAAAGAGAACTTTTCCTATACCCTTTCTCCTCTGCCTCGGGGAACTGTCCTTGCGGAGGAACTCGACAGACTCTGGAGTCTCCAGAACACTTATGACGAAAAGGCCCGAAACCTGCGGAGTATGTGGCGGGAACGCCTGGTGAAGCTTCGTGCCCGAAATGACAAGGCAGTCGCCACGGATAAGCTTTCAGCCTCGGTTTTTGACTTTGTGAAAAACGTGGGTGAAAAGCTCAAGGGATATGCTGTACCCCTTGGAGAAGTCTACCGCAGCCTCTTTGAAGCCGCATTCTGCGGTGACCCCTACGGGCAAATTCGTAAAGGTGTGGGTGCTCGTCTTGAGGACCTGAAAAAAAGCATCGAGGAAGCCGAGTTCTCCGAGGAGACAAAGAGCCGTCTCCTTGCAAAACTCAGCGCTTTCCAGGAGAAATGCGAGGAATTCGCGCAGGCCCTGTCCACGCCTGAGCCAGGGAAAAGAAGCGACATGTTCATGGAGTTCAATATGGCCTATCAGGAACTCCAGAGCGGTCTTGAAGAACTGCATCTTGACAGATGGGTGGAACGGTTGAACCTCTTCGATCGCGAACGGAAGAACTTTCTCCTTCTGGGAGGGGAGGACAAGGAGAGGGCTAGGACGCTCACCGAGAGTGTGCTGGGGAGTGTCAAACGGTTCTTTGAAGGCGATTTCTTAAAACTCTACGCTTCTCAGGCTGCGCAGTCTTTCCTTGAGGAGCATTTCCGCCCCCTTGAGACCTCGTGGCAGGAAGTCGTACAGACCGATGGAGAACTTTCCTCTCTTGAGGCTCAGATTGCAACTGCTATGGAAGAGATACGGGGCGTGGAGGGCGCCCTAACGCAGGCCATGGACGCGATGAATCAGGAGGTTCTTTCGCTGTTTGTAAGAGGCATGGCCGCTATGGAGCAAACGCAGAGGGTGTTTTCGCAGATTTTCCGCTTTGTCGCCGTGGCCATTGTGGTCATTGCGCTGGTACTCAGTACCGTTCTTTCCCGGGGTATCGTGTTGCCACTTCGCCAGGGTGTTGCCTTTGCAAAAAGGCTCGAGCAGGGTGACCTGACCGGGGAGATCACGAACCTCCGGAGGGATGAGATAGGGGACCTGCTTTCTTCCCTCGGGCAGGCCTCTTCTGCTCTTCGCCGCTTTCTCCTTGAGGTTTCTTCTGTCGCCCGCGAGATGATTGCGGCAACCGAGAACCTACATCGTGCCTCTCAGGAAATCCTCACCCTTGGAAGCCAGGTAGCTCAGGCTGTGGCTCAGGTGGCCCGTGGCTCGGAAGAGCAGAGCCAGAGTCTTGCCGGTGTTGCCCGGCGCATGGAAGAGCTCGTGGCGGAAGTGCAGACCATCGATGGGGAAATTGCCGCCCAGGTGGAAAAGATTTCGGAGACTCTGCAGGAAGTGCGGAAGGTTGAGGAGCAGGTTGCCCTTGTGGGGGGGAACCTGGAAGAGGTCAGACGGGCTGTGGATTCTGCCTTTTCCGCTTCTGAGAGGGGACAGGCAATCCTCAAGGACGTGGTTCAGTCCATGCGGGCCATTGAGGAGTCCGTCTTTTCTGTGAGGGAAATCGCAAGCAGGCTCGGGGAAAGTTCCAGGGAAATCGGGAGCATCACGGATCTCATCACTGGCATTGCCGAGGAGACCAATCTCCTCGCCCTCAATGCGGCGATTGAGGCGGCTCGAGCCGGAGAGGCAGGGCGGGGCTTTGCTGTGGTGGCTGAAGAAGTGCGGAAACTCGCCGAGGAATCGGCTCAGGCTGCTCAGAAAATTGCCGCTCTGATTCGGGAGGTCCAGCAAGGCGTGGAGAAGGCGGTATCCTCTGTAGAGGAGAGTCGCCGGAGGGTTGAGGAGGGCAACAGGGCTGTGGAGAGGGCGCAGCTGGCCTTCGAGGACATTTACAGAGCGAATGACATTGTGACCCACGAGACGGAAACCATCACCCAGTCCTTTGCCCTCGTGGAACACTCTTCTCGACGTATAACGGAACTGGTCCAGGAGGTCATGACCGTTTCGGAGAAGAACAAACTCCGGACGGAAAACATCCGGAGGATGGTGGAAGAGATGTCGCTGGCGCTGAGCAATGTTGCCGCAATTTCTGAGGAAAACGCTGCTGCCTCTCAGGAGGTTGCCGCCTCTTCGGAAGAACAGCATGCGGCACTTCAGGAAATTGAGACCACCATTGCGAACATGGCCCGCAAGGCGGAGATGCTCGAGGAGGGTCTGGCGCAGTTCACGGTTTAAGGAGGCTCACACAACGTACGTCTTTATGCCCAGCTCTTTCAGGAGCCTGGCGTATTTTTCGGGAATGCCGGTATCGGTGATGACGATGTCGAATTCCTTCAGGTCGGCGAAATACGCAGCGGTAACCTTTCCAAACTTCGTGGAATCGACGAGGAGGATTTTGACGTCCGACGATTCGATGATAGCCCTTTTCGTTTCCACCTCATAGAAGTTGGCACAGGTGACACCGAGCTTTTCATCGACCCCGGCAGCCGATATGAAGGCCTTGTTGGCCCTCATCTTCCGGATGAGGGAAATACCCTCGGGGCTCTCGAACATCAGGGTGTTTTCGTGGAAGTATCCCCCGGGGAAGACGATGCGGGTGTGTCTGCTGTTCTTGTAAACGTTCAGGAAGATGTTCAGGCAGTAGCAGATGATGGTGAGGTTCAGGTCCGGAGGGATAAAGCCGGGAAGATGTTCCGTTGTGGATCCGGTGTCGATGATGATGGTATCCCCGTCCTGGATGAGGAGGGCAGCTCTTTTGCAGATTTTAATCTTTTCCTTTGTCATGTGTAGCTGTGCTTTCGTGACCGTGTATTCCCTTTCCTCGAAGGGATTGGGTTCCCTTCTGAGCACAGCGCCTCCAGGGATGAGCTTCAGGATACCTTCTTCAGCGAGTCTTCGGAGGTCTCTGCGAATGGTCATGCTGGAAACACCCAGCTTTTCTGCAAGTTCTTTGATGCTTACCACTCCGTTTAAGGTCAACTGCCTTCCGATGTAGTCGAGTCGTTCTTTTCTTTTCATCCCTTTCCCCGCAAAAACAAAAATAAAAGCCATCAATGTAACACTTTTGGTAAAGATTTTATCAAGTAACCCCCTTTATGTCAACGAATCTCTGGCTAAATCTCTCTGGAAAAGAGGAAATTCTGCGCTTTTTGTGTTATTTAAGCAACACAAGTATGCAAGAAAAATAACATTTCATTCTGCTGCCACCGGTGCCGTGTCCTCTCCGAACTGACTCAGGTACAGGGAGGAGTAGCATCCTTTTTTCTCCAGGAGTTCCCTGTGGGTCCCTCGCTCCACGATTTCCCCGTCCCGCACGACAAGGATGAGGTCGGCATTGCGGATGGTGCTCAGGCGGTGGGCGATGATGAAGGTCGTCCGCCCTCGCATGAGACGAAGCATTGCGTCCTGGATAAGGCGCTCGGTGTGGGTGTCGACGTTACTCGTGGCTTCATCAAGAACGAGGATTGCGGGGTTCGCGAGGAAGGCACGGGCGATGGCGAGGAGCTGACGCTGTCCCTGGCTCAGGTTTTCTCCCCCGTCGGAGAGGACGGTATCGTACCCCTCGGGGAGGCTCAGGATGAAGTCGTGGATCTGGGCAATTTTGGCTACTTCGACCACTTCCTCAAACGATGCTCCCTCGTTCCCCAGGCGGATGTTGTCCTCTATGGTCCCCGAGAAGAGCAGCGGTTCCTGGAAGACTGCGCTTATGGCGCTTCGCAGGACCTTGAGGTCTTTTGTGCGGATGTCGATGCCGTCGATGAGAATCTCTCCGGAGAGGGGATCGTAAAAGCGCATGATGAGGAAAAGCAGTGTCGATTTCCCTGCACCTGTCGTGCCCACGATGGCCACGGTCTCCCCGGGATGGGCGGTGAAGGAAATTCCGGAAAGCACCGGCTCACCGTGGTACGAGAAGGAGACGTCCCGGAAGACCACTTCGCCCCGGGTGATCGGGGTGGTATCGGGCACAAGGGGGTTGCGGATTGTGGCTTCCTGCTCGAGGATGGCAACGACCCGTTTCCCCGAAGCGCTTGCCCGGCTCACCGAGGTCAGGATGTGCCCGATCATCATGAGGGAGAAGAGGATCTGGAAAACGTAGTTGGTCAGCGCCATGATGGACCCGACCTCCATGCGACCTGCAATGACCGATTGCCCTCCGACCCAGAGGACGGCGACAATGCTCAGGTTCATGATGAGGAGCACAAGAGGCAGAAAGGTCACCATGGGGAGGAATGCCTGCACCGTAGCTTTGGTGAGGTCTCTCGAGGCCCTGAAGAAGCGCTCCTTTTCCCGTGCCTCCTGCGTGAAGGCACGGATGACCCTGATTCCTGCAAGGTTTTCCCGGATGATGGTGTTGAGCCGATCAATCTTCTCCTGGACCCGGGCAAAGAGGGGGACGCCCTTTTTGAAGAGGATGGAGAAAACGGCGACCTCAAGGGCAATGGCGGTGAAGATGAAAGGCGCAAAGTGGGGAGCCATGACCACCGCCATTACCGTTCCCCCCAGGAAAAGGAGTGGCGCCCGAACGACGATGCGCAGGGCGGCAAGGACGACGTTCTGGAGCTGGGTCACGTCGTTCGTAAGGCGGGTGAGGAGTGTCCCGCAGGAAAAGCGGTCAAGATCGGCACAGGAAAGAGTAAGGATCTTCCTGAAGAGGTCTCTCCGGAGGTCCCTGCCGAAGTTCTGGCTGGCGGAGCTTGCGAACACTGTACAGCCGATGCCACCGACTGCGCCTGCGAGGGCTATGGCCACCATGAGCATTCCGGTCCGGAAGACAAAGGACGTGTCCCCCCGGGCAATCCCGTGGTCCACAATCCGGGCAAGGAGCGCAGGTTGCGAGAGGTCACAGACGACCTCGACAACCATAAGAAGCGGGGCCAAAAGAACGGCTTTCCAGTAGGGCCGAAGATAGGAGAGGAGTTTCTTCACCGGTCTCCCTCCTCTAAAGAGGTATGGTGCTTTCCCGTGGCTTTTTCCAGGTTCTCCCGAATACGGATGAGGAACTCGTGGAGGCGCCGCCGTTCTTTCTGGGTAAACCCGAAGAAGCATTCCTTTTCGAGGGCACGGTGAATCCTTTCGACCTCCTTTTGCAGGTTTCTCCCGCGCTCGGTAAGGTACACCCGCACAGCTCTCAGGTCCTCTGGGTCAGTTTCCCGCCGCACCAGCCCGTTTCTCTCCATGCGCCGAAGGATGACAGTGACTGTAGGAGGACGGAGACCCAGGGCTTCGGCGATTTCTTTCTGTGTTCGTCCATCCTTTTCCCAGAGCATGCCAAGGATAGGCGGTTGCCCTCTGTAGAGTCCAATGGTCCCAAGAAGGTGGTGGTACCGAATGAAGTGGTACCGAATGACCTGGAGGAGAGCATCGTGAAGCGATGTTCCCTGGTTCTTCAACGGTTCTTCCTCCTTTTTATTTAGACGTCTAAATATAATACCATCGGCCCTGCAGGGTGTCAATTTGTGCTCCTTGAGTTTTTGGGTTTGCCGAATATCCTGAAGAGTACCCGGGGAGGATTATGCTACAATATTTCCGGGGAACAGTAATGCGACCGCTCAAAATACTCCATACTGCTGACTGGCACCTTGGACTTGTTTCCTGGAAGAGTCACCGGGAGATTGACCGCCTGGAGGAACAGCGGGAATGCCTTGAAAAGCTCATTCGGGTGGCAAAAGACGAACGAGTTGACCTTGTGCTCCATGCCGGGGACCTCTTCCACCAGTACTACCATCCCCCCAGGGAGGCCATTCAGCTTGCCGCTGAGGTCATCGTGGAACTTGCGGAGGTCGCTCCTTTCGTGTGGCTTATCGGGAACCATGACTGGTACGCTGTGGAAGCCCTGCGGCGGATGTTCCCCAAAAGCATCACAGTCATCCGGGATATGGAGCCGCGGAGTTTTCCGGAGCTTGGGGCGACCATTTTCCCGATCCCCTATCTGCCACTCTCGAGGTTCCTTGCTGATCACCCGGGGGAAACGGTTCAGGCCATGGTGAGGGACCACCTTCGGCGCACCATGGAGGAGTGGAAGAACTCGTTCAATCCCCGCCATTTCCATATTCTCCTTGGTCATCTGACGGTGGAGGAGCTGGCCTTCTACGCTGAGGCCAATGCTTCCCGGGAGGTCTTCCTCAAAAAGGCTGATTTCCCCCATGGTTTCTCTTACGGTGCCCTGGGGCATCTCCACGGGTACACGGTTCTTGAGGCTCCTTTCCCCCTCTGTTACCCCTCGTCCCTTGTCCCGGAGAACTTCAAAAACCCCGACCAGAAAGGTGGCTTTGTGCTGGTGGAGCTCGTTTTTGGGGAAAGACCCAGGGTTTGCCCGGTGTTCTTTGAAAGCTCTGCCCTTCTGAGCATAGACCTTGAAAGGCCCCTTGGGGTTTTGGAGGTTCGCCGCCTCATAGAGGAGCGGCTGCGCAACGGCCGGCGGAACTATGTGCGACTCCGGATTCCGGGAGAGATGCTTTCCCCTGAGTGGTTCACGGAACTCCGCCGCCTCCGGGGAGAACGCTTTGAGGTGGTGGTGGTTGAGGCGGTCTGGGATGAGGAGGATCATCAAGAAAGCGAACAGGCCTCGTTCGATGTGGCGGCGCTACCGGAGCTTTTCGCCCGGTTTGCTGAGGAGGAGGGGCTTTCGGAGGACGTGGTGCGGCTTTTTAAGGTGTACTACCACAGGGCTTTTGAGGAAGATCAAGAATGAGGCCACTGCGTCTTCGGGTTGAGCGTTTTCTGGGGCTTGAGCGTGCAGAGCTTGAGTTTGCCTCAGACCTCTTTGTCATTGTGGGTCCCAACGGAGCGGGAAAGTCGTCGCTCCTTGAAGCGATGTACTTTGCCCTGTATGGTCGGGGGATTCGTTCTGAGCGAGGGAAAAAGGAGCTCATTTACCGGGGGAGTCCCGACAAAGCCTTACGGGTGCAGCTTGAGTTCCTCCTTGGAGAGAAGAGATTCCGGGTTACCCGGGAGTACTCGGCAAAGCAGGGGGGCGTGGCCTACCTCGAGCAGTACGAGGGGGAACGGTGGAAGCCGGTGGCCTCTGGGGAGCAGGGGGTCAACCAGCACATCGAGGAGCTCCTTGGTTGTGATGCCTTGACCTTCCGGTCCTCTGTGTTCCTTCCCCAGGGAGAAACCCTGGCCTTTGTTGAGGCGTCTTCGGCGGACCGCTTTAAGATCCTGAGTAGCCTCTTTGGCCTTGACATCCTCGACAGAATCCGCGAGCAGGTTCGGGGCAAGATGAAGACTCTTGAGGGGGAACTCGGGTCTCATCAGGAAAGGCTTCGCCTGCTTGAAGCCGAGGACCTTCTCGGAGAGGAGGTACGACTCCGGGAAGAGGTGAGGAACATCGAGCAGGAACTCGAGAGTGCCAGGTCCCGGCGCCAGAACCTGCAGGGGTGCCTGGAGAAGATGAGGCGGCTTGGGGAAATCCTCTGGAAGCTCCGGGAAAATGAGGAGCAGCTTTCTGTCCTCCGCAAGCGCTGCGAGGAGGTGCGACCGAAAATTCAGGAAGACGATGATATTGAGCTGGCTCACCGCCTCTGCGAGGCCTTTGAGAGGCCCTGGAGGGCAAAGGCAGAGCTCCTTGAGCGGGTGAATCAGGAAGTGGCAAGGACTGGGGAAGACCTCAGGAAGACCGAGGAGGACCTTCTTTCGGCCAAAAAGTCCTTGGAAGAGCTCCTCCGGGAGGAGAGGCGTTCCCTCGAGGAGAAGAAAAAGCTCGAGCACCTTGTCCGGGAGGTTGAGGAACGAGGGCAGCCCCTTTTTGAGGATATCCGGAGGCGTAGAGAGGAGTGCGTATTCTGGGAGAGGGAAGGGCAGAAACTCAAGACAAGAATCCAGGAGCTTGTGAGAGAACGCGAAGACCTTTTGAGAGAACGGGAGAGGAAAGTGGCAGCGCTCGAAGAACGGGAAGCCTGTCTTGCCAGGGTGGAGAGCGCCTGGGGAAGGATTGAGGAGGCAACCCGGGTTCTCGACGCCCTCATCCCTGAAGCGCAGGAAAAGCACCAGGAGCTGAAACAGGCTGAGGGGGAGCGACGGAGAATCGAGGGAGAGCTTGCCAGGCAAAAGGAGAAACTGCTTGGACTTTTGAAGGAGAAAGAGACGCTTGAGGCTTCTTTGCGGGAACTCGAGGCCCAGAGAAAGGACCCTGAGGCAAAGTACCGCCTTGGGGTCAAGGCCTTTGTGGTTGGGGAACTTGAGGAGGAGTGGCGTCGCCACGGGGTATGCCCAGTGTGTGGAAGCGCGGTGCCGTTCCCGGAAGGGGAAAGGGTGCGGGTGGATATCCTTGAGCTTGAGGAGGAGTACCGGGAATTCCACGGGCACCTCGCCCGCCTTGCGTCGCAGAGAGAACACCTCCTCCGGAGAATTGCGGAACTCCGTGAAGAGGAGGAAAAAGCCCTCAGGGACCTTGAGGAGGTGGGGAAGAGGAAGGAGATTCTTGGTCGGGAACTTCAGGAGCTGCACCAGCGCATCAGGGAGAGTCTTGAACGCTGTGGGTACCCCGAGCAGGATGTGCTGAACCTTTCCCGTTTCCGTGAGTGGGTGAGGTCCCAGGGGAAGGCCAGGGAGGTACTGCAGAGGGAAGTGGAGGCGTTCCGGAAGGACCTGGTTGCCCTTGAGGGGCGAATTGTCGCGCTTGAAGAGCGGTTGCAAGAGGAGACGCAGCGTCTTGAGAGTATAACCGCCACCTTAGAAGTACTGCAAGCAGAGCTTGAACGACAGCGAGCGCTCCTTGGGGAGTACTGTGCGTTATGGGGGGTTACTGAGAGTGGGATACCTGAGGAGGCCTTTTTCGCCTTTGCCGAGGACCTCAAAAGGAGGCTTCAGAGAGCCGGGCAGGAGGTTGTGCGTTTTGGAGCGGAAATCAGGGCCAAAAGAGAGCAAATTACGCTTCTTGAGGGGGATGGAAACCGGCTAAAGGAACGTCTTTCGGAGCTCTTGCAGGACCAGCGCTCCCTGAGTCAGGAAGAGGAGCGCCTCCGGCAGGCCTTTCTTGAAGAGCTCAAGAAGCGGGGATGGGATGAGACCACGTACTGCCGGTTGCGGGATAAAGAACGGGGGAACTGGCGGGAAGTGCTCCATCGCCTGGAGGGGGAGCTTGAAGGGCTGGAAAGGCGAATAGCAGAGCAGCGGAAGGAGAAAGAGCAGCTTTTTGCCGAGCTTGGCCTTGCTGCAGACGAACTCGAGGAGACGTTTGCCCGGTGGCAGAAGGAGGCTCAGGACCTTGAGGAGCGGGTGTCTTTTCTCCACAAACGCCTTGGAGAGGTTCGGGAGAGGCTCCGGCAGAACGAAGAGAAGCAGAGAGAGTGGAAAGAACTCCGCGAGACGGTGGGCCAGAGAATGAAGGAGTACCGGGTTCATGTGGATTTGCAGCAGGCGCTTGAGGTGGGTGGATTCAAGAACTACCTGCTTCGGCTCTTTTTCGCCCGCCTTGAAGAGGAGGGTTCCCGGATTCTCCGGAAACTCTCAGGGGAGCGATATGCACTGCGGATGCAGATGCGCAGGGGCATGGCGGACCTTGCGGTTCTTGACCGAAAGTTTGGCGGAGGAGAGCGCTTGCCGGAGGAGTGTTCAGGCGGGGAGAAGACCCTGATTGCTCTGGCTCTGGCCTTGGCCCTTTCGAGTCTCAAGCTCGAGAAAAGTTACGCCCGCAGAACGGAGTGCCTCTTCATCGATGAGGGGTTCTCGTCCCTTGACCGGGAACACCTTGATCTCGTGGCTGATGCCATTTTCCGCTTAAGCCGGGAAGGGAAAATGGTAGGGGTGGTGACCCACGATCCGGATTTTGCCGGGTACTTCCCGGTGCAGCTTGAGGTCAGAGAGGGGGCGGTGCGGTGGAAGAAGACCGAAAGCATCGTGACATAGGAGCATTGCTTCGGGGCGGCTTTGCCCAGGTGGACCACTGGTACACGGAGGACGAGGCCTTTTTCCACCGTGAGGTGGGTGAAGACATCCCTCTTGCTCCCAGAGACCTCTGGGAGAGCGAAGAATGGCGGGAATTCCCCGAGGATCTTTCGTTTCCGGGTTTTGACCGGGTGTGCTTTGTGGATGGGAAGGCCCGCATCCATGTGCGGATTCTCTACCGCACTGCGGTGTTGCTTCTGGCTGAGGTTGCTGCTTCCTGGGTACAGTGGGAAAGGGGTAGAGGGCTCTCCTTTGGGTTTTCTCCCTCCTCGCCTCCGTCTTTTGCGCGGGTTCTCGGAGCAGGGGAGGAGCTCGCCCTCCGGGTACTGGTGGAACATCCGGAGATCGACCTGGGGATGGGGATGGTCTTCCGCCTTGAGGAGACACGGCGGGGAGCGAGAATCTTTGCCGATACCGAGGTTGCCCGGCAAGCCGTCCTCAACGTCATGCAGCGCCTCGAGCGGGAAGAGGTGCGCCGGCTCCTTGACCGGCGTGTCCCGGTCGTCAAAGACGGCACCATCCACCTCATTGATCCCCCCACTTCATCCCTGGGGTTGGTCCCTGTGGTCTCGTGAAGGGAGCGGAGGAACTCCGCCTTCCCCGGGAATGGCTCGAATCCCTTCTTCGTCTCCCCCGGGGCCGCAGAACCCCAGCTGTCGTGGGGTTCCTGCGCCAGGACCGTACCGACGTCCTGCGGGTGTTCTCCTACGTTCGCCTGGTGGAGGATCCTGCTTTCCCCTGGAAGGGCCTGGTTCGCCTGGAGGTTGTGGTTCCCGGGGAGCAGTTCCCTGCCCTTCGTCCTGACATTACCCGCCTCTTTGACGGCCTGGCGCAGGTTTTGCCTGAGCTCACGGGGGATTACCCCTGGCGGAGGCTTCCGGAGAACCTCTTTCCGATCATCGCCCTTGAGGAACGTCTGGCCCAGCACTTTGCCCCCTCGGGGTTTGTGCGGGAACTCGTGCAGCGGGTACTCTGGGAGAAAAAGCCTCTCGCCGGTGCGGGAGCGCCTTGAGGAGTGAGGTGGAGAAATTGGAAGAGATTGGTACCGTCACGGGATTGCGGGAGGTCACTCCCTACACCTTCTGGGTGCGGATGCGCCCTGCCTTTGCTTCTGGGATTCGTCTTGAGGCGATTGTACGGGTGGACTTCTCCTGGGGGGAGGAAACCTTTCGGCTGTACGGAGTGGTGAACGAGGTGGTGGCCTCCTGGGACGGGACGGTCACTACAGGATACCAGGAGGAGGCCTGTGCCGAGGGACGGTACAGTGGTGTGACGATTTACCTCGGGCAGGTGGTGGTGACGAGAACCCTGAAAAAGGAGGGAGAGAGCTTCGTAACCGTTCCCCCTCTTGTCCCTCCGCCCATGGGGGAAAAGGTTTTCCTGCCCCCCCCTGAGGAGACCGATGTGGCGCTGGGGTTTGACGAGGTGAAACGGGCAAGACGGGCCCTCCCCTGTGGAGTGCTCTCGAATAACGAAGTGGCATACCTCGATGTGCGGTACCTCCTCGGGGACAATGGGGCCCATGTGAACGTCAGCGGCCAGTCAGGTGTGGCGGCAAAAACCTCCTACGCCACCTTCCTCCTCTGGATGATGCTCAACTACCCTCGCGCCCCGGAGTGCTTTCTCTCAGGAGACGTGGCCACATTCTTGCGGGATAGCCGGGCCATCGTTTTCAACGTGAAGGGAGAAAGCCTCCTGTTTCTTGACCACTGGAATAGCGAGTGGGAAGAGGCGAAGGGCTCAAGAGAGGCCCAGCTCTGGGAGGACATGTTCCGGCGTTTTGGTGTAAACGCCCAGCCCTTTGAGGGTGTTACCGTGGCCGTTCCTCCGAGGAAAGACGGCCGACCCGACATCCGTCACTCCCGTGACCGGGTGAGTGCCTATGGATGGGACATCCTCGACATTGCCGAGCTCCACCTCCTGCCGCTTTTCTTTGACCCGGAGGAGCTTGAAGAAAAGGCAAACTTTGCCCTGGCGGTCTCGGTGATCGAGGAATTCCTCTACGACCAGTACACACGTCTTGTCGAGGAAGCCAGGGCAGAGCTCTTCTCGCGGGATACTCCGTACCTTGAAGAGAACATCCGCTTCTCCTGCGAAGGGCTCGATGACCGGACACTGGTGCGGCTGTACCTTGCGGTGTGTGGCCAGGACCCAAAGTGGATGCTCCGGAGATTCGGGCTTCCGAATTCTCTGAAGGATCTCATCGAGCTCCTCCATGGGTATACTG
>APKF01000147.1 GCA_000353875.1 Candidatus Caldatribacterium californiense OP9-cSCG | reverse complement strand
GGGCGCTGGCGGCGGCTCTTGGGAGCGAGAAGGTTGAGGATAAGACGGTACTTGCCATTTCCCGGAGGTTACGTCTGGCGGAGCGGAGCGGTCTTGACAGGCTGTGGCGGAGCATTCTTCCCTCCCGTACCGTTGTTTTCCACCATCCCCCTGTTCCCGAGTACACCCTACCCTGGAACCGTCCTGCAGGGGTGACGGTGGTGGACATCGCCAAGCTCTCTTCCCGGGGGCAGGCTTTTGTTGTGGGAGCAGTGCTCCGGGAAATTCTCTGGGCAAAAGAGCAGGATCTCCTGAAAGAACCGGTCTTCATTTACCTTGATGAACTCAACAAATACGCTCCCCGGGAGGGTGGTGGGCCCCTCGGGCAGATTTTCCGGGATGTGGCTGAACGGGGCCGGTCCTTCCGGATTGTCCTCATCGGAGCGGAGCAGACCGCCTCTCAGGTGGATTACCGTGTGGTGACCCAGGCGGCAACGACGGTGGTGGGAAGACAGAAGCACGCCGAACTCAGCAAGGAAGAGTACGCACACCTTCAGGGCATCCTGCGGGAGAAGGCGGCGGCGCTACTCCCTGGGGAGGTCATCGTGGACCAGCCCTTTTTCCGCCTTCCCCTCACCGTCCGCTTCCCCCTCACGCCCTGGGCAACTTCTGAGGAGAAACGATTGTTGCGATATGGCGAAGGTGTCGTCTCCCTTTCCAAGGAAGAATTCCGAAAGCTCTTCGAGTAGGGGGTGGAACCATGCGCGAGTTCACGGTAGCGACACGGAGGAAAGAGGAACTCGTGAACATCACCTCCTTTGTCCGCCAGGCAATCCAGGAATCGGGGAAAATGCGGGGGATCTGTGCGGTATACGTTCCCCACACGACCGCAGGGGTCACAATCAACGAGAGTGCCGACCCGGATGTGGTCCTTGATATCCTCCGGGGGCTCCGCCATGCCGTTCCCGAGAACCTCCCCTATGAGCACGGGGAGGGGAATTCCCCAGCCCACGTGAAGGCCTCCATCGTGGGGCCGTCGGTGAGCGTCCTCTTTGAAGATGGGAAACTCCTTCTTGGGACCTGGCAGGGGATTTTCCTCTGCGAATTCGATGGGCCGAGGACACGCCGGATCTGGGTTCAGGTTGTGGGGGAGTAAATGCGCATCCTTGAGTGGATTGCTGAGAACCGTTTCATTCCAGATTTCGCCGAGTTTGTTGCCGTTCTGGCCCGGGAAAGGCCTCCCCGACGGGTCCACTTTGTCGAACTCCTCGTTGACCCGGAAGTCATTGCGGAGGTGACCCGCAGGCTCTTTGGAGAAACTCCTGTACCGCCTGCACCCGAGACCATGCCCCTTTTCCTCCGCCAATCTGTCCAGTTCTACAAACGCCTGGGGTACGATTACTGCATCTTCGTGGACGTGCCGGGGATGGGGCTTCGCTTTGTGGGGAAAACCCGAAGAGGAGAAGACACCGCACTCTTTTCCCGGGGGGTGCGGGAGTGGGTTGAAGAGTCCTCGGGGGTGATTGCGTCTTGGGATGATTTCGAGCGCTATCCCTGGCCTGATGTGGCAGGTTTTGATTACTCTCCCTATGAACTCCTTTCATCTCTTCTTCCCGAGGGGATGAAGCTTCTTCTCAATGCCTGTAGTGGAATCTTTGAGGTGGTGAGCGAAATCCTCCTCGGCTTTGAAGGTCTTGCCGTCCTCCTCCATGAAAACCGGTCTCTCGTTCAGGCAGTCTTTGAGCGGGTGGGAGAAATCACCCTTGCCTTCTATCGGCAGCTTGTCGACCTCGACATTGTGGGGGGCATCTTCCAGGGGGACGACTGGGGGTTTAGAAGTGCCACCTTTCTTTCTCCGAAAGACCTCGAGGATTTTGTCTTCCCCTGGCATGAAAAGCTCTGCGCCCTTGCCCACGAGAAGGGGAAGTCCTACTTCCTCCACTCCTGCGGGAACATCTACGGGGTGTTCGACACGTTCCTCGAGCGTGTTCCCATCGATGCCTTCCACTCCTTCCAGGATGAAATCCTCCCGGTAACGGAGTTTGTGAAACGGTACGGACAGAAAGTCGCTGCTCTTGGTGGGGTTGACCTCGACAAACTCATCCGTCTTCCTGAGGCAGACCTTCGCCGGTACGTTCGGAGTATTCTTGAAGCCTGTGCCCTGCGGGGTGGTTTTGCCCTGGGGTCGGGAAACTCCATTGCGAACTACGTCCCCCTTGGGCAGTACCTGGTGATGCTCGATGAAGGGTTGCGGTTCTGGGGGTGACATCTCTGGGTACAGAAGGGAAAGTCATCATCGGCGATAGCCGGAACATGAGGGAAGTCGAGGATGAAAGCGTTGCCCTTGTGGTGACCTCGCCTCCCTACTGGCACCTCAAAGACTATGGTGTGCCGGGGCAGATAGGCTATGGACAGACGCTTCATGAGTATCTCCTTGATCTTGCCCGGGTTTTCAGGGAATGCTGGCGGGTACTGCTTCCCGGAAGAAGGCTCTGCGTCAACATCGGCGACCAGTTCGCCCGGGCATGTATTTATGGCCGTTACAAGGTCATTCCTCTCCACGCCGAGGTCATCGCTCAGTGTGAAACCATCGGTTTTGATTACATGGGGGCGATCATCTGGCAGAAGAAGACGACCATGAGGACCACCGGGGGAGGGTGGTCATGGGGTCCTTTCCCTATCCCCCAAACGGTATTGTTGAACTGGACTATGAGTTCATCCTGCTTTGTAAAAAGCCCGGAAGCTCCGGGAAGGTCTCACAAGACCTCAAAGAGGCTGCACGGATGAGCCGGGATGAATGGAAGGAGTTCTTCTCCGGTCACTGGACCTTTGGCGGGGAACGGCAGATCGACCACGAAGCGATGTTCCCCGAAGAACTCCCTCGACGCCTCATTCGTATGTTTTCCTTCCCCGGAGAAGCCGTTCTTGACCCCTTTCTGGGAAGTGGTACCACGGTGAAGGTGGCGCTGGAGCTTGGAAGAAGGGGTATCGGTTACGAAATCCAGCGGGATTTCCTCCCATTATGAAGGAGAAAATCGGCCTTCTCCCCGTATCTTTCTTACTCCGGGAAGGTGTTTATCCCCCTGTAGAACCACCCGAAGGCTATAGACCCAGAATCCAGGACGCCGTACCTCTTGTGGACCCGAAAAAGCTCCGCTTTGGTTCTGAAGCACAGTATAAGGTTGTGGCCGTACACGATGACTGTACGCTCAGGATGGACAATGGTCTCCTGGTGACCCTCCTTGGGATTTCCGTCCCACCCGATCGGCGTGAGAAAGCCCTGGAGTACCTGCGCCGGTATGTCCTGGGCAAGCGTGTTGTTCTGCGCTTTGACCTTCCACCAAAAGCCCAGGGAGGTTTACTTCCGGCCTATCTGTATCTTGAGAATACACTCTTTGTGAATCGAAAGATGGTCGAGATGGGCCTTGCCCTTGCAGAGGAAGACTTACCCCACAGGTATCGGGAGAAATTCCTCAAGCTGGAGGCGCAGAGAAATGTCAAAGGAATGGGTGCTGAACATCGCTTTTCATCGGTGGCAATTGAACCGGCCGAAGTACGTTGGTCGGCTCGCGGAGGCTATCCGAGTCTGTGCTCCAGGGAGCAAGGAAGAGTGGGAACGGTACTCCTATGAACAGGTCCCTAAAAAGCACGTCCCTTCTGGATGGCAGATGTTTGGTCGCACCATGGCAGAGCATCTTGAAGAGGTCGGGCGTCGGCTCTTTGCGGAAATCAGCGAGCAGCTTCGGAAGGAAGTAGAGGAGGTCACCGAGGAGGATTGCATCGCCTATGTGCGTGAGGTGGTGATGCACCGAACGTATGCAGGGTATGTGACCGAAAAACAAACAGTGTATGAAGAGCTTGAGCACCTGCTCGGTGTCAAGCTCCAGCCCGCACCGGATAGCTGGGACCGTCGCTGCAGTGTTGATTGTTTTATTCCCGTTGGCAACCGCTATATTGGCATTCAGGTCAAACCTATCACGTACAGTCAAACGCCAGAACTATACAAGTGCAACAATGGATGCAGGATGCCCATGAGCGCTTTTGCCAGGATCATGGGGGACGGGTCTTCATCGTTTTTTCTGTGACCGAGCGGGGTGGCAGGAAACGTATCTGGAACACCGATGTTCTTGGAGTGATTCGTCAGGAAATCCAGAGGCTTCGGGGAACGACAGGACCCGAGGCTTAGAGTGTTCTCTTGAGGCTGGTGAGACCCTTGGGAGAAGAGGAAGGTGTGCGGAAGGGAGAGCAGCTCTGGATTTTTGTTTACTATGACGAGCACCTTTTTGCACAGTTTGTCCAGAAGAGAGAGACTCAAGAAACCGGTTCTTTTCAGGACTCCCTCACCCGCCTTTTTTCCCGGGCATATTTTGAGCTGGAGCTCACACGTCTTGATGTTCCGCGACAGCTTCCCCTTTCCCTCATCATGGCCGATATTAACGCCTTTAAACTCGTCAACGACCTCCTCGGGCACAGGTATGGCGATTTGCTCCTGCAGAAGGTGGCGGCAAAGCTCCGGGAGACGTATCGACGGGAGGATATTGTGGCACGGTTTGGGGGAGATGAGTTCGTTATCCTCCTTCCCAAAACGCCGTATGAGGAGGCGGTGAACCTCGCTCGCCGTTTTCCTCCTTTCCTTGAGTTCCCGAGCAAACTCGGGCCCTTTCCCGTTTCCCTTGCCTTTGGTGTGGCTACGAAGACCTTGCCGCATCAGGATGTTTGGAGCGTGCTTCAGGAAGCCGAGAAAGCAATGTACCGTGAGAAAATCGCAGGGCGAAGGAGTCTTGAGCGGAGAATCATTACTTTGCTGCGGGGGTATCTCGAGAAGGAAATATACTCCCTTGAACCCCGCATGGGGACATTCGCAAAGTTTGCACTTGCCCTGAAACTCGCAAAAGTACTCTCCTTCTCGGAGGAGGAGAACGAGCGGTTTTTACGCCTTCTGCTCTTCCACGATGTGGGGAAAGTGGCCCTTCCGGTGGAGCTCCTCAAGAAACCGGCGGTTGAGCTCCATCCTGCAGAGTGGACGGTGGTTCGAAGTCACAGCGAGGTGGGGTACCGGATTGCCTCACAGCTTGCTGAACTCATGCCGGTGGCGAATGAGATACTGAGTTTCAGGGAACGATGGGATGGCAGGGGATACCCTCGGGGGCTTCGGGGAAGAGAAATTCCCTTCCTGAGCCGGGCTGGTGCTCTCCTCAGCGCTTATGAAGCCTTGATCCTGGGAAGGCCGTACCGTTCTCCACTACCTCCCTCTCTGGCTTTCAGGGAAATCGCAAGGGAACTCGGGAAAAGATTCGACCCCGAGGTCGGTCGCGTATTTTTACAAATTGTGCGGTAATCACGGAGCTGGAACAATGCGAGCCCTGACGTTCGTGATCATCCCCTCATTGTGCCTCTCTCCAAAGTACTCAACGGTGATGGGAATATCTTCGACGCTTCCCTCGCCGTAGGCAAAAGTTCCGCTGAAAAGAACCCGGCTTGACCAGAAGAGCGTGGCTTCAACGAAGAAGCGATACGTTCCGGGAGGCACGGGGTGACCATTTTCGTCTTTTCCGTCCCAGGTGTACATCTGGCGTCCGCTTTGTGGGGTGGCACTCGTGATGGCGTCAACGGTCTGGGGTGGTAACGACGCAGGATTGGCTTTCTTCACCCAGGTGGGGAGGCAGTCCGGTCTTTGCCGGTATCCCCCACGGCCTGTGAATCTCGTAACGTAGAGGGTTTTGACGAGGTTCCCCTCTTCATCCTCGATCCAGACTGCATACTGGTTGGAGGCGATGGTGCGCTGGCGCTCAAAGTCCAGGGTGATTTCCAGCACCCCCCTGTTCTCCATGGACGATTCCTCCTTTTCGAGAATCCAGATGGTCGTTGGTTCGGGAAGGGTGTCCCTGCTCATGCGGAGGACGCTGCCCTTTTTCTCCACCTTCCACTCCTGCACTCTAAGGAGGAAATCTGCTAAAGGTGCGATGGGCCAGTCCCGGGTGACCTCCGTCCGGTAGTGCATGGGGATGACGACTCGAGGGGCAAGGTCCCGGATGAGTTCCACAACCTGGTCGAGGGGAAGGGTGTAGTTTCCTCCCACAGGCACAAAGAGGATATCAACACCCCTGAGCTTCTCTCTGACGCTCTCCTCGGGGGGTGCCCCGATGTCCCCAAGATGGGCAAGGCGTAAACCATCTCCTTCAAGGACAATGATCGCGTTTTTCCCCCGAAGGGCGCCCTGTTCTTCGTCGTGGTACGAGGGAAGGGCGAAGACGTGGACGCCCTGGATGGTCTCGTCGAAGAGGTTCCAGTCGGCCCCTTTATGTTTTGTGCCCACGAAAACCGGAACGCGCTTTCCCAGGAAGTCCTCAAAGAAGTGGTCAAAGTGTTCGTGGGAACTTATGAGGGCATGAGCTTCAAGCTTTTCGGGAATATGATAGCCGACCTGAGGGGTAAAGGGGTCAAGGACGCACCGAAGACCCCTTTCGAAGGCCAGAAAGAAGGCAGAATGGCCGAGGTAACGGATTTCCAGAGCCTCTCCCTGTGCCACTGAGAGCATAAGAAGTGCAATGCCAAAAAGCAACACCTTTCGCATGGGCATCCCTCCTCTTGAGGATATCATACCACAGGGTTCTTTGTGGCAAAAAATTTTATCCAGAGAATTTGCAGTCTCTGAGGAGGTCGTGCGATGAAGTACGCTGTGGTGCTTATTCTCGTTCTCCTTTTCGTTCTCTCCGGCTGTGGGGTCCGCTGGCAGATGAAGGACACCTATATCTTCGTGTACGAGATTGAACCGAATGCTCCTCAAGGGTATGTCCTCCCGGTGCCCCTTGCCCGGGTCACGGTGACGGGAAATGTTTCGGCGGTGCGGTACACCGATGCCCAGGGGAAAGCCCATTTTCAGCTCCCTCCGGGGACGTATACGGTTGCCATTGACAAAAGCGGTTACCTCCCCCTCACCGATACCATCACTCTCTACACCCTGGAGTTCACCCCGGGACGGTACGTCTATTACCTTGCCCGCCAGGAGGACTGAGGATGGGGCGAATTGTGGTGCTTGCGGTACTTAGCCTTGGTCTTCTTGCAGGATGCTTTGGCAATCTCGCTCCCCTTCCCTCAGTGCATCCCCTGGTGGCGGTCTTCGGGAAGGTCAGGGATGCGGTGACGGGAGAGGGTATCGAAGGAGCGCAGGTACGCCTTCGGGATTTCCCAGAATGCTTCGACCTCACGGCCTCTGATGGGTCCTTCTTCCTGCCCCGGGTCCCCTCAGGACGGCAGGTCTTTATGGTGCACTCTTTGGGGTATGCTCCAAAGAGTGAGGCGGTGGACATCCCCGGAAGCGTTTCTTCGTTTTCCCTCACCATTGAACTTGCGCCCCTTTTGGGGAAACTGGTAGGATATGTCTGGGATGAGGAGGGGAACCCTGTTCCCGGAGCTCTGGTGACGTTCAACGGAACCTATACGACCACCACGGGGAAGGACGGAAGCTTCACCTTCAATGGCCTTCCCGTGGGGAAGGGAGTGCTGGTGGTGGAAAAGGAAGGGTTTGTCCCCTCTACAGTGGAGGTTGAGATTACCGAAAACGCCGTCACGGTGGTGGAGGTTGTGCTTACCTATCCTGCGTCTCAAAAGGCCTGTGGTACAATGAGTGGGGGAGGGTGACAGAATTGGCCGAGACCTTTGATATGGAACGGTATCTTGGTGTTTTTCTGGAAGAGGTTGAGGAGCACATTGAACGGCTGGAGGAAAATCTGGTGCAACTTGAGAAAAGCCCTGATGACGAGAGCCTGGTGCAGGCCATTTTCCGCTCCTTCCATACCATTAAGGGGTCCTCAAGTTCCATGGGTTTCCAAAAGATGATGGAGCTTGCCCATCTTATGGAGAACCTCCTCGATGGCGTCCGGAAAAAGACCATTGCCGTGACTCCGGAGCTTGTGGATACCCTCCTTCGGGGCGTGGACATTTTGAAGTTCATGCGAAACGGCATCGCCTTGGAAGGGAAGGAGCCTGAGGTTGAGACGGGGGAAATCGTGGGGATGTTGCAGGGCCTTCTTGGGAAAAAGGGAGCACCGAAAGAGCATCCTCAAGAGGAGGTTCCCCAAAAAGACCATGAGACCCTGCAGGTTCCAGAAGCGGCAAAAGAGTACACCCTTACGGTGTACCTCACCCTTGACTGTTCCATGAAGGGTGTCCGGGCCTATCTTGTCATTAACCGCCTTCAGGAAAGCGGTATCGACGTGGTGAGCACGAACCCCTCCCTTTCGGACCTTGAGAGCGAGCGCTTCGGACAGAGCTTTGAGGTCCTTGTACGTACTGCCCTTCCTCCTGAGACTGTGAAAAACATCGTGGAGTCGGTTGCGGAAATCGAGAAGGTTGCGGTGACGGTCCACGAGTCTGTGGAGGCTCCTGAGGAGGAGAAGAGGGAAGAGGAGAAGGTCGAGAAAGCCCTCCCCCTCGAGGGGAAGAAGAAGATCACCGGCGGGTTGAAGAAAACCGTTCGGGTAGATGTGGAACGGCTTGACGCCCTCATGAACCTTGTAGGGGAACTCGTCATTGACCGGGCCCGCCTTGAGGACATCATCCAGCGCCTCCGGGAGAGCAAGGAGGTGGCGCACCTGCGGAACCTCCTTGTGGACACCACTACCCACATTGGCCGGGTGACGAACGAACTCCAGATGGAAATCATGAAGGCCCGGATGCTTCCTCTGGCGGAGGTGTTCAACCGCTTCCCGAGGATGGTGCGGGACCTTGCCCGGAACTTCGGGAAAGAGATTGATTTCATCGTCGAGGGCGAGGACACAGAACTCGACCGCTCCCTCATTGAGGAAATCACGGACCCCCTCATCCACCTTCTCAGGAACGCCGTGGACCACGGCATTGAGCCGCCGGCAGAGCGGGTGGCTCTGGGGAAGCCCCCGCGGGGCCGCATTCTCCTCAAGGCGTACCAGGAGGAGAACTCGGTAGTGATCCTCGTCCAGGACGATGGGCGGGGAATCGATGTAGAGAAAATCCGGCAAAAGGCCTTGGCTCTTGGCCTTGCCTCCCAGGAGGAGCTTGCCCGGATGAGCGACCGGGAGGCTATGGAATTCATCTTCTACTCGGGATTTTCCACAAACGATAAGGTCACGGACGTTTCCGGGCGTGGCGTGGGCATGGACATCGTCCGCCGGAACATCGAGCGGGTGAATGGCCAGGTCCACGTGGAGAGCGAAAAAGGGAAGGGAACGACTTTCTTCCTGCGCCTCCCGCTCACCCTGGCCATTATCAGGGCACTCCTTGTGCGGGTTGACGGGGCAATTTACTCTATTCCCCTTGCCGATGTAGTGGAGATCGAGAAAATTGAGAAGAAGGATACCTACTGGGTGAATAGAACCCTGACCTCGCTCTTTCGGGGGAGAGCATTACCACTTTTGCGTCTCCGGGACCTCCTTGAGGGGAAGAAAGCCGAGTACGAGGAGGGCACGGAGATCCCCGAAGTTCTCTACACCGTAGTGGTGAACGCGGCCCGGGTTCTCGCGGGGCTTGTGGTCGATGAAATCATCGGTGAGCAGGAAATCGTCATCAAGTCCCTGGGGTCGTACATCGGGGACGTACGGGGGCTTGGAGGGGCGACGATCCTTGGTGATGGGCGGGTATCGCTCATTGTGGACGTGGCCAGCCTCCTCTGGAAAATGGTTCAGGTGGGAGGGTAAAGGACATGCCTGGGCGAATCATGATCGTGGATGACGCTGCGTTTATGCGGATGATGCTTAAGGATATCCTCACAAAGAACGGGTACGAGGTGGTGGCGGAGGCCAGCAACGGCAAGGAAGCGGTGCTCAAGTATGAAGAAGTGAAGCCGGACCTCGTCACCATGGACATCACCATGCCCGAAATGGACGGCATCACCGCGGTGAAGGAAATCCGCAAACGTGACCCCAATGCTCGTATCATCATGTGCAGTGCCATGGGTCAGCAGGCCATGGTGGTCGATGCCATTCAGGCTGGGGCCCGGGATTTCATTGTCAAACCCTTCAAACCTGAGCGGGTCATTGAGGCGGTGAAAAAGGTCCTGGGCAATTGAAACGATGGAGCGGGTTCTCCCCTGGGGTCTTTTGCTTAAAGGGATTCGACGTCGCTTACAAGCCGCGTACGTGGCCTTTCGAACGAGAGACGGTACGCTCCTCTACAACGGACTCCACAGGTACCGGAAGCCGGTGGAGGAGGCCTTAAAAAACCCTGCATTCCTGCAGAGCGGACTCCACTTCTTCGTACAGGGAGAGGAGCTGTGTTTTTTCCGGGCGGAGACCCTTGGGGAACACCTGTTGTGGGTGAGTGGAGGTCCGCTCCGGGACGAAAAATCCCCCCCTGTGTACACCCTGAACCCTACCGAACGGCGGATGCTCCTTTCGGTTCAGAGAATTGAAGAAAGGCTCCTGCGCCTGTTCTTTTTCCACTTCCCCCTGGGGGTGGTGTTCCTTTCTTTTGGGGAAGGACGGATTCTCTTCTGGAACAGCACCATGGAGGCCTTAACGGGGAAGAGGGAAAGGGAGGTCCTGGGCCGGAGGTGGGATGAGATCTTCCCGCAGGAAACGCTTGATGATATGTGGCAGAGTTTACGCTTTGGTGAGGAGTACCTGGTGCGGAACTTTCGCCTGCAGCGGAACTCTGCTCTCAACGGCGATCGCCTCCTGAACCTCCGGTTTTTCTCCTGGCGGGAAGGGGAGAGCATGCGGGTGGTGGGGCTTGTGGAGGATGTGACGGAGCGTGCCCGCTGGGGGGAGAGCATCCGCCAGATGGAACGGCTCTCAAGCATTGGCCGGTTCATCTCCAGTATGGCCCACGAGATCAACAATCCCCTGGGGGTCATCTACGGGTACACCCAGATGCTCCTTGCCCAAATCGAAGGGAATAGCAACTGTTCCACCTGCCAGATGACCCGGAGGGTCCTGGAGAAAATCGAGCGGGAGGCCGCGCACTGCAGCGAAGTCATTAGGTACCTTGTGGACTTTTCCAGGCCTCTCGTGCTCCAGCGAGAGCCCACGGACATCAATACGCTTTTGCGCGAAAGCCTTGCGCTGGTGGACTTTTTCTGCACGGAGAACGAGCGGGTAGAGTTCGCCCTTGAGGAGAACCTCCCCCTTGTTCCGGTTGACC
Organism: Candidatus Caldatribacterium californiense OP9-cSCG; assembly: GCA_000353875.1. Classification (GTDB taxonomy): domain Bacteria; phylum Atribacterota; class Atribacteria; order Atribacterales; family Caldatribacteriaceae; genus Caldatribacterium; species Caldatribacterium californiense. The sequence continues at coordinate 12,367 of APKF01000147.1, read as the reverse complement.
GGACGAGGATGCGCCAGGTCTTCATGAACCTGGCAAAAAACGCCTTTGAGGCCATGCGAGAACGGGGTGGGGTCCTCCGGATCTCCACCGAGAGCGTGCTCCTTGAGAATGTCCCCCCCTGGGAAGGGAAGAAAAGGTTCTCAAGCTATGTGAAGATTGTTTTTGCCGACACGGGGAAGGGTATTCCTGAGACCCTTCTTCCCCGGATTTTTGAGCCCTTCTTCACCACAAAAGAACGGGGAACGGGTCTGGGCCTCTCGATTTCCTACGGCATTGTCCGGGCCCATGGGGGGTGGATTGAGGTGACCTCGAAAGAAGGTGTGGGCACCAGAGTCCAAGTCTTTCTCCCTGTGGAACGGGGGTCCGGAGCATGAGCATGAATACGAGGAAGCTTCGCCCTGTCTTAGAGCCTCTGCAGAGGCGCCAGATGGTTCCCAAGATGATGGTGGCAAGCACGCTCATGGCCCTGCCGCTTCCAGAACTCGAGGCTCATCTTGAGCGAGTGCTTGAAGAGAATCCCCTCCTTGAGGTCCGGGAGGGCACTGTGTGTTTTGGCTGTGGTGCCGAAATTCCGGGGTACCCGGATCGGTGTCCCCGCTGTGGGCGTTACCTTGGAAAAAGCGAAGAAGTCCCGGTGGAGGACATTGCGTCTTTGGGTAGGGAACGGGGATGGAAGGAATTCTTCTTTGACGAGATCCTGAGCCTTGCCGGGCTTAGTGAGGACGAAAAACGTATTGTCCGGGTGCTTTTCGCCCATCTCGATGCCGAGGGGTTCCTGCGGGAAAGCACAGAAACCCTGGCTTTTGAGCTTCGTGTGCCGCCTGGAAAGGTCGAGGAAGTCGTAGAGAAGGTGCGTCGTGCAGGATTCCCAGGTTTTGCGGCTCAGGACGCCGTGGAGTTCCTCCTGATGCAGCTTGCGGATCTCGGAGTTGGAGAAAGCCCACAGGCGCTGCGCCGGATGTTCCGGGAAGATCCGGACCGCTTTGCCGCCTTCATCCGCCCCTACAGGGATCGTCTCTTCTTCTCTCCCGCCCAGGCCTTCGAGAGCTCCCTTGGCCGGGAACGGGAGGACCTTGAGGAGGCGAAGTCCTCTGTGTATCCCGATGCCGAGATTGTGGAGGTTGCAGAAGGAGAGTTTGCCGTTGTCCTTGTCCCCTCCTTCTCCATGCAGGTGACTCTAAGCGAAACGGTCCTTGCTTTCTGGCGGAAAAAACATCGAGAGCTCCCGGAGCGGGAACGCCACTTCTTTCGGGAGAAGCTCCGGGAGGCCCGGGAGGTGCTGTCGTGCCTCTCGTACCGGTACCGGACGCTCCTTCGGGTGCTCGAGTACATTGTGGAGCGGGAGCAGGAGTTCTTCCGCCATGGTCCTTCCTTTTTTGTCCCCCTCACCCAGGGGGAAATCGCCGGGGCTCTCGGAATAAGCGTGAGCGGTATCTGCCAGGTGCTCAAGGGGAAGTTCATCCGCCTTCCCGACGGAGTGGTGCGGAGCGTGAAGTTCTTCTTCGATGCTTCCTATCCGGTGAAGGAGGCCATACGGGCGATTCTTCTGCAAGAAGACCCTCGTCATCCCTTTTCCGATCGGGAAATTGCCGAGAAACTCAGGGCCCAGGGCATCTGTATTGCCCGGAGGACCTGCACGCTCTATCGGGAAGAGATGGGGATTCCGCCGTCCCACCTGAGGCGGCGTATCCTGAAGCTTCAAAAGAAGGGAGTGTAGAGCCTGTGGATATCGGGAAATTCCTTGAAGAGTACCGGAAGGGGATTCGGGAACTTCGGGAACAGTCTCCCCGGAGTGTCAGTCCTTTTCTCACCTTCTACCACGAGGTTATGGCTGATGGGGCACTATCCCTGAAAACGAAAGAGCTTATCGCCCTGGCCATTGGTGTTGCCATCCACTGTGAACACTGTGTGGTTCTCCACGTTCAGGGGGCAAAGCGAGCAGGAGCTACTCCTGAAGAAATCCTCGAAGCCGCCCAGGTTGGGGTAGTTATGGGTGGAGGACCCGCCTTCACCTTTCTGCCTCTTGTGGCCCAGGTTCTTGCGCACTCCTGAGGTACCGCAAGAAGTCTGAGGCTGGGGTGAGGATGAGGGTGTCGCCCTCTTTCAGAGACTTCTCGTAGAGCTCAAGGGTTTTGAGGAAGACGAAAAACTCAGGGTTCTTCGCGTAAGCCCTGGCGTAGATTCGCAGGGCCTCGGCTTCACCCTCACCCCGCAGAATCTGTGCCTGTTTCTCTGCCTCGGCGAGGATGAGCGCCCGTTCTTTGTCGGCCTCAGCCCGGATTTTGGTGGCTTCCTCCTCACCTTCAGAGCGGTACTGCCTTGCCTGGCGCTCTCTTTCCGATTTCATCCGCTGGAAGACAGCTTCCTCATTCTGCTTGGGAAGGTCCGCCCGCTTGATCCGAACGTCCACGATCTCCACGCCAAACTCCCGCGTTTTTTCATTGGAGCGAATCGTAACCCGGTTCATGACCTCTCCTCGCACTCGGGACACAAGGTCAAAGAGGTCCACCCGGCCGATTTCGGTACGGAGTTCGGAGTACACCACATCGTCGATCCGGACTACCGCACCGCTTTCGCTCACCACGGTTCGCAAAAAGACAAGGGGGTCAGCGATGCGCCAGCGGACGTAACTATCGACCACGAGAGTCTTTTTGTCGCGGGTGATGACCTCCTCAGGAGGAGAATCGTACTCTAAAAGCCGGCGCTCGAATTTCTGCACCACCTGGAAAGGGTAGGGGAGTTTGAGGTGGAATCCGCTTTCCCGGACCACCCGGACTGGTTTCCCGAACTGGACGATGACGCCCTGCTCCGTCTCGTCAAGAACGTACCAGGGCCTGAAAAGGGCAAGCAAAACGAGCACGAGAACGGCAAGCAAGAGGCGTTGCGCCAGGATTTTCCTATTCACCGCTTTTCTCTCCTTCAGAGAGGGGAAGGAATTTCAGCGTTCCCTGGGAGGCGGCTTCCTCGTCGAAGACGAACTTCCTAACCTTCGGGAGGATGCTCGTGAGGGTTTCCAGCCGGAGTCGTTCCCGGGCGATTTCCGGATTGAGCTCGTATTCTCTGAGTACGGAAAGGAACCGGGCAACCTCTCCTTCAGCTTTTCTGATCGTAGCTTCTTTGTAGGCCTCGGCTTCTTTGAGGATGCGAGCAGCCTCTCCCCGGGCCTGGGGCAGAATCTGGTTCCGGTAGGCCTCGGCCTCGTTGATGAAGCGGACTTTATCTTCCCGGGCGCTAGCCACGTCCTTGAACGCCGCCACAACTTCCTGCGGGGGCTGGACGTCCTGGAGCTGAACAGCGATCACCCGGATTCCCGCTTCGTATCGGTTGAGGATGTCCTGGATGAGGTTTCTGGTTTCCTCCTGGACCTCGGCTCTTCCGGTCGTGAGCACCTCGTCAATCGTCTTTTTCCCCACAATCTCCCGGAGGGCGGCCTCCGCGGCGTTTTTCACCGCTTTCTCGGGGTCTTTGATGCGGAAGAGATACTGATAGGGGTCGCTGATGCGGAACTGCACGATGAACTGGCAGCTCACGATATTCTCGTCCCCGGTGAGCATGAGGGATTCTTCAGGAACCAGAGCGTACTTCGGCGGCGGACCGGGAGAAAGAGTCCGGAAGCCAATTTCCACCCGCCGGACCTCGGTGATTTTGGGGCGGACCACACTTTCAAAGGGATACGGAAGCCGGTAGTGGATTCCCGGAGGGACGGTACGGTGGTAGCTCCCCAGGCGCCGGACCACCCCCACCTCATCAGGCCCCACAACGTACACGCCGCTTAAGAAGTAGAGGATGACGATGGCCAAGAAGACATACAGCCCCAGACGCCTGAAAAAGCGGATAATCCGCAGCGTGGAAATGTTGATGACTCTCCCCTCAACCCCTCGCCGTGCATACCTTTATCTTACCGGAAAAGGGCAGGGGATGCAAGGCAAAAGAGGCGGGGCTTCTGCCCCCGCCTCTGTCATACCTTGAACTGCCCCACGAGCTTCTGCAGGTTCTGGGCCATCTGTGCCAGAGCCTGTACGGCCGAGTTGACCTCCTCGAGGGAGGCATTTTGCTCTTCGGTAGAGGCCGAGACTTCTTCGCTTGAGGCGGCGTTTTCCTCGGCTACAGCAGCAACGGAGGAGATGTTCTCGGTGATGTTCTGTACCCCCTGTGTGGTCTGGGTGATGAGCGTGGCGCTGTCTTTGGAGAAAGCGACGACCTCTTCGGCGCTCTGCAGGGTCTTTTCCTGGAGCAAGAAGGCTTCCTTTAAAGCCCCAAAGAGGTTCTCGATGTCCCCCTCGAGCCGTTCGATGGCCAGGAGGATTTCGTTGAAGTTCGCAGCCACGTTCTCGCTTTCCTTGCTCCCTGCCTCGACTTCGCTCCGTGCCCGTTCCATGTTCTCAACGGCCTGCCGGGTATCTCTCTGGATCTCTGCGATGAGGGCACCAATCTGTTCTGCCGCTTTTGCGGATTCCTCGGCGAGTTTGCGCACTTCTTCAGCCACCACGGCAAAGCCCCGTCCTGCCTCACCGGCTCTTGCCGCCTCAATCGCCGCATTGAGGGCAAGGAGGTTAGTCTGCTCCGCAATGCCGGTAATGAGGTCCACGACTTTGCCGATTTCCTGGGAGCGTTTTTCGAGGACATGGATGCTCTCGGCCACCCTCTCGCTCACCCGGGCTATGGAGGAGACGTTTTCAATGAGCCGCTGCAGGGCCTGCTTCCCTTTCTGGGCTTCACCTCGGGCGGTTGCGCCTTCCTTCTGGGTGCTTTCCATGGCCCGCTGGATCGCCTCGAGGGCCTCCCGGTTCTTTGCGAGATTCCCCTGCATGAGGGCAAGGAGTTCTAAGTTCCTCCGGGTGGCCTGGGCGATTTTCTCCGCCTGTTCCCCTATGCGTGCGGCCTCTTCACCGATTCTCTGGAGCTCCTCGCTCTGGCGGGTGGAGCCTTCTGCGACCTGGGAGATGGTCTTGGTAATTTCCTGGGTGGCTTTCGAGATTTCATCGATGGAGGAAGCGATTTCTTCGCTCGAAGAGGCCAGGGAAGAAGAGGCGCTGAGGATCTCGGTCACGAGTTCTTTAAGGTTCCCAAGCATCGCCAGGAAGGACCGGGCTAGGACGGCCACTTCGTCGCTTCCGGAGGCAACGCCTTCGAGGGCCTTTGTGTCCACCCTGAGTTCACCCTGGGCTACCTGGTTGATGATGTCCTTGACCCTGGCAATACCTGAAGATATCGCACCGGAAACAACAAGCGACACCACGGTGACGACAACGGCCACGGCGACGATGATGAGGAGAATCATGTTCCGGAGCGCGAAGACCTCGCCGAAGAGCTCCTCTTCCGGGACATTGCCCGCCAGCGTCCAAGGGGCGGCAAAAAGAGGAGTGAACGCCACGAAGAACCTCTGGTCTTTACTGATATTCTTGAGTTCTTTGGCGCTCAAAAGGGCCGTTCCGTACCCCTTTTCCCTCTGGAGCATGCGCCTGCCGATGGCATTCGCACTCTCTGAGCCCGTTTCCGTGACGTTCATCTTCATAATGACGCTCTCGTCAGGGTGGGCGATGACGTACCCTTTTGAGTCCACCAGGAACCCGTAGCCGGTCTTCCCGAGCTTCACCGAGGCCACAAGATGCGATAGGGTCTTTGCATCAGCCGTCATGGCGATAATGCCCCGGAACTGCCCGCCGGTGGTAATGGGGTAGGCGATGACAATGATTCTCTTCCCCGTGCTTTTCGAGACCACCATGTCCGAGACCTGGGGCTTTCCGGTCTCCCTGGCTTTCTTGAAGTACTCCCGGTCGCTGATATTTGCCTGGCTATCGAGCGTCGTCCAGGCCGTTCCGTCCTCGTGGGCGAAGAAGTACATTTCTGCCTGCGGGTCGGCGGCGGCAAGGGTTTTCAGGACGGGGAGCGTCCGCTCTGGAGAGAGCGCCTTCACGTCCTCCCACTCGCTCAGGGCCCGGAGGCGCTCGACCTTCTCGTTGAGCCACTGGTCAAGGGCAAGCGCGGTGGTTTCAAGGAGCGCCATGGACTCTCTTTTGGCGTTCTCTTCAAGCTTTCCCCGAAACACCTCTACGCTGTAGTAGGTCACGGCCACGAGGGGAGCAATGGAGAGGAGGAGGAAGAAAAAGAGGAGTTTCGCTTTGAGGCTTCTGAACATAAGACCACCCCTTTTCAGGAATTTTCGTGTGGTGCATGCTTTGACCCTATCTTCTCCCAGGAGTATCGGTACCTCTTTCGGGAACTTTAGGAGGAGAAGAATTTTTCTACCGCCACCCGTACCACAAAAGTCCGAGGGCTCCTCCAAGAAGGAGCAACGGAATCTCCTCGATTTTCCCGAAAAAGAGCAGCGCTCCTCCGGTGATGCTCAAGAGCAACCCGAACCAGTCGTAGATGCCATCCTGGATGACCGAGAGCGCTACCCGGAGAAGGAGGGCAAGGAGCGCCGGGCGCAGACCCCGGAGGAACCCTGCAACGTACGGGTTTTCCCGAAAGCGGGAGAGGAAGGTCACCACGAGGATGGTAAGAAGCACCGATGGGAGGCAGAAGGCTCCGGTGGCGACGAAAGCCCCGAGCATCCCTCCGACTTTGAACCCGGTGAACGTGGCGGCATTGATGGCGATGGGTCCTGGGGTGAGCTGGGAGAGGGCAAGGAGCTCAAGGAACTCGGGTTTTGAGAGCCAACGGTACGTGTTGACGATTTCCCGCTCGATGAGGGGAAGGGCAGCAAGCCCCCCGCCAAAAGAGAAGAAACCCACTCGCAGGAAGGCGAGGAAAAGGGAGAGGTACGTCATCGTCTGAGGAGCACCCCGAATCCCCCACCCAGGAGGACAACATAGAGGGGATGGATGCCGGTGCGAAGGAGGAGAACAAGGAGGGCGAAGGCAACGGCAAGGTCAATCCAGTCTTCGGTAGCCTTTTTTCCGATTTGCCAGACGGCGAGCACAATGAGCGAGACAACGACGGCCAGTGCCCCCCGGAAGAACGCCTGGATGAGGGGGAGTTCCCGGAAACGGAGGAAGAAAAAGGCCAGGACAACGATGGAGAAAAAAGAGGGCAGAGCAGTAGCCAGAATAAAGAGGAGCTGCATGGTGACCCCACCAATCATGAGTCCCACCAAAGACGCGGTGTTCACGGCCACAGCCCCGGGGAGGCTCTGGGCAATGGAGAGGGCCTCAAGGAAAGCATCTTCGCTCAGAACCTTCTGCTTTTCCACGAGTTCCCGCCAGATGAGGGGAATCATGGCGTATCCCCCTCCCCAGGTGAAGGCGCCGATTTTCAGGAACGTCAGAAAGAGCAGAAAGGTACGCCGGTGCCGTTCAGACATCGCCGTTGAAGGTAGTGGTGATGTTTTCTGCTTTCTCTTCCACCATTTTGCGCAGAGATTCCTTGTATGCTCGCACCCGTTCTCGAACCTCGGGATACTTGATTCCCAGGATTTCGGCGGCGAGAATCCCCGCGTTCCGGGCCCCGTTAATGGCTACAGTGGCCACCGGAACCCCGGGGGGCATCTGGACGATGGAAAGGAGCGAATCCAGCCCCTGAAGGGCCGAGCTTTTCACCGGGACCCCGATGACCGGAAGGGGTGTGATTGATGCCACCATACCGGGGAGGTGGGCTGCTCCTCCTGCTCCGGCGATGATGACCTCGATGCCCCGGCTTTCTGCTTCCTGGGCATACCGGAACATGCGTTCGGGAGTCCGGTGGGCAGAGACAATGGTGATCTCATAGCTTACCCCGAATTCCTCAAGGATTCTGGCTGCCTCCTCCATGACCGGAAGGTCCGAATCGCTCCCCATGATGATGCCGACCTTTGGCGCCTTCATGGTCCTTCCTCTCCCCCCTGACTTTCAGGATGTTTTTCACCCTGAAGGCTTTTTCAAGAGCCTCTTCCAGAGTTTCCCCAAGGACGGTCACGTGGCCCATTTTCCTGAACGGCCGGGTTTCTCGCTTTCCGTAGAAGTGGAAGAACACCCCCTCAACGGCCAGAGCCTCGTCAAGGCCCTCCACAAGAGGTGTACCGCTTTCTCCCTCTTCCCCGAGGAGGTTCACCATAACCGCAGGAGAGAGGAGCCTTGTTGAGCCAAGGGGAAGCCCAAGGATTGCCCGCAGGTGCTCTTCGAACTGGGACGTAGCGCAGGCCTCAATGGTAAAGTGGCCTGAGTTGTGCGGCCGTGGGGCAATTTCGTTCACGAGAAGTTCCCCGCTTTCAGTGAGGAACATCTCAACGGCGAAAATACCCACTCCCCCGAGGAGTTCCACACACTTTCGCCCAAGTTCCTCTGCCCGCTCGGCTACCTCCTCAGGAATCCGGGCTGGGGCAAGGACAAGGTCACAGATGTGGGCCCGTTTCTCAAAGATCATCTCCACCACGGGATACGTGCGGATTTCCCCTGTGGTGCTTCGGGCTACAAGAACGGCAAGCTCTCTATCAACGGGCACGTATTCCTCAAGGTATGACGGTCCCCGCAAGCGCTTCGGAAGGTCCTCCTCTCCCCGGAGAATGGCCACGCCCCTTCCGTCGTACCCACCCCTTCGGGCTTTCTGCACCAGAGGGAATCCAAAGGACCAGAAGGCCTCAGGAGTGTCCTCTTCAAGGGGAGCGAAGCGGGGGACAGGAATACCTCCCCGCTTGAGCACTTCCCGCTGGCGGAACTTGTCCTGGATGATTTCAAGAAGCTCAGGAGCAGGACGGATTTTGTCTTTCTCCGGACAGGCCTTGAGGAAGGCAGTGTTCACATGCTCGATGTCGTATGTCGCCACATCGCTTGTGGCAAGGAGCTTGCGGAGACCTTCCTCATCGGAAAAACCTGCAGTGATTTCCAGGTCGGCAATCTGTCCGGCGGGAGAAGCAGGGGTGGGGTCAAGAACAGTTACAAAAAACCCCATCTTCTTCGCTTCCTGCGCCATCATTTTCCCGAGTTGCCCGCCACCGATGATGCCAATCCTGAAAAAGGGGAAACGCCGTGCCTGCATCATCCTCACCGGGTGTTTTGGTTTTTCTCCCATTGTACCATGGAAATGGGGCAGGGCTTTCGGAAGTTTTGGCAAAATATTTCATCTCCTCGTAGTGGAGGTGAGCGGATGTCCTGGGACATGGTGAGAGACCCGGTGATGCAGGTCCTGGAACGAGGTCTTGATTATTCTATGGTTCGCCAGAGAATTCTCGCACAGAATGTCGCCAATGTTGAGACACCTCACTACAGAAGGAAAGACGTGGACTTCCAGAACGTTTTCCGGGATGTGCTCCAGAGGGGAGAAGCCCTACCGCTTTCTGTAACCCACAGGGCCCACTTCCAGGACCAGGCGGAAAATTCGCACGAAGCGAGAGTCCTTGAGGAAGAGTACGTTGTTCGCCAGGATCGCTCCGGGGTAGATGTGGAGAAAGAGATGGTGACCGTGGTGGAGAACGCCCTGTACTATCAGGCACTTGCCCGTATGGTGTCCGATAAACTCGGTCTTCTGCGAACCGTTATCCGGGAGGTGCGGTAAATGAAGATTTTCCGCTCTTTCGACATCAGTGCTTCAGCCCTCACGGCTGAGCGGCTTCGCCTGAGTGTCATTGCCGCAAACATTGCCAACGCTGAGACCACCCGCACGCCTCAGGGGGGACCGTACCGGAGAAAAGAGGTCGTATTCACTCCCCGGGCGGATGGAGGGGTGGAGGTTGCGGCCATTCAGGAGGATACCAAAACCCCTCCCCGGCTTCTGTACGATCCCGGGCATCCCGATGCTGATGGAAGTGGTTTTGTAGCGTACCCCAATGTCCTTGTGGTGAACGAGATGGTGGACCTTCTTGCCGCAACCAGAGCCTATGAGGCCAACGTTGCGGCGCTCAACGCCACAAAGAGCATGATAACAAGCACTCTGAACATCGGACGATAAAGGAGGTGTGGCAATGGAAGTTCTGCGGGTATCATCCTCATCCCCCTCCTTGCCTTTTGCGGAGAGGAAAACGGAAGGGGCCTCTCAGGGTGGAGGCTTTGCCGAGAAGTTCTGGCAGGCCCTTGAGGAAGTGAATGCCCTGCAAAAGGAGGCTGACCAGGCGGTCCTTGAGGTAGCCCTGGGGAAGGAGGAGAATCTCCACCGGGCCATCATCGCCCTGGAACGGGCCAATCTTGCCTTGGGTCTTGCGGTTCAGGTGCGGAACAAGGTCATCGAGGCGTACCAGGAGATCATGCGGATGCAGGTGTGAGCAATGCGGAGTCCTCTTGCGGATTTCACGGAACAGGTGAAGAACGTTTGGGGAGGCATGACCCAGTCACAGCGGGTGCTCTTTCTCCTTGTGAGCACCGCCCTTTTCGCTGGCCTCATCACGCTTTTCCTCTATTCGGGGAAACCGGATTACGCACCGCTTTTTCGGAGCACTGATCCGCAAGAGACCGGCCGGGTGGTTGATACTCTTGCAGAACTTGGGATTCCCCATCGTCTCTCAAGTGGCGGAACAGTGGTGGAGGTTCCTCAGGATCGGCTCCATGAAGCCAGAATGAAGCTCGCCCAGAAAGGTTTCCCCACCCGGGGAACGGGGTTTGAGGTTTTCGATAAGAACACCTTTGGGCTCACGAGTTTCCTCCAGCGGGTGAATTACCAGCGGGCCCTGCAGGGAGAGCTCGAGAGGACCATCATGCAGCTTGCTGAGGTTGAGGCGGCCCGGGTGCACGTGGTGCTCCCAGAGGAGCGGCTTTTTGCCGAGGACAGGAAGGAACCTACGGCCTCGGTGGTGCTGAGGCTTCGTCCTGGGGCAACTCTCAAGGAAGAACAGATTGAGGCCATTGCCCGCCTTGTAGCTAACAGTGTCGAAGGCCTTGATCCTCAGCGCGTGGCCATCGTTGACGATCGGGGGAATATCCTGGCAAGTGGCACGAAGGAAGGGACGACTCTTCTTGGCCTTGCCAATCTTACGGCCACGCAGCTTGAAGTGAAGCGTGAGGTTGAGGAGACGCTCACCCGGAGAATCCAGACGATGCTCGAGAGCGTTCTGGGTCAAGAGCAGGCCGTGGTTCGGGTGAGTGCCGAGTTGAACTTTGAACGACGGGAGGGAGAGAAGGAGATCTTTGAACCTGTCCTTGAAGGAGAGGGCATTGTCCGGAGTACCAAGGAGACCGAGGAACGGTACGAAGGTACTGCCACGCCTCCTGGAGGTACCGCGGGGGTGGCTTCCAATATCCCCGTGTACGGAGAGCCGGGAGAACGAGGTACCCAGAGCACTTACAACCGCCGGGAGTCGACGGTGAACTACGAGGTGAACCGGATTTTGGAGCGATTCAGCTCTTCTCCGGGAAGGATTGAGCGACTTTCGGTAGCTGTGCTTGTGGACAGTACCCTCCCTCCTGAAGCTGTAGAGAAGGTGCGGTCGGTCGTTCAGGCGGCGGCGGGGATTGACTTCTCCCGGGGGGATACCCTCATCGTGGAAGCTCTCCCCTTCAACCGGGCGATGTGGGAAGAGGAGCGACGGGCCCTGGCGGCGCAGAAATTTGCCGACCTCCTTGATCTCCTTTTGAAGTACGGCGTTGTGGTATTCCTGGCGTTGCTTTTCTATATCCTGGGTCGGCGGATTCTTGTTGCCGCCACCACCCCTCCTCAGGAAGTGGTGGCGGAATTTTATGAAGCCGAGGAGGCTCCCGAAGAGGAGGTCACAGAGCTCCCCTCGGTTCGTCCGCCGGAGCTCACTCCTGAAGAACGCATGCGTCTTGAGCTGCAGCGGCAGATGGAAGAGGAAATCCAGAAGCTTGTCCAGACCAGCCCGGCCAATGTTGCCAAGCTCATCCGGAACTGGCTGAGTGAGGAGTGAGGGGTATGGCCATCGTCCCGAGGAAACATCTCACAGGAAGACAGAAGGCGGCGATTCTCCTCGTGAGTCTTGGGCCAGACCTTGCGGCCCAGGTGCTCAAGCACTTAAGCGACGAGGAGATTGAGGATCTGACCCTTGAAATTGCTACGCTTGAAAAGGTCCCCCCGGAAGTCCGGGACGAAGTCGTCAACGAGTTCTACCACATGGCTATTGCCCAGCACTACATCGCCCAGGGAGGGATCGAATACGCCCGACAACTCCTGGAAAAAGCCCTGGGACCACACCGGGCCCAGGAAATCATCTCCCGCCTCTCGGCAACTCTCGAGGTCACGCCCTTTGAATCGTTGCGGCGGGCCGATCCCCTGCAGCTTCTCAACTTCATCCAGGGAGAACATCCCCAGACCATTGCCCTTATTCTCTCGTACCTCAAGCCCGAGCAGGCGGCGACGATTCTTGCCAATCTCCCGGAAAGCGTACGGGGGGAGGTGGCTATGCGCATTGCCCTTATGGACCGCACAAGCCCCGAAGTGGTCCGGGAGATTGAGGCGGTTCTTGAGCGAAAGATTTCCACCTTCCTCGTTCAGGACTTCACCCGGG
>APKF01000146.1 GCA_000353875.1 Candidatus Caldatribacterium californiense OP9-cSCG | reverse complement strand
ACGGAAAAGAGCATCCTTGAAGCCCTTGAGGAGAGAGACCCCACTCTCGCCGAGGAGATCAAATCCGAGATGTTCGTCTTATCGTGCTCCTTGATGACCGGGCCGTGCAGCTTGTTCTACGGCAAGTCGACACCAAAGACCTGGCCCTAGCCCTCAAGGGGGCTTCCCAGGAGGTCCAGGAGAAAATCTTCCGGAATATGTCCCAGCGGGCGGCCCAGATGCTCAAGGAAGACATGGAGTACATGGGCCCAGTGCGCGCGCGCCTGGTGAACGAAGCGCAGCAAAAAATCGTGAACATCATCAGACGCCTCGAAGAGGCTGGAGAAATCGTCATCGCCCGTGGAGGGGAGGACGAGATCATTGTCTAAGGTGTACAAGCGCGTGGAGCTTCTCCGTTCTTCTTTCCCTGTGGGACCAAAGGACGAGCCGTCCGGACATGCCGAGGAGGATCGACCTCTCCCCTCCCTTGAGGAGCTTGCGGAGCTCAGAGAAATGGTCCTCAGGGAGGCTCAGAGGGAAGCCCAGCGCATCCTCGAGCAAGCCAGAAACGAAGAAGAAGCCATCCGTCGAAGGGCGGAGGAGGAGGGACGACGGAAAGGGGAGAATGAAACCCGGGAGGCACTGCATAGAGCCTGGGAGGAACGGGTGGCCATTCTCGAGGGATGGATAAAAGAATTCCGAAAAGTGCGGGAACTCAACTGGCAGGCGCTGAAAGAACCCCTCCTGAACCTCGTCTTTGCCCTGGCAGAGAAGGTGATTGGTCGGGAGGCAGAACGGGCACCCTTTGTGGAGGAGACCATCGTGCGGGCGCTCCTTCGTCTGTCCCAGAGAGAACGAGTGGTGATCCGGGTGAACCCCGAGGAGTATCTCCTTGTGCGGGACCTCAAGGACGACCTCTTCCGCAGGGTTGAGGGACTGGAGTTCGTGGAAGTGAAAGAGGATCCCAGGATACGGCGGGGTGGGTGCGTCGTGGAAACACAGTTTGGGAACGTTGATGCCCGGCTGGAGACCCAGATTGCCGTGCTTCGGGAGGAGGTAACGCGTATCCTCGAGGAGGGAGACCATGTTTGACCTTGTGAG
>APKF01000145.1 GCA_000353875.1 Candidatus Caldatribacterium californiense OP9-cSCG | reverse complement strand
GGTTAAGGTGGGTGCAGGGCTTTTGGGAAGAGTCCTTAATGCCCTGGGAGAGCCCATCGATGGGAAGGGACCCCTTGAGGTGGAGGACGAATACCCCTTGGAGTGCGATCCCCCAAACCCTCTCTCCCGGCGACGCATCCGGGAGGTTCTCCCCCTGGGGATCCGGGCGATTGACGCTGTCCTCACCTGCGGGAAGGGACAGCGGATTGGGATTTTTGCGGGAAGTGGTGTGGGTAAAAGCACGCTCCTTGGGATGATTGCCCGCCGGGCCCAGAGCGAGGTAAACGTCATTGCCCTTGTGGGGGAACGAGGGCGGGAGGTCAAGGAGTTCATCGAGCGGGACCTCAAGGAAGAAGGGTTGAAGAGAAGTTGCATCGTGGTGGCGACCTCCGACCAGGCCCCCCTCCTGCGTATTAAGGCAGCGTTCTGCGCCACCGCGATTGCCGAGTACTTCCGGGACCAGGGCAAGGACGTCCTCTTCATGATGGACTCCGTGACGCGCCTGGCCATGGCCCAGCGGGAACTGGGCCTGGCGGTGGGGGAACCACCCACAACCCGAGGATACACCCCGTCGGTCTTCACCATGCTCCCCCGTCTCATGGAACGAACGGGGAATTTTGCTTGTGGCACCATCACGGCACTGTACACGGTGCTCGTTGAAGGGGACGACATGAACGACCCCATTGCCGACACTGTGCGGTCCATCCTCGATGGCCATATCGTTCTGTCCCGTAAACTCTCGTTTTCAGGCCACTATCCGGCCATTGACGTCCTCCAGAGCGTGAGCCGTCTCATGCCCGATATCACCACCCCAAAACACCAGGCCATGGCCCAGAAGCTCCGGGAGGTACTCTCGGTGTACCAGGATGCAGAGGACCTCATCAACATCGGAGCCTACGAGCGGGGGTCCAATCCCCGGATTGACTATGCACTCTCTGTGATCGACCGGGTTCGGGAGTTCCTCCGCCAAGGAATTGATGAACCTGCGCCCTTTGAGGAGACCCTCAGGCGGCTTGAAGAACTCTTCGGGGAGGTTGTCGGATGAAGGGGTACCAGTTCCGGCTCCAGAAAGTTCTCGACACCTGTCGACTGAAGGAGGAGCTCATCGAGGTCAAACTCGCCGAGCTTGAGCGCCTTGCCGAGTCCCAGCGGGCTCACCTCTCTGCCATGGAGGAAGAAGAGCGGGCACTCCTTTCGGAACGGCGGGCAAAGCGCGAGAGAGAGGAAGCCGTGGCCATTGAAGAGGAAATCTTCTATGAGCGATGCCTTGAGAACCTCCGGCTGAAGGTGGAGAGGCTGCGGATGTACCTCCGTTCCCTCGAGGAGCAGATTCGCCAGACCCGGGAGGAACTCGTTGCCGCCGCCATGGAGCGAAGGGTTCTGGAGAAACTCCGGGAAAAGGATTACGAGCGTTTCACTGTGGAGGTTGAGCGGAATAACCAGAAGGCCCTTGATGAGATTGCCGTGCAGCGGTATGCCCGGAGGGAGGACCGGTGTTCGGGAATGTAGCGCGAGTACTCTCTCGCATTCAGGAGATTGAACGACGGTTCGGTGTCCGTAGTCCAGGACGGGTAGAAACCCGTGCTGCAGGTTCTTCTTCCTCGCCCTCCTTTGAGGAGGTCATCGCCGATTGCGCGGAAAAGTACGGGGTGAGTCCGGCACTCGTTCGCAAGCTCATTCAGGTGGAGTCGGGTGGGAACCCCAGGGCAATTTCACCCAAGGGGGCCATGGGGCTCATGCAGCTTATGCCCGAAACGTGTCGGGATCTTGGGGTTGTGAACCCTTTTGATGTTCGGGAAAACATCGAAGGAGGGGTACGGTACCTCCGGGGACTCCTTGACCGCTTTGGAAGTCTGGAACTTGCCCTTGCGGCGTACAATGCCGGTCCCGGGAGGGTGCGAGAGTACGGAGGGGTTCCCCCTTTTAAGGAGACCCAGGAATTCATCCGGAAAGTCCTGGAGGGTTGAGGGTGGAGAAAAAAGGGAAAAAGGCGCCCCGGATAGCCCGGGAGAAAGTCACCGCCGGGAGTGTCAGCGCAACGAAGACCCCAACGAAGAAGGGGAACGTGGGAGAAACGGTGCTTTTGCTTCTCGTCTTTGGTGTGACCTTTCTCGTCTTTCTCCAGTTCACCGGGATGGTAGACCTCCCATTTTTGCGGTTTCTACCTTTTGGTAAGGGCAAAGTCGAGGCCCAGCGGGAGACTGCCTCCGAGATGGCACTGCCCTCTGGGACGCCGGAAGTCCTGTATCCGGGGCCAACCCTTGAGAACACACCTCCTGCAGAAGATGAAGGAGGAAACGAAGAGATTCGGGAAGAAGGCGTTCAGGAATCTCCGGTGGCGGTGGTGGTGAGTCCACTGCCGGAGGCGGTGGAAGGGACGGTGGGGATTCCCAGAGTTTCCCCCGAGGTTCCTTCTCCCTCTCCGTCCCCTTCGGGGAACCTCTCCCGGGTGGCCCGGATTTACAGCGCCATGGAACCCCGGGATGCGGCGAAAATCTTAGAGCAATGGAGCGACGAGGAGGTGGTACAGGTTCTTTCGGCCATGAAGGAACGGGATGCGGCCCGGATTCTCAACGCTATGAGTGTGGAGAAAGCTGCGTCGGTTTTAAAGAAAATGCGTGAGGGGAGGTGACAGGATGAGCGGTTTCTTCTGTATTCCCGGTATCCCGACCCTTGAGGGATCCGTACCAGGCGAAAGCTCGGTCAAAAAGGCCGCACCGGCGGGCGCGGAGGATTTCAGCGCGTTCCTTGAAGCGTACTTTAAGAGTGCCGGTCTTTTCGCCGTACCGTCCCTGTTCCCCGTGACGAAGTCCTGTGGCGCTTCGTGCGGGAGCACAGAAAGTCCGGGGAATGCGCCTCTTCCGTGCCCTCTGAGCACCCAGAATAGTGTATCCCTGAGTTGCCCAGGTGTGGCCTCCCTGGGGGCAGAAGGGGTCCAGGATCCCCTGCAGGAGTTTTCCACGCTCCTTTCCGACGCCCTGGAGATGGTGGAGAACTTCACCGTGACGCTTCGCCTTGGGGAAGGCAATGTGACCGTAAGCGGTGCCCGGGATGCAAACGGGGTGTTCTCTTTCTCCATCGAGGGGAAAAAGGAAGCCCTTGTGGAGTTCTTCACCATGCTCTTTGAGAACCTCAGGGCGTGGATTGCAGGAAACTCAGAGGAAAAGCCCCAGTGCCCCAGGCTCCAGTGTGGGTGGTCATCGCCGGAAAACGAGCAAAACGACGCTGCGGTATCCTCCGTGGAGGTGACAGATGTTGCCGTCCAGGAAAGTGTGGATGAGCCAGAGGTTGTGCTGGAGAACGCTTCCTCTCCGGTCACCGGGGATGAACTCCCAACCCAGGATGTTCCTCTTCCTTTGGTCACCGGGGATGAACTCCAAACTCAGGGTACTCCTTTGGCCGCCGAAAGCGGTTCTTGGGCGCAGGATGTGCCTTCTGAAGGCGAAGCCTCTGCGGAAGCGCCCGAAGTTTCTTCCTGGAAGTACCCTCGACTCTCTCAGCAGGGAGATCTCGCAACCTCTCTTGAGACGGCCGCGTCTTTCAGAGAAAAAGCCGTCACCCCGATCCTTGGGGTGAAGAAAGACACGACGAAAGACAGCACTGCCTCTTCTGGGGAGGGCATGACACCTTTCTTCGCCCCGACAAAAAGCACAGAAGGTACGATGCCCCAGGACGTCAGAGTTTCCGTGGCCTCTCCCAAAGACTTTGCCAAGGTCTTTGAAGAGGTGCTGAAGGTGGCCTCGGAAACCAGAGGTCAGAAGGAAGTGGTGCTCCGTCTTGAACCGGAACACCTTGGGTCTATCGTCGTCCGCCTTGAGGAGCGGGAAGGGCGAATCCACTGCTTCTGGGAAGTGGCTGACCCCGGAACCCGGGAACTCCTCCTAAAATACCTGCCGGCCCTTGAGGCGCATTTCGACGCTTTGGGGATGCCTTTCGCGAACTTCTTTGGAGATAGTCAGAACGCATACGCTTTTTCAAACTTCCGGTGGGCTTGGGCTTCAGAGAGGGACAGAGATGATGCAGTGTCCTTTGAGGATCCGGAAGTTTCTCAGGTGAATTTCCTGGTGTAGGGGTGAGGGCGATGGCATCGCTTTCCGGAATCCAGGGCGTGTCTTCGGGAAACGTCACGGAAACCACGGCATCGAAAAGCCGGACAACCCTTGACAAGTACGCTTTCCTGAAGCTCCTCGTGTACCAGCTTCGCTACCAGAACCCCCTGGAACCTCTGGGGGACCAGGAGCTTGCCCTGCAGCTTGCCCAGTTCTCAACGGTTGAGGGCATCCAGAATCTGAACAAAAGCATGGTCGCTCTTCTCCTCATCCAGACGGGAAACCTCGTAGGAAAAACAATAACCCTGAAGGATGGGACAAGCGGGGTTGTCTCGGGGGTGATGCTTCGGGATGAGGCGGTGTACGTGCTTTTGGGGGATTCGCCGTACCCGGTCACAGACCTCGTGGAGGTTGAGGGTACATGATTGAGCGGGTGCGAGGCGTTGCCGAAGGTTCTCGGAACTCTTCCCCGCAGAGGAGCAGCGCTCTTCCTTTTGAGCGTGTCCTTGAGCAGGAAATCACCTTTTCAGCGCACGCGAGGCGAAGGCTCGAGGAACGGGCAATTCCGCTTTCTCGTGAGGTCAGAGAGAAACTCCAGGAAGGTCTCCGAACCCTTGAAGCCAAGGGTGGCAGAACGTCTCTGATCGTCGTTGACGGCGTTGCCTTTGTGGTGAACGTTCCGGAGCGCACCGTCATCACCTGTGTGGAGAACGAAAATCGGGTCTTTACCCATATTGATTCTGCGCTTTTCATGAGTACAGCAGGCCGGTCCGCGGAGTCGGGGGCCTGCGGAAGGGAGGTTCAGAAGCCATGATGCGGTCGTTGTTTTCCGGGGTCTCCGGTCTCAAGAACCACCAGACCCGGATGGACGTCATCGGCAACAACATCGCCAACGTCAACACCGTGGCCTTCAAGGCCAGCCGGGTGACGTTTGAGGATATCCTGAGCCAGACCATCGAAGGCGCCCGAAGCCCTCAGGCTGGGGGTGCCGGAGGGGTGAACCCCAAGCAGGTGGGCCTTGGAGTGCGCATCGGCAGCATCGATACCCTTTTCACCCAGGGGGGGTTGCAGACAACCGATAACCCCACGGACTTTGCCATCCAGGGGGATGGGTTCTTCGTGGTGAGCGACGGGCGCCAGGTGTACTACACCCGGGATGGCGCCTTCAAGCTCTCCGCCGATGGTGCTCTCGTGAACTCAAGCGGCTTGAGAGTTCAGGGATGGCTGGCTGATGCCAACGGCATCATCGATACCACAAAAGCCCTCCAGGATATCTTTATCCCTGTGGGGGCTCAGATGAAGCCGAAAGCCACCGAGAACATCACCTTTGAGGGAAACCTGAATGCGAATGCCGCAGAGGGTGCTACCTGGGTGACCAGTGCCCAGGTGTACGATTCTCTGGGGAACGTCCACACCCTCACCGTCACGTTTACAAAGACGGCGAATCCCAATGAATGGACCTGGGAAGCCACCCTTGACGGGGGAGGGGCGGGGGGTTCTGGGACCATCACCTTTGGAACTGACGGTCTTGTGGCTTCAGGAGGTACAGGAACGGCGACATTCACCATTCCCGGGGCTAACGCCCTTAACCTTGCTATCGATTTCTCGGCGCTCACCCAGTTCGGCGGGAACCCCTCAGCGTACATCAGCTTCCAGGACGGGTACGAAGCAGGGTCTTTAGACATGGTGACCACGGACTCCAACGGGGTCATCACCGGGATTTTTACGAACGGCCAGTCCAAACCTCTGGCTCAAATTGCCCTGGCCACGTTCCCCAATCCCGGGGGACTGCTCAAGCAGGGTGGCAATCTCTACCAGATTTCCAACAACTCCGGGCTTCCGAGCATCGGTCCGGCGAACTCCGGTGGCCGGGGGAGCATTGCCGTGGGAGCCCTGGAGATGTCCAACGTCGATTTAGCCCAGGAGTTCACCAACATGATTGTGACTCAGCGGGGATTTCAGGCCAATTCCCGGGTCATCACCACGTCCGATGAAATGCTCCAGGACCTCATCAACATCAAGCGGTAGCGTGAGGGGGGAGGCAACCTCCCCCCTTCTGGGGGTGAGAGGGAGTGATTGAGCTCACAAGGCTCAACGGTTCGGTGTTCGTGCTCAATGCGGATCTCATCGAGACCATTGAGGCCACGCCGGACACGGTCATTTCCCTGGTGACGGGGAAGAAGTACGTGGTGCGGGAGAAAGTCGGGGAGGTGATCGACCGGATCGTGGAGTTCCGGAGGAAAACGGGAGTGGGGAAGATTCTCATCGGAAATCTTGAGAGGAACGTGGAGGAATGAGCCATGGACATAGCGACACTGGCCGGACTCGGTATCGGAATTGTTCTCGTTTTCTGGGGCATGCTGAGCTCTGCCGGAGGGAACATGCAGATTTACATCAACATCCCCTCCATTCTCATCACCGGTGGGGGAACGCTGGCCGCCACCATGATCAGCTTTCGCCTCAACCAGGTGATGAAGGCCATGAAGCTCTTCCAGATTGCCATGCAGGAGAAGCTCCCCGACCCTTCAGAGATCATCGGGACGCTTGTGGCGCTGGCTGAGAAGGCGAGAAAGGAAGGGCTCCTGGCGCTTGAGGAAGAGGCGGACCGCTTTGATGACCCCTTCTTCAAAAAGGGCATTCAGCTTGTAGTGGACGGCACGGATCCCCAGCTTCTCAAAAGCATCCTCGAGACGGAGCTCCTCTTTATGGAGGAACGTCACAAAACCGGGCGGGCAGTGTTTGAAACCATGGCGAGTTTCGCCCCAGCCTTCGGGCTCATTGGAACCCTCATCGGTCTTGTAGCCATGCTCGTTCACCTTGACGACCCCAAGAAGGTCGGACCGGGAATGGCGGTGGCCCTCCTCACCACCCTCTACGGGGCGCTCATTGCGAACCTCTTCTGCCTTCCAGTGGCGAACAAACTCAAACTCCGCAGTTCCCAGGAGGTGCTCCTTAAAGAGGTCATCATTGAGGGCATCCTCTCCATCCAGGCCGGGGATAACCCAAGGATTGTTGAGGAGAAGCTCAAATCCTTCTTTGCCCCGGAAATCCGGGAGCAGTTTGAACGGACCCGGGAGGGTCAGGAACGAGTCATTCCCCTCCGGCAAACAAAAGAGGCGTGAGGTGAGTTCCAGTGCCAAGAAAGCGCGAGGAAGAAGCACCGCCTGGTGCGCCGCTCTGGTCGCTGACCTATGGGGATTTCATGTCGCTACTTCTGTGTTTTTTCGTCCTTCTCTTTGCCCTTTCCACCATTGACGTTGCCCGATTCAAGGAGATTGTGTCCTCCATTCAGGGGGCTTTGGGTGTTCTTGAAGGAGGACCGCGGGTCTTCCACCCCTCGGAAATTCCTGTTCCCAAGCCTCCGAGCCAGCTCAGCCCTTCAGGGGTGGTGCAGCTGAAGCTCGTCGGGCTCATGAAGGAGATTGAGCGGAAGCTCATCCAGGAAGCGCAACTCTCACCGGAAAAGGTGAGTGTCCGGATTGACGAGCGGGGGCTTGTGGTGACCTTCCTCGATAACGTCTTCTTTGACATCGGCAGAGCAAACCTCCGGCCGGAGATGATTCCGGTTCTCGATGCCCTTGCTGAAGTCCTGAAGAAGATTCCCAATGCTGTCCGCATCGAGGGGCACACCTGTGACCTTCCCATCAACACGCCTCAATTCCCCTCAAACTGGGAGCTTTCCGCAGCCCGGGCGATTGCCGTTTTACGGTATCTCATCGAGAAGCAGGGGATTCCCCCTGAGCGTCTCATTGCGGTAGGATATGGAGAGTACCGTCCTCTTGTCCCCAACACGAGCGAAGAGAACCGGCGGAAGAACCGGAGGGTTGAGGTGGTTATCCTCCGGGAGGAATAAGGAGGAGGAACCGATGGCGAAGAGAGCAGAAGAGGTTGCCGGAGAAGAAAAGAAGGAAAAGAAGGGGTTTTCGCTAAAAAGCATCCTGCTCATCCTTGTCCTCGCCATGGTGGGCTTCATGGGGTACAATTTCCTGAAACAGAGTGGATTCCTTGCGCCGAAGGGAGACGCACCCCGAAAGGTTCGGGCAAAGGAGCCCATCATCTACACCTTTGAGGGGAATTTCCTTGTGAACCTTGCGGACAAGGACAACCTCCGCTACCTCAAGGCGGTAATCAGCGTTGCCTTGAGCAATCAGAAGGCTGAGGACGAGCTCCGGAAAAAGAGCGTGGAGATTCGGGACGCCATCATCATGATTCTGAGTGCCCAGACTTCTGAGGATCTGGCGACTCCTGAAGGGAAGGAACGCCTGAAAAGCCTCATCGCCGAGCGCATCAACGGGATGCTCACCCAGGGGGAAGTGGAGAGCGTGTACTTTCTGGACTTTGTCATGCAATAGGGAGTGGGAGCATGGGGGAAATCCTCTCGCAGGAAGAAATTGATGCCCTCCTTCGAGCACTGAGTTCCGGCGCAGCGGAAGCGGAGAGAATCAAAGAAGGAGCCAAACCCGAGGTCCGTCTCAAGGTTTATGACTTCCGCCGTCCGGAGAAGTTTTCTAAAGACCAGATCCGAACGTTCCACATGATTTTCTCCACCTTTGCTCGCCTCGGGGCAACGAATCTCGCAGGGTTTTTGCGAAGCCGCCTGCAGGTTGACCTTGTTTCCGTGGACCAGCTCACCTACGATGAGTTCGTGCGCTCTGTTCCCAGCCCCACTTTCGTCTGTGTTTTCTCCATCCCTCCTCTTGAGGGACGGTGTATCCTGCAGATGAGCCTTGACGTGGTATTTTCCATGATCGACCGGCTCCTTGGAGGGGTGGGGGCACCTCCTGGGAATCTTCGTCCCCTCACGGAAATTGAGAACCGGATCATGCTTGAAGTTGTAGAGCGACTCATGAGTGCCCTTAAAGAAGCCTGGGCAAACATCTACCAGATCGATCCGAGGGTGGAGAACTTAGAGTCGAACCTCGAATTTGTGCAAGTTGTCTCGGGGAATGACATGGTGGTGCTTTTTTCTTTCGAGGTCGAGGTGGGGGAGCGCAGCGGGGTCATGACGGTCTGTATCCCGTACATCGTCGTGGAACCCATAACGCAGAAGCTCAGCGCTTCCCTGTGGTTTGCTTCCCGGAAAAGCTACGACGCCAGGGCTCAGGAGAACATCAAACACTGGCTTCAGCGAGTCCGGCTTCCGGTCTGGGTGAAGCTTGGAGAGGCCCATATTCGGCTTCGGGAGCTCCTTGCGCTTGAGGTTGGGGATGTTCTGCTCCTTGACCGGAGGGTCCATGAACCTCTTGAGATTTACGTGGGGAAACGGGTGAAAATGCGAGGGCTTCCAGGAAGAAGTGGCCGGCGCCTGGCGGTGAAGGTCACCGAGTACGTGGAGGAGGAAGGGCAATGAGCGAGGAAATCCTGAGTGCTCAGGAACGGGATGTCATTGGGGAACTCGGCAATATCTCCATGGGGTCAGCAGCTACGGCCCTAAGTGGCCTTCTGGGGAAACGGGTGGAGATCACCGTCCCCGAGGTTGAGGTCGCAGCAAAGGAGAAGGTTCCCGAACTCTTTCCCGAGCGACACCTCCTCGTTCGGGTGGTGTACCAGGAAGGGCTCCGGGGAGAGAACCTCCTCTTCGTGAAGGAGGAGGATGCCAGGGTCATGGTGAACCTCATGATGGGAGGGGATGGGAAGGAAGGGCTTCCGGAAGTTCTCGGGGAGATTGAGGTGAGCGCCATTTCGGAGGCCATGAATCAGATGATGGGCTCGGCCTGCACGGCAATGTCGGATTTTCTGGGAAGGCGAATCAACATCTCCCCTCCCGAGACCATCTGGCAGGACGCTGAAGCGGCAGAGCGGACCTGGCTTGAGGCTCAGAAAGAGCCCTTTTTCGTGGTGGTTCATTTTCGTTTGAGCGTTGAGGATGTCATCGACAGCACCATGCTCCAGATTGTCCCCCTGTCCTTTGCCCGGGAAATCGTGGCCGTGCTTTTACCGGAAGAAGAGGCGAAGGAGGAGGTACTCGCCGGAATGGGAGGCGCAAAGGTGCAGGAGGGACCATCAGAGGAGAGGGGTAAGCGCGAGGAGAAGGAGAAGGCGAAGGTGAAGGCCCAGCCGGTGGAGTTCGTGGAATTCAAAAAACGTGGTGAGTCTCAGGAACGGGCAAATCTTGAGCTTCTCTTTGACGTGACGCTGCCCCTTGTGGTGGAGCTTGGGAGGACCAGGCTTTCGGTGCGGGAAATTCTCGACCTTGGTCCTGGATCTATCATTGAGCTCGATAAACTCGCGGGAGAGCCGGTGGACCTCTACGTGAACGATGTCCTCTTTGCCCGGGGCGAAGTCGTGGTGATTGAAGAGAACTTTGGTATCAGGATTACAGAGATTGTCAGCCCTGAGGAGCGAATGCGGAGCATCCGGGAGACGCGGATATGAAAAGGGTGTTCTGGGGGTTCGTGGTGTTTTTGGCTATCCTTTCTCAGGCGGCCTTTGCCGAAGAAGAACTGCGTCTTCCGGAAGTTGCCCCTCCTTCGTCTTGGGGGGAAGGAGTGAGTATCGTTCGCTTTTTCCTTGCTTTTCTTGTGGTGGCGGGTATGCTCTGGGGGGTTTCGTATCTCCTTCGCCGGTACTCAGGAGGCAGCCTTCGTTTTTCCTCTTCCCACTACATGCGCCTCCTTGATGTCCTGCCCCTGCGGGGGAATCTCACCCTGTACCTCCTTGAGGTAGGGAAACGCATCGTGGTGATTGCCCACACAGGCAGTACGGTACGGGAGGTTCTGGAGCTCGATGCTGAGGATCTCGTGGAACAGCCGAAAACAGAGGGTTTCTCGGGGTATCTGGAGCGGATTTTCCGCAAATCCTCTCCCCCAGGTTGAGTGGCAGAAAGCGACATTCTGGAGCCTTCTGGTCGTTTTCGTGCTCTTTTTCGCCCGGGCCGGGGCCCAGGAGTTTCCTCTACCTCTCCTGCCCCGGGTCATCGTTGAGCCTCCGAAAGAGGGTACACCTCAGGACTTTGCCCTTTCTCTCCAGATTCTTCTGCTCCTCACGATCCTGAGCCTTGCTCCAGCACTACTTGTTATGGTGACGTCGTTCACCCGGATCGTGGTAGTCCTCGGGTTTGTTCGAAATGCCCTGGGGTCCCAGCAGATTCCTCCCACCCCTGTGCTCATCGGCCTTGCTCTCTTTCTCACGGCGTTCGTCATGGCGCCGACTTTCTCCCGTATCCAGAGCGAGGCGCTTGCCCCCTATTTTGCGGGAACCATTTCCCAAAAAGAGGCTCTGGAACGGGGTATCGGTATCCTTCGGGAGTTCATGTTTCGCCAGACCGAAGAACGTGACCTTGCCCTCATGGTGTCGCTTTCCGGTCTCCCCCGGCCGAGAACACAGGCGGACATCCCCACCCATGTGCTCATTCCAGCCTTCATCGTAAGCGAGCTCAAGACGGCCTTCACCATGGGGTTTCTCATTTACGTGCCCTTCCTCGTCATCGATATGGTGGTGGCGAGCATCCTCATGTCCATGGGGATGATGATGCTCCCCCCTGTGCTCATTTCCCTGCCGTTCAAGATTCTCCTCTTTGTGCTCATCGACGGCTGGGCCCTCATCACTCGGGGGCTTGTTCTGAGTTTCCGGTGAGGTACCATGGCTGAAGAACTCTTTTTCACCGTGGGGCAGGAAGCGCTCCTTGTGGTCCTCAAGATCGCCCTTCCGGTCCTTGGCGTGGCTTTACTCGTGGGGATTCTCGTGAGCATTTTCCAGGCCGTAACCCAGATCCACGAGCTCACCCTGACCTTTGTCCCTAAAATCCTTGCCGTTATCGTCATCGGTGTTCTCCTTGGGCCCTGGATGGTCCGGACACTCCTTGACTTTGCCCGGGAGCTTTTCTGGAATCTCCCCCTGCTTCTCCGGTGAAGCGGTATGGTGTTTTCCCCAGAGGATTTCTTGCTTTTTTTGCTTCTTCTTGCGCGCTGTCTCGGACTCTTCCTCACCGCTCCGATTTTTCAGAGCCGGCTCATCCCACCTCATGTGAAGATTGGCTTTTCCGTGTTTCTTGCGTTTTTGTGTCTGCCCCTTGTTCGGGAGAGTGCCCCGACTTTTTCAGGATTTTCTGGAGTGTACCTTCTTTCGCTTTTCCGGGAAGTGCTTCTGGGTGTGGTCTTTGGGGTTGTGACGAATCTCGTCTTTTCCTCGGTGCAGATTGTGGGAGAGATTGTCGACTTCCAGATGGGCTTCAGCTATGTGAACGTGGTGGATCCCCTGTCGAACCTGGGGTCTTCCGTCATGGGGCAATTCTACCTCCTCCTTGCCACCATGTACTACCTGGGAACCGGAGGATACCGGATGACGCTTCTTGGGCTTGTGCGTTCTTTCGCCCTTATCCCCCCCGGAACCTTCACCCTGCAGGCGGATTTTGCCCCCTCGTTCGTGCGCCTTGTGGGGGAGGTGATGTTGCTCGCGTTGCGTTTTGGAGCACCGGTGGTTGTGGCGCTGTTTCTTGCCAACTTCACCCTTGCCGTGCTCTCCCGGGCCATTCCCCAGATGAACGTCTTCATCGTGGGTCTTCCTCTGAATATCGGTGTTGGGTTCTTCATCGCGCTTTCGACACTGCCGTATCTTTTCCCCGTTCTTGAGAACGCTCTGGATCTTTTCGTTCGGGCCTTCTTTCGCGTGCTTGGTGCCCCCTGAAGGTGGCAAATTTTTTTATCTACAAAAGCTGGGAGAAGCCTCAGGAGGGTAACCATGCCTGCCCAGGAGAAGACCGAAGCCCCAACGCCGAGACGTCGGGAAGAGCTGAGGAAGAAAGGTCAGGTACCCGTAAGCGTCGATTTCTCAAGCAGTTTCCATTTCCTCTCGCTTTTCCTCGCCCTGGGGGCTCTGCTTCCGCACTCTGCCCGGAAGCTCGAGGAGTGCTTTGCAGTGCTCTGGACGGAGCGACTTCCTCCTTCCCCGGATTTCTCCTGGGCAAGCTCGGTACTCCGCCTTGGGGGGTCGTACTTCGTGCAGACCGTGGCGCCTTTTGTGGCCCTGGCCCTGGGGGTGGGGGTTTTCCTGGGGTTTGTGCAGACGGGCTTTGTGTTCTCTTTCGAGCGGCTTCGGCCCCGCTTTGACCAGATAAACCCCCTGCAGGGCATGGGGCGGCTCTTTTCGCTTCGCACGGTTGTGGAGTTCCTCAAGGTGGCCCTGAAAACTTTTCTGGGAATCCTCCTTGCCTATGTCGTTCTTCGGGGGTCACTGCCGGTTTTCGGGGACCTTTTGGGGATGGAGCTTCCAGAGGCTCTCCGGGCTTCCGGGGAGCTCGTAAGAAAACTTGGGCTGTACCTTGGAGGGCTCTTCCTCGCCGTAGGGTTTTTTGACCTTTTTTACCAGCGCTTTGAGTACGAGCGGAATATCCGGATGACCAGGGAAGAACTCAAGGAAGAGTACCGGCGAACTGAAGGAGACCCGCTTGTGAAGTCCCGTCTTCGGGCCCGTCAGCGGGAGCTCGCGCGCCGGCGGATGATGCAGGAGGTGCCGAAGGCTCAGGTGGTGGTCACGAACCCGGTGCACGTGGCCTGTGCGTTGCGGTATGAGCGGGGGAAAATGCGGGCTCCGGTCCTTGTGGCCAAGGGGAAGCGGCTCCTTGCCGAGAGAATCAAGGCCATTGCCCGGGAACACGGTGTTCCCATCGTGGAGAACAGGGAAGTGGCCTGGGATCTCTACCGTTTCTGTGAGGTTGGTCAGGAGATTCCTCACTTCCTCTATCGGGCGGTGGCGGAGATTCTCGCCTTTGTGTACCGCCTTCAGGTAGCTCAGGAGGGGAGGTCCCTGTGAGGGAAACGCTTGTGCGGGTTCTTGAGCGAACGACAAGAAGCAGTGACTTCCTCTTTGCCTTTCTTTTCATCCTCATTATCCTCATGATGGTGATTCCCCTTCCTCCGTTCTTCGTCGATTTCCTCTTAAGCTGTAACCTCACCCTCTCGGTCATGACCCTCCTTGTCACCACCTACATCACGAATCCCCTCCAGTTCTCGGTCTTCCCCTCGCTGCTCCTTTTTGCCACGCTCTTTCGCCTGGCTCTAAATGTCTCCACAACCCGGCTCATCCTCCTCCAGGGCTATGCGGGGAAACTCATCGCCGCCTTCGGGCAGTTCGTGGTAGGGGGGAATTACGTCGTCGGATTCATCGTCTTTTTCATCCTCGTCATCATCCAGTTTGTGGTCATTACAAACGGCGCCAACCGCATCGCCGAAGTTGCGGCCCGGTTCACCCTCGATGCCATGCCGGGGAAACAGATGAGTATTGATGCGGACCTGAATGCAGGACTCATCGATGAAGCGGAGGCTCGTCGCCGGCGCCGGGAGATTGAGCGCCAGGCCGATTTCTACGGGGCCATGGACGGGGCGAGCAAGTTCGTTCGGGGCGATGCGATTGCTGGTCTCATCATCACCATGATCAACTTCCTGGGGGGCATTGTGGTTGGGGTGGTGCAGCGGGGTCTGAACTTACAGGATGCCCTCCAGACCTATGCCCTTTTGACGGTTGGTGACGGCCTTGTGGCCCAGATTCCGGCCCTCCTCATTTCCACCGCAAGTGGCCTCATCGTCACCCGGGCGGCAAGCGAGGAGAACCTCGGGCAGGATGTTACGAGGGAACTCACCCAGACCCCCCGGGCGGTGCTTTTGACCGCGCTTTTACTCCTTTTCCTTGGAGCGGTCCCGGGTCTACCGAAGGTGCCCTTTCTGCTTCTTGCCAGTCTCGCCGGGACGTTCTTCCTGGTACAGGGTCGGGAAAAGCCCAAAAAAGAGCCACCCCAGCCGCCGAAAAAAGAAGAGCTCCCCAAGAGTCCTGAGGAAATTGCCCGCCTCATCGAAGTGGACCCGGTCGAACTCGAGATTGGGTACGCCTTGGTTCCCCTTGTGGACCCTCAGAGCGGAGGGACCCTTCTTGAGCGAATTACCCAGATGCGCATCAACATGGCCAAGGACAAGGGATTTGTGGTTCCTCCCATCCGGGTACGGGATAACCTTCGCCTTCGCCCCAACCAGTACGTGATCAAAATCCGGGGAGTCGAAGTTGCCCAGGGAGAAATTTTGCCCCGCCATTACCTGGCGCTCCATCCCCAGGGAGAGGCGGTTCCCATCGAGGGCATTCCCACCCGGGAGCCGGCCTTTAACCTCCCGGCGTACTGGGTGAGCGAGGCACAGAAGGAAACGGCAGAAATCGCAGGGTTCACCCTAGTTGATGCGGAGTCGGTCCTCATCACTCACCTTGCGGAGGTTCTGAAATCCCATGCGGCTGAACTCCTCACTCGGCAGGATGTGCAGCTTCTCGTTGAGCAGGTGAAACGGGTGAACCAGGCTGTGGTGGATGAACTCATCCCCCATGTGCTGTCTTTAGGAGACCTGCAGAAGGTCCTGCAGGGGCTTTTAGCAGAGCAGGTTCCCATTCGTGACCTTGTGCTTATCCTTGAAGCCTTGGCCGATTCTGCAAGACAGGCAAAGAGTATCGAAGAGCTCATTGAGGCGGCGCGACGGAGGCTCTCCCGGAGCATCGTCCGGCAGTACCTGGGAGACGATAGGAAACTCCATGTGCTCACCCTCGATGCCAACCTTGAGGCCTTTCTCGGTCGGGTCTTTACCGGAGAGGAGGTGCTCTCCCCGGAGCGCTTCCGGAAAATCCTGGGAAGCCTTTCGAGGAAGATGGAACAGATGGCGGGTCTTGGGCATTTCCCAATCCTCCTTGTTCCTGGTAAAATGAGGAGGAACATTCGGAATCTCTTTTCTGGTTCCTTGCCTCAACTTGTGGTCCTGGCCTTTGAGGAGATTCCCCGGGATGTGGAGGTCCGGGTGGAGGGGGTTGTGAAGGAAGAAGAATGATGGAGGCAGAGCGCATTTTCCGGCCGAATCGCAAGGCAAGTCTTGGGGTTCGTCGGCGGAATGACAGGGGAGAGACCGAAGTTGTGTACTACCCAAGCCGCATTGAGTTCGTGAACGGGGAAAGGCTCTGGTTTGCTGCACCCCAGGAGCGGGGAACACTTGTCCCGGTGAGCATTGGCGAGACCCTCGAGGTGTACATCATCGGCGACAACGAAGTTTTTTTCTTTGAGGGGGAAGTGCAGGATCGGGTCAAGCGGGGGAACATCGCCTACGTGGTTTTCGCCATGCCTGAGAAGGTCGTTCGCAAACAGCGCCGTAACTACGTTCGTTTTGAGGCGGTGCTTCCGGTTCTTTTGAAAAAAGCCGAAAGGGCCTTTCCGGGCACCACGAAGAACATCAGCGGTGGAGGAATGCTCGTGCAGCTGCGGGAGGGACGGGATGTTTTCGAGCCCAAAGAGGAGCTTCTCTTTCTTCTGTCCCTTGACGGCAGGGACATCGTTGGCCGGGCTCAGGTGGTGCGGAAGGACGGTCCGGGGCTTTACGCCTTCCAGTTCAGCGAGATCACCGATCGGGACCGGGAGGATATCATCAAATACATCTTCCAGAAACAGATTGAACTCCGGAGAAAGGGGCTTTTGAAGCGATGAAGCCGGTACGGGTCATGGTGGTGGACGATTCGGTATTCATGCGGCGGATGGTGAAGGATCTTTTGGAGACCGACCCTGAAATCGAGGTGGTGGCCCTGGCCCGGGATGGGATGGAGGCGCTGGAGGTGCTTCCCGCTGCCTCTCCCGATGTGGTGCTCCTTGACGTAGAGATGCCCCGTATGAACGGCCTGGAATTCCTGAGGAGAGTCCTGCTTGAGCGGCCTCTCCGGGTCATCATGCTCAGCGCCCTGACTCAGGAAGGAAGCGAGGTCACCATGCAGGCGCTTGAGCTTGGGGCGCTCGATTTCATTCCCAAGCCCTCGGGGGCGATTTCTCTGGATATCGACCGGAAAAAAGAGGAGATCATCCAGAAGGTGAAGGCGGTGAGCACCATCCCCCTTGAGCGGGTCCGGGAAGGTGTGGTACACACCGGGAAGCTGAGAAAGCGAATCCATGAGAAGGAAGTGCAGCGTGAGTCCCAGCGAGTGGTCTTTGTGGCCTCTTCAACAGGAGGACCAAAGGCCCTGCAGATTCTCGTGCAGGGTCTTTCGCCTCTGCGCCAAAGCGGCATGGTCCTTGTCCAGCACATGCCCCCGGGATTCACGAGAAGCCTTGCTGACCGCCTGAGCGACCTTGCGCCTTTCCCGGTGCGGGAGGCCCAGGGGGGAGAGGCGATTTTCGTCAACCACGCCTTCCTGGCCCCCGGAGGAAAGCATCTCATCGTGAACGGTGACCGGCGCCTGGTGCTTGATGACCGTCCCCCACTCAAGGGCCTGAAGCCCTGTGCGGATATTTCCCTTTCTTCTCTCGTTGATGTCTTCGGCAACCGGGTGCTGGCTGTGATTCTCACCGGCATGGGGAAGGACGGCCTTGAGGGCTGCCGGAAACTCAAGGCCCGAGGAGGAACGGTGATTGCCCAGGACGAGAAAACCTCTCTCATTTTCGGCATGCCCCGGGCGGTTATCGAAGAGGGTCTTGCGGATCTCGTGCTCCCCATCGAGGAAATTGGCAGAGCCATCGTGGAGTGGGATCGCCGTGGAGACCATACGGAGTGAGGATCTGGTGCTTCTGCGGCATGTGGTTCGCCGGCTCACCGGGATTGACCTTTCCTATTACAAGGAAAATCAACTCCGCCGCCGGCTGCACTTCATTATGCTCCGGGCAGGGGCAAGGGACGTGGCCGAGTACGTGAGGCTTCTTGAGACCAGGCCTGAAGTTCTCGAGGACTTTAAGAACCGTTTCGCCATCAACGTCTCGGAATTTTTCCGAAACCCCGAGCGCTTTGAGGACCTGCGGCAGCGCATTCTCCCCGAGATTCTTTCAGGTGGTGGGCCGATGCTTCGCATCTGGAGCGCCGGGTGTTCGGTGGGGAGCGAAGCGTATTCCATCGCCATCCTCCTTGAGGAGATGGGGGTCAAAAAGCCCTATCGCATCTGGGCTACCGATATTGACGACGATGCTTTAGAACAGGGAAGACGGGGGGTGTACGTAGAGCAGTACCTGGGGAACGTTCCGCCTGAGTACCTCACCCGCTACTTCAAGCAGCTTGAGGATGGCCGCTTCCAGATTGCGCCTTCTCTGAAAAAGCGCGTGGTGTTCGAACACCACGACCTCCTCCAGGACCCGGTTCGAGAAACCTTTGACCTTGTGGTATGCCGGAACGTGGTGATTTACTTTGAGGATCGGGCCAAAGAGGTGGCTTTCCGCAGGCTTTCTGAAGCGCTCAGGGTGGGAGGGTATCTCTGGATTGGGAGCACAGAGCGGATTGCCAATCCTGGAAATTTCGGGCTCCGGTACGTTCTGCCGTTCTTCTACCGGAAAGAGGGGAAGGGGTGAACGATGGTCCTCTTTGAAGACCTCAATGAGATGCAGCTTGACGCCCTGAAGGAAATCGGCAATATCGGTGCGGGGAATGCGGCTACGGCCCTCTCCAAGATGGTGGGGAAGAGGGTCAACATGGAGGTGCCTCTCGTTAGGATTCTCCCCTTAAAAGATGTTCCCGAGTGGCTTGGAGGACCGGAAAAAGAGGTCCTGGGGGTGTATCTGGGTGTTTTCGGTGCCCTTACCGGGCACATCCTCTTCGTTATGACCATTGACGATGCCCTGAAAATCATGCGCATCCTCCTTGGGGATATGGCGCCCTCGAGGGACCAGATTCTCTCCATGGATGAGCTTGCCTCATCGGCCATGGGGGAAATTGGCAATATTCTATCGTCCTCGTACCTTTCGGCTCTGGCGGATTTCACCGGGCTCCACCTCAACCACTCCGTTCCCGCCATCGCCGTGGATATGGCCGGTGCTATCGTGGATGTTGTCCTCATCGAGATTTCCCAGCACAGCGACTACGCCCTCCTCATCGAGACGGTTTTCGTGGAGGAAGAAGACCGGATTACCGGGTACTTTATGCTCATCCCGGACACGGGGTCTCTGGAAATCATCCTTCAGGCCTTAGGGGTTGTGTGACATGGCACGAAAAATCGCTGTCGGTATGGCAGAGTACCGGGTGAGCAACGACCCAGAGGACGTCCTCTGTGTCCTTGGGCTTGGTTCCTGTGTAGGGGTGTGCCTGTACGATCCGGTGCGGAGGATCGGGGGGATGGTGCATGTTCTTCTGCCCGAACACCTCCCCGGCCAGAGCAATCCCTTTAAATTCGCCGATACAGCGGTTCCAGCGCTCCTTGCGGAGGTTGAAAAAGCGGGGGCGAGCCGGCGGAATGTTTTCGCCAAGATTTCGGGAGGGGCGAGGATGTTCTCCGGGGCGGATACGCTTTTTGACATTGGCAAGCGCAACGCTGAGGCGGTCAGGGAAGCCCTGAAGGCCCTTGGAATCCCTCTCAAGGGTGAGGATATTGGAGGGAACCGGGGGCGGAGCATTTTCTTCTACCTTGAGGATGGGAGACTCGAGATCAAAATCCTTGGGCGGGATGCCATGGTGATATGAGGGATGAGAGGCGGTACCGGAGGAGTCTGGCGCAGCTTTTTGCCCTTCTTGGGGCCTGGGTGTTTGTCCTGGGGTATGCGGTCTGGGGGATACTTCGGGGCATGAGCCTCTGGGCTTTAAGCGTACGGCTTCCCATACTTTTCGGGGTGGTGTATGCCCTCCTTTTTGCCTACTTTTTCTGGATCATGCGGCAGGGCGTCCCCCAGGACAAGACAGGTGAGAGCTCATGATGAACATCGTCGAGAAGTCTGAGGATGTAGAGAAACTCTGGCACGATTTCCTCACCCGGCGTGATAAGGCTTCCCGGGAAAAGCTTCTCGAACACTACCTTTTTCTCGTTCGAATCGTCGTAGGCCGTATTCTCTACCTCCTCCCCCCGTACATCGACCGGGAAGACCTCGAGGGGTACGGTATCCTTGGGCTTTTGCAGGCCCTTGACCGGTTTGAACCCCAAAGGGGTGTGCGTTTTGAGACCTATGCCCTCTCCCGCATCCGGGGGGCCGTCCTGGATTACCTCCGGAGTCTCGACCCCCTCACCCGGGGTGAGCGCCAGAATCTGCGCCGGGTGCTTGAAGCCTGGCGCCGGTGGGAGAAAGACACAGGAAAAGAACCCACCCTTGAGGACCTCTCTGAGGCCACAGGGCTTTCTCTTCGGGAAATCACCTGGCTTGTGGAGCAGGGGAAGCCGGCACTGTTTTTCGGAGAGGAAGAAGCGATCGAGGGCGAGGGCCTCGGGGAAGTGCCTGACCCTTCGGAGGTGCTCGAGGACCGGGAGCTTCTCGAGTACCTTGGGCGACTCATTGATGAACTTCCCGAACGGGAACGGCTCATCCTGAGCCTCTACTACTTTGAGGGTCTGACCCTCAGGGAAATTGGCGAGGTGCTTTCGGTGAGCGAAGGGAGGGTTTCCCAGATTCTTGCCCGGACTCTCCTTCGTCTTCGAGTACGTCTTGAGGAGTGGGAGGGAAGGCAGCGTGGAGAAAGACGAGAAAAGGCCCCTTGATGGTCTGGAGCAGGATGGGTTTTTCCAGCTTCTTGTGCCTACCGATGGCATGCGGGCAGAAATCGTGGTCAAAAAACCCCTCACAGAAGACGACCTTGCCCCCTACGAGGAGCTTGAAGAGTACCTCCGTCGCAAAGGCATCGTTTTTGGTCTCACGAAAGAAGTGCGGGAGCGGGGGAAACTGCTTCTTACGAACTCTGGTCATTACCTTGTAGCTGAGGGTATTCGGCCCCAGCGCGGGAAAGATGGGGAAGTCCGGTACCTCTTTGAAGAGGAAGTTCACCGGGATTTCCTTGAGGAGCCGGAAAGCCAGAAGGAACTCTTCGGTATCCTCCACATCCCTGAGGTCCGGGCAGGGGATCTCGTGGCCGAGCTCGTTCCTCCGGAAGAAGGCATCCCGGGAAAGAATGTCTTCGGGAAGGAGGTTCCTGCACCTCCTGGACGTCCGGCAAAAATCCGAGTGGGGAAGAACGTGGAGCTTGTCGAGGGTGGGGAGAAAGCCATTGCCAGGGTTTCGGGGCGCCCGGTGGTGGTGGGGAAGGTCGTTTCCGTTCTCCCCCTTTTTGAGATCGACGGTGATGTGGGGCCGAAGACCGGGGATGTCCATTTCGTCGGGTCAGTAGTGGTGCGGGGAACGGTACGCTCGGGGTTTTCTGTCTTCGCTGAGGGGGATGTCGAGGTCTGGGAGAGCGTTGAGGCGGCAACTATTAAGTCCGGGGGGAACGTTCGTATCCGGAGGGGGTTTTTTGGAGGGGAGAAAGGTGTGGTGGAGGCAGAAGGAAACGTCATCGTGCGGGTGGTGGAGAATGCCACAGTGAAGGCCCGGGGAGATATCCTGGTGGAGGAGGCGGCGCTCCACAGCTTCCTCTCGGCGGGAAGGAACGTGATCGTCCGGGGGAAAAAGGGACTTCTCGTTGGCGGGGTGACAAGGGCGGGGAATCTCGTCTGGGTCAGGGTTTTGGGATCCCCCATGGGGACGAGAACCGAGGTGATTGTGGGTCTTGATCCTGAGCTCCAGGAGGAATTTAGAAGAATTCAGGATAACCTCAAAAAGGCCAGGGAGACCATTCAGGAGGCGGAAAAAGTGTTTCAGCTTGCCTGGCGAAAGCAAAAAAGTGGAGCCTGCCTTGAGCCAAAACTCCTTGAGGCACTGAGGAAAGCGAAGGAAGCCTATGAGCTTGCCCGGGAGCAGGAGAGAATCTATACGGAGCGGCTGGCAGAAATCGAGGAGATTTTCGAGCACCATGAAGGAAAGGTGCTCGTTGAGGAGAAGGTGTACCCCCAGGTCCGCATCACCATTGGGAAATTCACCTACATCGTGCGGGACGAAATCGTCTACGCTTCCTTTTATGAGAAGGATAAGGATGTGGTCATCGGGTCCTTTGAGCGGCCCCGGGTGAAGGAGGGATGGTCGTGATCGACCCGGTCAACATGCAGAATGTCGTCACCCGGGCGCCTGAGGTTGCCCGGGTGCAGCGAGTTCAAGAAGGTGCCCCGAGTGCCCAGGGGCAGGTTTTCGCTCAGGAGCTTGCCCGGCGAGCACAGCAGGTTGAGGAGACCGTGGCTTCTTCGCCGCAGGCACAGAGGAGTGAGTGGAGGGAGAAGAAGAAAAAGGAAAGGGAGAGAGGGGAAAAGGCGAAGGCTTCCTCTCTGCAGGAGGTGGAAGTCCAACCGCCTGAGAACCGCAGAGATTCTGGTGAGCCCGGTCATCTCATTGACACGACGGCTTAGGAGTGAGCTCCCATGCTCAAGAACGTCCTTGAAGATGCCCTGCGGAGACTTCTTCCCGAAGTCTACGCGGTGAAACCAGAGCTCTGCCGGTGTCCTCAGTGCCAGGAAGACGTTCTGGCCCTGGCGCTCCGTGCCCTTCCTCCAAAGTACGTCTCCCGGGAGCGGGGCGAGGTCTTTGCCCGTCTTGAGCTTGAGAGTCCCCAGGTGCAGGTCGACATGCTTGAGGCACTGCTCCAGGCAGCAGACATCGTCATCGCCCGACCCCGTTGCAGGGACTCACAGAATGCCTAAGGAATCTTGAAGAGGTCAATCCAGGGCATGCGATAGGTGAACCACACAAAGAAGAACGCTGCAACACTGAAGAGCACAAGGACCACCCTCAGGGCAAAAGGAGAGGACCATTCGTCTTCGAGCCCTCGCTCGAGCACTCCGCCGAAGATTCCCGAGAGGAACGTCACCCCAAGTGCCCAGGCGAGTTCCAGAGCAAAGGGCAGAGGTCGCCCGAAAAGCCCAGGGACAAGGTACCACACGGTGACGATCATCCAGGGAATGGACCAGGTTGCCAGAAGACGCGAGAACCAGAATCCCCTGGGGAAGACGGGACGCCCCCGCAGGAAACCAAATTCTAAAAGTGAAGCGAAGAAGTAAGCGAAAAAGCCCATCTTGAGGTGCTCAAAGACCGATTCGCTGCCACCGAAGACCGGACGCAACACCTCCCACCCTGTGGCCTCATACCCGAAGTGGAGCAGCCCATAGAAGCCAAGGTACAGAAGCGTTTTGGCAAGAATCCCCATGGTCGTTCTCCTTTTTGCTTCCATTATACGGCGATGCGGCCTCTCCGGGAAGACCAATTGTTCTCAGGAGTCGTGGTAGAATTTTAAGGAATCTCGGAAAGGAGGATAGGGATGATTGAACGCTACACCCTGCCGAGAATGCAGGCTATCTGGAGCGATGCCCACCGCTTTGAGGTCTGGATACGGATTGAGATGCTTGTGCTCGAAGCCTGGGGGGAACTTGGGGTTGTCCCGAAAGAGGACATCGAGCGGATTCGGGCAAATCTCCGCTTTTCTCCCGAGCGTATGCGAGAAATCGAGAAAACCACAAAACACGACGTCATTGCCTTTCTTACCAGTATTACTGAGAACCTTGGCCGGGAATCCCGTTTCCTCCATTTTGGGTTGACCTCTTCTGATGTCCTCGATACGGCAAACGCCGTTCTCCTTCGGGAATCTGCGGACCTGCTTCTTGAAGACATCGACCGGGTCCTTGAGGTGATTCGGAAAAGGGCCTGGGAGCACCGGTATACCCTTATGGTGGGGCGAACCCACGGGGTCCATGCAGAACCAACGACCTTCGGCCTGAAACTTGCCGCCTGGTTTGCGGAGATGCAGAGGAACCGAAGGCGCCTGGAGCAGGCAAAAGAGACCATCAGTGTGGGGAAGATTTCTGGGGCAGTGGGGAACTTCGCCAACGTGGATCCGCGGGTTGAGGCATACGTCTGCGAGAAACTCGGTCTTCGGCCTGCTCCTGTGTCCACTCAAATTATCCAGCGGGACCGCTATGCGGAGTTCCTGTGGGCTTTGGCAATGATTGGAACAAGCCTTGAAAAGTTCGCCCTCGAGATTCGCCACCTGCAGCGGACCGAGGTCCGGGAGGTTGAGGAGGGATTTTCCCCGGGGCAGAAAGGTTCCTCGGCCATGCCGCACAAGAAGAATCCCATTACAGCCGAGCAAATTTGCGGCCTGAGCCGGGTTTTGCGGGGGAATCTCCTTGTGGCCCTGGAGAATATTCCCCTCTGGCACGAGCGGGATATTTCCCACTCCTCGGCAGAACGCATCATCCTTCCGGATTCCTGTATCCTCGCCGACTACCTCCTGAATACCTTTGCCCGTCTTTTAGAAAACCTTGTGGTCTATCCTGAAGCGATGAGAAAGAATCTCGAAAAGAGTCGGGGCCTTGTCTTCTCCGAGTGGGTACTCCTTGCCCTTATTGAGAAGGGTCTCACCCGTGAAGAAGCCTATACCCTGGTTCAGCGCTGTGCCCTGAAGACCTGGGACGACGAAGGAGTGACCTTCCGGGAGGTGCTTGAAGAAGACCCTGAAATCCGGACTCACCTCTCCGGAGAGGAACTCACCCGGCTCTTTGACTACCACCACTACCTGCGCTACGTCGACACCATCTTCAAGCGGGTTGGCATCTGGGAGGAGGAAGGACATGCCTGAGCAGTGGGATTACAAAAAAGCGGGAGTGGACATTGACCGGGCTTTTTCCTTGGCCACTTCCATGTTGAGGGTTGAACCCTGGAGTCTTTGAGGTGATGCTTTCGGGTTGTGCTGGAAACCTAGCCGATTTTGGGGTATGTATCACCGGATTATGGAAGTCTTTGTTCCTTTTACTCTCTTTTCCTCTGCTTCGTGCAGGATT
The DNA here is from genome assembly GCA_000353875.1 of Candidatus Caldatribacterium californiense OP9-cSCG. Taxonomy (GTDB): domain Bacteria; phylum Atribacterota; class Atribacteria; order Atribacterales; family Caldatribacteriaceae; genus Caldatribacterium; species Caldatribacterium californiense. Next base: position 392 of record APKF01000145.1, on the reverse strand, counting down.
CACGAGGATTTTGGAAGCGCTTGGAGAAAGAGAGAAAACCTTGCAAAGTCGCCATGGTTTTTCGCGCTGCTTCCTGAAAACTTGGCTTCTGGATGATTTCTGCCGAGACAAACCCCCGGTATCCCTGGGTTTCGAGTGCCTCAAATATCGGCCGGAAGTCAAGGTGTCCTAAGCCTGGGGCCCAGCGGTTGCTGTCGGCAATGTGAAAGTGCCAAAGGAGCTCTCCGGCCTGTGCAATGGCCTGAGGGATGTTCGGTTCCTCAATGTTCATATGGAATGTGTCGGCAAGGATCCCGACGTTTTCACAGCCCAGGGAATCTATGAATTCAACGGTTTCCTCCACGGTGTTGAGGAAATTGGTTTCGTATCTGTTTAAGGGTTCGATGACCATT
>APKF01000144.1 GCA_000353875.1 Candidatus Caldatribacterium californiense OP9-cSCG | reverse complement strand
CGGTATCCAGAACCTCCCGGGGGAGCACAACGGGCGGCTCTTCTTGCAGCGAGGGAATGAGGACACACGCCCCCACGGGGATGTCATGCGGCATGATATGGAAATCCACACCTTTGCGGGAGAGCACGAAAGACGGAAAAGAAACAGCTGGAATCCGTGCTCTGGTGAATGCCTCACAGAGCCTCCCGTCACCTTCCGGGTAGAGAAGCACCCTCCGGGTTGGGGTCACCCGCCGGGCGGCGACGTCTATCTTCGGGGGCACAAGGGACCGGAGGAAACCCTGCCAGAGCGTCCGGCATTTTTCTTCAGGAAGATCGCGTACCTCCTCATACGGAAAAACCGCAACCCTCAGGGGATTGACCCCAAGGCGAAGCGCAAGCTCTGCCACCTCGTCTTCCGTGAGGAGGGCACTTCCGAGGACCACGACAAAGGATGAAGGCAAGAGGGCTTTCGTCCTTTCCGGGGTCACAACTTCGTACGAAAGAGCAATCCTCTCGAGTTCTTCAGTCACCCACAGGGGCAAACTCCTGTCACTCCCAAAAAGCGCAACCTGCACCCACCTTACCTCCCAAGAAGCGCTCCGAGCTCTTCTGAAAGCCTCTCCGCTTCGAAGATAGCGCCCGCGATGTCCTTCGGTCCTGTAGCCGTCCCGCAGGCAAAGACCCCGTCCTGAGGGTGGGGGACGATGAACCCACCCTCCCTTTGCGGAAGACGGAAGAGCTCTGCCATCCGCTGTGTCCCGGGTGAGGCCACAAGACCAACCGAAAGCACCACCGCGTCGTAGCGCCGCCTTGTAGCTTTCCCGTCCACCTCCACGAAGACCGTCACCCCATCCGCATCCTCCTGAAGGGCAAAGGGCAGGGAACGATACCGGAAGACCGAATGGGCCGCATCACGGAGGGCTTCCTGTCCGTCCCCAAGGACCTGGAGATCCATGGAGTAAAAATCGATACGCATTTCAGGAAACCGGAACCGGAGGTTTGCCGCAAGGCGGAGGGCGTAACGGCAGCAGACCTGTGAGCAGTACCCCAGTCGCTTCCGGGCATTCCGGGACCCCACGCACTGCACGAACGCAAGGGAACGGAAAGCGGCGAACTCCTCGAGGTTGCCGTCTTTGAGCCTGCGCTCGAGTTCAAAGCCGGTGAGGATTCGCTCCCTCCTCCCCCAGAGGTACTGGGGGAACTCCTCCACCGGGAAAGGCACTGCACCCGTCGCAAGGACAACCAGGCGGGCGGCGAGTTCTCTACGGTCCGTGGTGATACGGAAACCTCCTTTTTCCCGAACCACCGCACGTGGGGACTCCCCGGTGACGCTCTCTACCCCAATCCGCCCCTTTCGCACAACTTCTGCGGCCCGGCACACACCGCAGCGGAGGCACCGGTCGGTAGCTTTGCAGGAGAGTTCCACCGCAAGGCCCCCCAGAGATGCCTTCTCCTCAAGGAGGAGGACATTGCCCTTCTCCTGAAGGGCGGAGGCCACCGCAAGCCCGGCAATACCTCCGCCGATCACAAGGACGTCAACACGTTCCATCAGAAAAGCCCCACAATCCGTCCTTCCGCATCAATATCTACTTTATTCCCCGCAGGCTCTGAAGGCAAGCCGGGCATGGTCCGAATTTCTCCACAGAGGGGGTAAAGGAACCCTGCACCGATGGCGGGACGAATGTCCTTGACCGGGAGCCTGAATCCCCGGGGGCGTCCTTTGAGTTTTGGGTCGTGAGAGAGGGAAAGATGGGTCTTGGCCATGCAGATGGGGAGCCTGTCCCAGCCGAATTCGGTGAAGCGCCTGATTTTCTCCTCCACGCCTTCCTCGTACACGACACCGTCGGCCCCGTAAATCTTCGTGGCGATGATTTCGATTTTCTCCTTGATCGGGATATCAAGGGGGTAGAGGAACCGGAAGTTCTTGGGTTCGTCACAGGCCCGAACTACTGCCTCAGCGAGCTCCCTTCCCCCGGCACCGCCTTTTGCCCAGACCTCAGACACCGCACAGGCATAGGCGCCGTTCTCAAGGGCAATCTTCTCAATGGCCCGTATTTCCCGGTCGGTGTCCGTTGCAAAAAGGTTGATGGCCACAACGACCGGAACCCCAAAGAGGCGGGCATTCTCAATCTGCTTCACCAGGTTCTCTGCGCCCTGCTCCACCGCAGCGACGTCTTCTTCTGCAAGCGCAGGGTCAAGGGGCTTCCCGGGCACCACTCTGTACTTGCCGCTGTGCATTTTGAGCGCCCGGACCGAGCACACCATGACCACACAGTCGGGAGTGAGGCCACTGTAGCGGCACTTGATGTTCATGAACTTTTCCATCCGCAGTCCGCACCGAAACCGCTCTCCGTGACCACGTACTCGCTCAGGCGAAGGGCAATCTGGTCGGCGAGAATGGAGCTATTCCCGTGGGCAATGTTGGCAAAGGGCCCAGCGTGGACAAAGCAGGGTGTGTTCTCCAGAGTCTGGAGAAGGTTCGGCTTGATGGCGTCTTTGAGAAGCACCGCCATGGCCCCGGCACACCGTAAATCCTCCGCCGTCACCGGTTTCTTCTCCACGTTGTACCCGATGACGATCCGGCCAAGGCGTTCCCGCAAATCCCGAAGGCCCGTTGTGAGGGCGAGAATGGCCATGACCTCTGAGGCCACGGCGATATCGAAACCCGATTCCCGGGGGATACCGTTCTCTTTGCCTCCAAGGCCAATGACGACTTTTCGCAGTGCCCGGTCGCTCACGTCCACGACCCTCGGCCAGCTGATGGTGAAAGGATCGATACGCAGGGCGTTCCCATGGTAGATGTGATTGTCGATGAAGGCGGCCAGGAGGTTGTGGGCGAGGGCCACCGCATGGGTATCACCAGTTAAGTGCAGGTTGAAATCTTCCATGGGGACAACCTGGGCGTAGCCACCACCTGCAGCACCCCCTTTGATGCCGAAAACCGGACCCAGGGACGGCTGGCGGATGCAGACAATGCTCTTCTTCCCGATTTTGTTGAGGGCCATGGAGAGACCGATGGTGGTGACGGTTTTCCCCTCCCCGAGGGGTGTGGGGGTGATGGCGGTCACATCGATGTACTTCCCCAGGGGGCGGTCCTTGAGTTTCTCAAGAACCTGAAGGGACACCTTCGCTTTGTACTTCCCGTAGAGCTCAACGTCATCTTCCTCAAGGCCGAGGTCTCTGGCAATTTCCACGATGGGCCTTAAGTGAGCGCTCTGGGCAATTTCGAGGTCTGTCAGCATGTTTCCCCCTCCAGTTTTTTTCCAACTTGAATTATAACATAAATAAAGCTATTAAGTAAGAGGGAGCAGCAAAAAAGGGAGGGTACGTCCCTCCCCTTTTCTCAATGCAACCCCAGAAGCTCCTTGGCCTTATCCACTGCTGAGGCCGCATCGGGAGCATAGCCATCGGCACCAACCTCATCGGCGAACTTCTGGGTCACCGGAGCACCACCGACCATGATCCTCACCTGGTCTCTGATGCCGGCCTCTTTGAAGGCCTTGATGTTCTCCCGAATCTGGATCATGGTGGTGGTCAGGAGGGCCGACATCCCCACAAGCTGGGGTTTGTGCTCGTGCACCGCCTGGATGAACTTCTCGGCCGGGACATCAATCCCAAGGTCGATGACCTGGAATCCTGCCCCCTCCATCATCATGGCTACGAGATTTTTCCCGATGTCGTGGAGGTCTCCCTTGACCGTTCCGATGACCATCTTGGCGACCGGTTCCACGCCGGTCTCCACGAGCTTGGGCCGCAGAATCTCCATCCCTGCCTTCATGGCCCGGGCAGCGATGAGGACCTCAGGGACGTAGATTTCGTTGGCCTTGAACTTCGCCCCGACTTCGTTCATCCCCTTGATGAGGCCGTCGTTGAGGATTTCCTGGGGAGAAAGGCCTTCGTTCAGAGCCCTTTCCACGAGTTCTGCCACCGCTTTCGCATTCCCCGCAAAGAGTTCCCGGGCAATCTGATCCAGAATCTCCGCCATTCTGAACCCTCCCTCTCCGCCGATTTCTGCGCATATTGTACCAGAGGTACCAGGGGAAATCCATAATCCTCTTTACAAAATCTTGCAAAGAAAACAAAATGCTCTATTATTTTTCTAAGTAAAGAAAGGAGGGAAAACCGTGGACCTTTCCAGCTGGTGCACAAGGAAACTCGAGAAAACCCCGGGGAAACTCCTCCTTGGAGGATTTCTCGCCGGAGCCTACATCGGTTTTGCCGGACAGATTTTCACGCTCGTCACGCTCCCCCAGGGACTCCCCTGGAGCCTCCGTCAGCTCCTCGGGGGTCTCGTGTTCTCGGTGGGACTCATCATGGTTGTCCTCGGCAAGGCGGACCTCTTCACCGGAAACTGCCTTCTTGTTGCGCACTGCCTCAAAGAGAAAGCACCTCTCCGAAGGGTGCTTCTGAACTGGGCCCTGGTGTATGGAGGGAATTTTCTCGGTGCGGTCTTCCTGGCGTTCCTCTACACCGCTTCAGGGCTTCCGGAGGCGCAGGGAGGCATAATTGCCGAAAGAATCATGGCCATCGCCCAGGGGAAAGTGGCCATCCCATTCTTCCAGGGGTTCCTCCGGGGGATACTCTGCAACTGGCTCGTGGACCTTGCGGTGCTCTTTGCCATCGCCGCAGGAAACGAGATCGGCGCAATCCTTGCCATTCCGGGACCCATCATGACCTTCGTGGCCCTGGGGTACGAGCACAGCGTGGCCAACATGTACTTCCTTGCTGTGGGGATTTTCCAGGGAGGTTCTGGAATTACCTGGGGAAGGGCTCTCCTCCAGAACCTCCTTCCGGTAACCCTCGGCAATATCGTGGGAGGAAGCGTCCTTGTCGGGGTTCTCTACAGCCTCTTCCTTTAAAAGACCTGCTCGACAGACTTGACTTCGGGGACTTCCTCTTTGAGGATGCGCTCGATGCCGTCTTTGAGAGTAATCATCGCCATGGGGCAGGCACTGCACATGCCCTTCAGGCGAACCTTCACCACTCCGTCCTCAATGTCCACGAGTTCCACATCGCCGCCTTCGTACTGAAGGTATCCCCGAACTTTCTCCAGAGCTTGTTCGACCTTCTCGCGCACCGTTCATCCCTCCACAGTTTTCTTTTTTATAACCCCAAAACCCCATAACTATTCCGCAATCTCCGGGTAGAGTGGGAAGGCCGCACAGAGGTCCCGCACCTTTTGCCGCACCTTTTCAAGGACCCCGGAATCCTCGCGGTGGCGAAGGGCCGTATCAATGAGCTCGGCAATGCGGTACATCTCGGCCTCTCTCATCCCCCGGGTAGTACAGGCCGGGGTGCCGAGGCGAATACCACTTGTTACTGCAGGCTTTTGAGGGTCAAAAGGAATAACGTTCTTGTTCACCGTTATCCCCACCTGGTCAAGGATGGTTTCCGCCTCCTTTCCAGTGATGCCAAGAGCCCTGAGGTCCACAAGGAGCAGGTGGGTATCCGTTCCTCCGGAAACAAGGCGGTACCCCCGCTCTTTCAGGGCCTCGGCGAGTGCCCGGGCATTCGCCACCACCTGCCTCTGGTAGGTGGCAAACTCAGGAGTCTGTGCCTCCTTCAGTGCCACGGCTTTCGCCGCAATGACATGCATGAGGGGACCACCCTGAATCCCAGGAAAGAGGGCCTTATCGATAACCTGGGCAAACTCCTTTTTGCAGAGGACAACCCCTCCCCGGGGGCCCCGAAGGGTCTTGTGGGTTGTTGTGGTCACAAAGTGGGCATAGGGAACAGGATTGGGATGAATTCCCGCTGCCACAAGCCCAGCAAAGTGGGCCATGTCCACCATGAGGTACGCCCCAACCTTGTCGCAAATCGCCCGCATTCTCTCAAAATCAATGACCCTGGGATAGGCACTCCCTCCGGCAACGATGAGTTTTGGGCGAACCTCAAAAGCCTGCCGTTCCAGAGCGTCGTAATCAATGGTCTCCGTTTCCGGGCTCACTCCGTAGGGGACAAAGCGGTACAGCATTCCCGAGAAATTCACCCGGCTTCCATGGGTGAGGTGCCCCCCATGGGCGAGGTCCATCCCCATGACCACATCCCCAGGTTGAAGCACCGCAAAGTACACGGCCATGTTCGCCTGGGATCCAGAATGAGGCTGGACATTGGCGTGCTCTGCCCCGAAGAGGACCTTTGCTCGTTCAATAGCCAGAGTTTCTGCCTCGTCCACGAACTCGCAGCCTCCATAGTAGCGCCGTCCCGGATACCCTTCGGCGTATTTATTCGTGAGCACAGACCCCTGGGCTTCCATGACGGCAAGGCTTGTGAAGTTCTCAGAGGCGATGAGCTCCAGCGTGTTCCGTTCCCGCCTGAGCTCTGCCACGATACAGCGGTAGACCTCGGGGTCTCTGTCTTTGAGATACTCCCACATACCTCTTCTCACGCCTTTTCGAAGGATCCGTATTTTTTGAAGTAATTCACAAGTCCTCCTTCCCGGAGGATGTCGATCATGACCTGGGGGAGAGGAGGAACAAAGAGGGTAACACCCCTCGTGAGATTCACAACTTCACCTCTCTCAAGGTCCACCGTAACCTCGTCACCGTTCTCAATTCTGTCGGTATCGCACTCCACCACAAAGAGTCCGCAGTTGATGGCGTTGCGGAAGAAAATCCGGGCAAAGGACTTCGCCAGTACCCCCCTGATGCCACAGGCAAGAAGGGCTCTCGGGGCCTGTTCCCGGGAAGAACCACAACCGAAATTCTTCCCTGCGGCGATGAAATCCCCGGGCCGGACTTTCTGAGCAAACTCCGAGTCAAGATCCTCCATCACGTGTCTGGCCAGTTCCTGCATATCGAGGGTTTTGAATTTGTACTTTCCGGAAATGATGTAGTCTGTGTTGATGTCATCACCGAACTTGTGCACCCGTCCAGTCAAGCGCATAGCTCTCACCCCAGGTATTTTCTCGGATCCGCAATCTTCCCCTCAATGGCCGAGGCTGCTACCGTCGCAGGAGAGGCAAGGTAAATGGAAGCCTCCCGGTTCCCCATCCGTCCCCGGAAATTCCGGTTGGCCGTGGAGATGACATTCCAACCATCTCCGGGGATCCCCTGGTGTGTCCCCACACAAGGGCCACATCCTGGGGGAACAAAAACACCTCCTGCCTCTACAATATCCCTCACCCATCCCCTTTCAAGGGCAACAAGGAAGGTTTCTTTCGAGGCCGGCGCAACAATGAGCCGCACCTCAGGATGCACCTTTCGACCCCGAAGAATCCTCGCCACCACTTCAAGGTCGGGAATCCTTCCGTTGGTGCAGGTCCCCACAAAAGCCTCACGAACAGGGATTCCCAGGGCTTCGGTGATGGGCCTGACGTTGTCGACCCGGTGCGGGAAGGCAACCTGCGGCACAAGACCAGAACAGTCAACGTCCAGGATCTTCGCGTACACCGCATCAGGGTCAGGAAGCACCACCTCAAAGGGACGGTCGGTGCGCTCCCTCACCCACCTTATGGTCTTCTCATCAGGGGGAACCATCCCTGCCTTGGCACCCACCTCCACCGCCATGTTGGTGAGGGTTGCCCGCTCTTCCACGCTCAGACGCTCCACCACCGGGCCGTGGAATTCAATCGCCTGGTACGTTGCCCCATCAGCCCCAAGGAGCGCCGCGATGTGCAGGATAACGTCCTTGGCAAACACTCCTGGGGGGAGTTCCCCAGAAAGCCTGATACAGAGGCTTTCTGGGACTTTAAACCAGAGTTTCCCGGTCATCATCACCACAGCAAGCTCTGTGCTTCCAATCCCCGTGGAAAACGCCCCAATGGCCCCGTAGGTGCAGGTGTGGGAATCGGCTCCCACAACAAGATCCCCCGGGACCACAAGGCCTCGGCTCATCATGAGTTCATGACAGACCCCTTCCCCCACCTCAAACACCCGGATACCGAATCTCTGGGCAAAGGAACGCATGAGGTCGTGGAGGCGGGAGACTGATTCTAAGGGGCTTGGGGCATTGTGGTCGATGACGAAGACAACCCTGTCCGGGCGGAACACCGACTTTCCGTTCATCTCCTCAAAAGACTGGATGGCAAGAGGAGTGGTGCCGTCCTGACCCATAGCCCAGTCAACCGGCGCAACCACGATGTCTCCCGGATGAACAGGTTTTCCGACCTTGCGCTCGAAGATTTTTTCGGCCATTGTCTTCCCCATTGCTACTTCCCCACTTCCTTGACGTAGTGTTGGCAAAATAATACATTACGGGAAAAAGGAAAGTCAACGAGAGGAGGAAGCCCCCTTGACACCCCAGGAAGAGGTTGCACGGATTGTGCAGTGGATGCGGGAGAAAGTCCTTGAGGCCCGCGCCAGGGGTCTTGTTTTCGGTATGAGCGGAGGCATCGATTCTTCCGTGGTGGCGGTTCTTGCGAAAAAAGCCCTTGGAGAAAATGTCCTGGGCCTTGTCATGCCCTGCTACAGCAACCCAGAAGACCTCGAGGACGCCCGGGAGGTCGCCGAGCGGTTCTCCATCCCTTACCGGGTTATCCCCCTTGAAAAGCCCTTTGACGCGCTCCTTGAGGTCCTGGGAGAAGAAAAAGCAACGAAGTCCCTCCCCCAGGCCAACCTCAAACCGAGGCTGCGGATGTGCGTGCTGTACTTTTTCGCCAACACCCTGAACTACCTCGTCTGTGGCTCGGGTAACCGCAGTGAGCTCACCGTGGGGTACTTCACCAAATACGGGGACGGTGGCGTGGACATTGCCCCCCTGGCGCACCTCACCAAGCGTAAGATCCGGGAAATCGCCGCATTTCTGGGAATCCCGGAGCGCATCATCGCCAAACCCCCTTCAGCGGGTCTCTGGCCCGGTCAGACCGACGAAGGAGAAATGGGCCTGACATACGAGATTCTTGACCGCTTCATCGAAGAGGGGAAGGCCGAAGAACCCTACCGGTCAAAGATTCTCTCCATGGTTCGACAGAGTACCCACAAAAGGCAGCTTCCCTTAATGCTCCTCTCGGAGGAGGAGTTTCCGTTTTCTGGCGAGGAACTCTAAGAGTTCCTCCCGGTCAAAGGTATTGAGCACGTCCTCCTTCCGAAGCCAGGCCCGTCTCGCCTGGGCTACACCATAGCGCATGTACTCCAAAGACCCTGGGTCATGGGCATCGGTGGAAATCACAATCTTTATGCCTTCCTGAGCAGCCTTCCGGGCATCCACATCGCGGAGATCCAGGCGCTCAGGCTGGGCGTTGAGCTCCAAAGAGGTATGGGTGGCCTTCGCCATGGCAAAGAGAACGTCGCAGTTGATCTCGTACGCCTCGCGCTTGCCGATGATTCGCCCTGTGGGGTGGCTGATTATCTGAACGTAGGGATTCTTCATGGCCAGCTCCAGACGCTTCAGAATCTTCTCCTCCTTCTGGGTGAGCCCGGAGTGGAGGCCAGCCACCACCACCTCAAGGAGGGCAAGTTCCTTATCGGGGAAATCTAAAGACCCATCGCTCAGGATGTTGGCCTCAACACCATTGAGGACCAGAAGCTCTGGGTGACGTTCGTTCCAGCGCTGGATTTCCCTTTCCCGCTCATGAATTTCCTCCGGGGTGAGCCCTGAGGCCACGGCCAGGGACTGGGTGTGGTCGCAGATGGCAAGGTACTGATACCCCCGCGCTAAAGCTGCCTGGGCCATCTCCTCGATGGAGGCTACACCGTCACTCCAGTGAGAGTGGACATGGAGATCCCCCCGAATGTCCTTCATGTCCACAAGCACGGGAAGCTTTTTCTCCAGAGCACACTCAATTTCTCCCTGATCCTCCCGAAGTTCCGGAGGAATCCACTCCATTCCCAGGATTTCGTAGATATCTTCCTCCCGTTCCCCTCCCACTCGCTCATTGGTGTCCAGACGGAAAACCCCATACTCGTTCACCTTAAAGCCCTTTTTCAGAGCGATTTCCCGGAGTTTAATGTTGTGAGCCTTGGAACCGGTAAAGTACTGCAGAGCCGCTCCGAAACACTCTTCCTCCACCACGCGCACATCCACCTGGATACCCTCATGGGTCACAATACTCGACTTCGTATCGCCTTTTGCCAGAACCTCCCGAACCTGGGGCAGAGCAACAAAAACGTCCATGATGAGCTGGGGACGGGAAGATGCCACCAGGATGTCAATGTCCCCTATGGTTTCTTTCATGCGACGGATGCTCCCCGCAGGGCTGATTTTCTCCACTCCTGTTCTCTCCCGAAGAAGCGCCACAATACCCTCCACAAGGGGCAGGGCCTGCCCAAGGAGCATGCGACCGGTTTTGCGCCGGAACATCTCAAGGCCCCGGGCAATCTTCTCCTCGCTCTTTGCACCAAGGCGAGGGAGGTTGCGGAGTTTTTTCTCCTGGATTGCCCTCTCAAGATCTTCAGGAGTCTTTATCCCCAGTTGTTCATAGAGAAGCCTGGCGATCTTGGGTCCCACTCCGGGAATCTCCGTGAGCTCGATGAGCTCGGGAGGGATTTCCCTTGTCAGTTCCTCGTAATAGGCCATTTTTCCTGTGGCGAGGTATTCGGCGATTTTACTGGCAATGCTCTGACCGATGCCCGGAATGTCCTCAAGTTTCCCATTCTTCCAGACCTCCTCAATGGGCTCAGGCCAGTTCTCTATCCGTCGAGCGGCTTCCTCATACGCCACCACCCGGAAGCGACTCTCTCCCTTGATATCAAGAAGTACCGAGATATCATGGAGGATTTTGGCCACTTCCTGATTCCGCATTCCTTCCTCCCCCTTCCCTCTTCCACGGTACTATGCTATCATGGACCCCAAATGAAAGCAAAGGTGCTCGTCTTTCCTTTGCTCCTTCTGGGGCTACTCCTTGGTGGCGGAAGAGGGAAGAGTGAACCCGGACTCAGTTTTCCTGAGCGGCTCCACTTTCTCTTCATCGAGACCCTCCTTCGCTCGCCCATTCACCTTGGCGTTCGGGAAGACATCGTGCAGAGCCTCAAGAGGGGCCGCCCTCTTTCAGACCACCTGGTACTCCTTTTCCTGGAACACCTTGAGGGAAACTCCCGAGAACGGTGGTTCTTTCTTCGCCTCCTCGAGGAGTTTGCCCCCACTTCACCGGTCCGATTCCCTGCCGCCCTCGTCTGCGCACAAAAATCCCGGAAGGAAGGGAAACCCGATGAGGCATTCGCCTTTGCCCTTGAAGCCTTGCGCCTTGCTGAAGCGGAAGAGGAGAAGCTTGCCGCCTTTCGAGAGCTCTTTGCCCTCCTCAAGGAAGAGGACCACCACCTTGAGGCGGTCTTCCTTTTGCACAAAATGTACCGGGATTTCCGCGACCAGACCTTCCTTGAGACCCGAAGGGCTCTTGAGCCCCTTCTCCCGGGGCTTTCCCCCGATTCCCTCACGTTTTCTGCTCGTCTTCTCCTTGCCGAGTTTTTCTTGAACCTGGGATTTCTGCAAGACACCGAGCGTTTCCTGAACACCCTCAAGGAAGAGACTCTCCCTCCACCTTTAGGCGACACGTTCTGGCTTCTCCAGGCCCGTCTCTTCCTGCGAAAAGGGGACCTCAAGGCTTTGGAAAAACTCCTTGAGGGGAGGAAAGATACTGAGGACGTGCTCTTTTTCCGGGGTGTCCTTGCCCAGCGAAAAGGCATGCACCGCGAGGCCATCCGCTTTTTCGACCGGCTTCTTGCCGAATACCCAAAGAGCCAATACCTTCTCACAGTCCTCCAGAACTTAGCCGCTTCCTACAGCACCCTGAAAGACGACGGACGATATATTGCCACCCTGAGGAGGGCAGCAACGCTTTTCCCACAAAACGGAGCGCTCCTCTTCAACCTCTTCTGGGTCCTGTACCAGAAAAAGGACAGGGACGGTGCTCTGGAAGTCCTTGAGCAGCTTGCCACTCTCTCTGAGTGGCGGAACCAGGCGCTCTTCTGGAAGTTCAAGGTCACCGGAGAGATTACCCCTCTGGCCACGATTCTTGCAGAGTCTCGCCTTGACTACTACTATGTCCGGGCAACTGAGATTGTGGGGTTCTCCTCACCCTTTGTGCAGCAAAGCTCGCCACCCCTCAGTCTTCCCCAGAACCTCGAAACCCACTGGGCAAAATACCGGTTTTTCTCCTCCCTGGGGCTTTTCAACCACGCCGAGATCGAACTCCTGTTTCTTCTCCGGAAAAACCCCCGGGATACTCTGCTTCGTCTTGAGTGTGCTGGACTCTTCGCCCGGAGAGGAATGTACCGGAAGAGCCTGCAGTTCGCCTTTCGTCTTTTCCCAGAAAGGGGACGCATTCCGGACTTTGTCGGGAAAAGCTACTACCCGCGCTTCTTTTTCAAAGAAATCGAAGAGCTCGCTCCGCAACAAAACCCTCCTCTTGACCCCTACCTTGTCCTTGCCCTGGTTCACGCAGAGAGCGCTTTCGACCCCCAGGCGGTTTCTCTGGCCGGAGCTGTAGGACTCACCCAGGTTCTCCCCACAACCGGGGCATGGGTCGTTGAAAAGGGATGGGTGAATCCGGGAAAAGATGGCGATATCACCGCTCTCCTTCTTGAGCCCCGGGAAAACCTGGCTATCGGCATGGCATACCTTGCTTACCTTCTGCGGAGGTTTGAAGGAGACCTTCTCCTTGCCCTTTGCGGGTACAATGCCGGTCCGGGGAGAGCCGAGCGCTGGAAGGAGGAACTCCCCCAGGACCGGGATGCATTCCTTGAATCCATTCCCTTTGCCGAAACTCGAAATTACGTGAAAAAGGTTCTCACTAACTACTTTGCGTATTCCGTGCTGTATCGCGGCGTCAGTCCATTCCCAGGTACTTCTTGAACTCCCTGATTTCCTCCTCTCCGTCCACAATACCGATTTCCAGGGTAATCTTCCGGGTTTCTCCGGGCTTCAGGAAAACGAGTCTTCCCTCTTCCCGCTCCTTCTTCCTCCCCAGGGGGAAGCAATTGCCGGGCTCCATACCCACGACGTACTCCCCCTCACCCATCATCTTCCACTCTGTGAAATAGGGGAGTTCTTTTGTATCGAACTTCACGTAGACGCCGAGTTTTAACCGTTCATTAAGAAGCAGCGAGGCCCCAAAACCATCGCCTAAAGTTTTGGGGTAGTGGAGGTACACTTTCTCGAAGTACCCTTTTTGAGGCGCGTGGAAGCGGAACCACTCTTCTTTCCCCTCTTCGGCCCAGTGGTCTCGAGGGATGGTTCTTACTGCCGGAAGCAGAAGGACACTCCCCTCGTCAAGAAGAGGATACCCGATATTGATGTGGTAGAGAATCATGAAGGGGCTCTCGATGAACCCCTCATTGGTCACCTGATCCTCAACGTGGATGACCTTTTCCCCCAGACGACTCCAGATTTTCCTCACAAGCACCAGCTTTTCCCCAAAGACGACAGCCTCCCGAACCTTCCCCTGAACCCACATGAAGTACTCGTCCCCCTGCCAGGCTCCGTCGGCGTACACGTTTCCTGCCGGAAGGTACGAGGCCCGGCCGTGGAGTCCCAGGTCTTCTTCTTCAAGGCGGTGAACCAGGGTCGAGGTGTCGCGGCACGGTGTTCCGGCGTACGTAAGCCCACAGGTATTCATGAGCCCTCCGTGAAACCCCCGGAGCCACCCGAATCCCTCTGGCTCAAAAAGGAAGGGCGAGAGGTTCTGCGTTGCCGACCTCCAGCCGATGCTCACACCCTTGTACGTCGTCCAGGCGATATCCATCCCCCGGTCAAGGAGAACCGTATAGAAAAGGCCCCCTCCGGTGTTCACCTCGGCAATCCGCACCCCTCGCTCCAGGCCGTCAAGGAGCTCAGCAACCCGCACCCCTCCAAGCTGCGAGATGTCTCCGACCCTTCGGAGAATCTCTTCCCTCGTCATCTGCTTTCCCAGAATTACTGCCATAGCTCATTCCCCCTTCATCCTTCGAAAGAATGGAAAAACGTCGTTTGTCTTCCGCTCCTGAAAAGCTGCCCGTTTCTGGGATTCCCGGAGAAACGCGGGAATATCAATATCGTCGTCGATAATGATGCGGCTCCCGATGTCTTCCTCGCCTTTCCCTCCCGCAAGGGAAAGGAATGCTTCCTCATGCTTCTCGACCTCAAAACGGGTGGCAATAACGGTCACCACGATTTCGTTGGACAGCGTCTCGTCCACCTTGCACCCCCAGAGGATGTCGGTTTCCGTCCCCGTCGCCGCGGTGACGAAGTTCACGATTTCGGTGACCTCGTTAAGGGTCATATCAGGACCACCGGTAATGTTGAGGATGACTGAGCGGGCACCCTTCACCGAAATCTCAAGGAGAGGGCTGTTAATGGCCTCTTCCACTGCTTGTTTCGCCTTCTCCCGCCCTCGACCATTGCCGATACCAATGAGCACCATTCCGGCACCGCTCAGAACCGTCCGCAAATCCGCAAGATCGAGGTTGATATCCTGAGGCGAAGTGATGAGGTCCGTGATACCCCGCACTGCCTGGTAGAGAACGTGGTCTGCTACCTTAAAGGCCTCTTGAAGCGAGGTATCTTTTTTGGCCACCTGGAGGAGGCGCTCGTTGGGGATCACAATGAGCGCATCGACCACTTCCTGGAGCTTCTTGATACCTTCTTCTGCCTGGGTTCTCCGGCGGGCTCCTTCGAAATTGAAGGGCTTGGTCACCACACCAAGGGTCAGTGCTCCGGCTTCCTTTGCCAGCGAGGCAATCACCGGAGCTGCGCCTGTTCCCGTTCCCCCACCCATACAGGCGGCGATGAATACCAAATCCGCATCCTCAACCACCTGGAGGAGCTTGTCCCGGTCCTGTTTGGCCGCTTCCTCCCCAATGCGTGGGTCTCCCCCGGTTCCCAGGCCCCTTGTGAGGTTGAAGCCAATCTGTACCTTTTCCGGAGCCAGGGACCGCTTGAGGGACTGCACGTCGGTGTTGACCGCCACAAGGTCCACCCCGTCAAGACCTTCCTCAATCATATGGTTGATGGCGTTGTTGCCTCCCCCGCCAACACCGATGACTTTAATCGTTGCCACCCTGTC
>APKF01000143.1 GCA_000353875.1 Candidatus Caldatribacterium californiense OP9-cSCG | reverse complement strand
GTGGACGTGGGCTCGTACTCAATCACCGGCACACCATGGCTTGTCGCCTCAGCCAGCGCAATATTGCGATGGATAATGGTCTCGAACATCCGGTCCCCGAAGTACTCCCGAACCTCCTCGATGACCTCCCGGTAGAGGTTGGTCCTTGTGTCGGCAATGGTGATGAGCACGTACACTTCAGGATCGTGCTTCAGGTTCTCCCGCATGAGCTCCAGAGTTTCCATGAACTCTTCAATCCCCCGCAGGGCGAAATAGTGAGGCTGGATAGTGATAATTACCTCGCGGCAGGCCTTGAGGGCATTGATGGTGAGGATACCGAGGGACGGGGGACAGTCAATGAGGATGTAGTCAAAGGGGAGGTTGGCCCGCTGAATACTGTTATTCAAAAAGTCTTCCCGTCCGAGTTTGTCGATGAGGCGGTACTCCGCTCCTGCCAGGTCGATGTTCGCTGGGGCCAGGTAGAGATTGGGAGTCCGCGTAGGCACAATGACGTCTTTAAGCTCAAGACGGTAAGGGCTTCGCGGAGGCTCGAGGACGTTCAAAATGGTCTTGTCAAACTCGTTAGGCTCAAACCCAAGACCCAGCGTCGAATGCGCCTGAGGGTCCATATCGATAATGAGCACCTGTCGAGCATGATACGCCAGTGACGCTCCCAGATTAATGCACGTTGTGGTCTTCGCCACCCCTCCTTTTTGATTGGCAATGGCAATAATTCTCATAGGTCCTCCCCGAACACTGAGAAAAACCGCATCCCCGTCTCCAGCTCTTTCAGGCTTCTCAGGGCTTCCCTTTTAATGATAGCACATCCTCAGGGGATTGGAAGACCCTCCCCTTTTCGGTACAATGAAAAGTGGAGGGCAGAGGCAGTGCCGGCAAATCTTCCTCCCCAGTACTTTGAGGTAGAGGCGAAATACCGGGCAGCAAAAACCGTCGCAGAGAAACTCGAGGCGCTGGAGGAGATGCTTGCGGTCATTCCCAAACACAAGGGAAC
>APKF01000142.1 GCA_000353875.1 Candidatus Caldatribacterium californiense OP9-cSCG | reverse complement strand
CCTTGGGGCTTCTTTAAAGGAGTTTGGTCCCCACGAGCAATCTGTGAAGGAAGCCATATTCCGCATAAGTGGCATCATCCGGGTGTACAGCAAACCCCCGGGGAAACCTCCTGACCTCTCCCGGCCCTTCGTCCTCGGGCAAGGGAGCACCGTCAGAGACCTCGCTGAGGCCATCCACAAAGACCTTGCGAAGCGCCTCCGGGGAGCCCGGGTGTGGGGGTCGACGAAGTTCGGGGGCCAGCTCGTTCCCCCTGACTACGTGCTTCAGGACAAGGATGTTGTGGAAATCCGTGCCTCCTGAAGGAAACAGTGGGGGTCTTCCCCAAAGGGGTCTCCCAGAACCGCGTACGCCAGGGCCCGGCACCCCAGACACCCCGCTACCGAGCACTGCCGGCACTTCCCCCGGAGGGACTCCCGGTTCTTTAGCTTCCCAAGGAGGGGATGCGTGGTAATCACTGCAAGGTCCTCCTCAAGAAGGTTCCCGAGGGGGATGGGCAGGCGGCGGCAGGGGAAAACCGTGCCGTCGGGCATGAGGCAGAAGGATTCCCCAAGGCTACAGGGAGCTCCAAGGAGGCTCACGCCTTCTGCAAACTCCACCCAGAAAGCCCGGTACGAAAGAAGCGAAAGAGCGGCAATGTCAAAACCGCACAAAGCGCAGAGTTCTTCAAGGAACCGTTGCCACTCTTCTTTCCGCAAAACGGCCGAAGCCATATCCTTCCCTCTTCCTTCGGGGACGAACCGCTCAAAGATGATGCCAGAAAGCCCCAGATCCCGGGCAAGGCGCCATATTTTCGGAACCTCTCCGAGGTTCTCCTGGTGGAGCGTCACCATGAGGACCACCCGGAAGGGGGCCTCCACAAGGTGGGTCAGGGCCTGAAGCACTCGATGGAACACCCCCCTCCCCGGATAGCATCGTTGACTCGTTCCATCCCCTCAAGGGACACCTTGATGGTGGTGAGCTTGGCAAAAGAAGCAAGCTCCGCAACCGTTCTCCGGTCGATGAGGAGAGCGTTGGTGATGAGCATGACCTCCAAAACCCTGGGATGGCGGTCAAGAAGGGCAAGAAGGCGAAAGAGCTCCTCACCAAGGAGGAGAGGTTCTCCACCGGTGAGGTTGAGAACAGTCTGGCGGTCGAGCTCCTCAAGTCCCTGAAGGAGCCGCCCGGCAAGGAGGGAGAGCTCTGGAAGGTTTTCGTCCTCGAAAGCCTCCTGGTAACAGTGGCGGCACCGGAGATTACAGCGGTTCGTGAGGTGCCACTGGAAATCGAGGGAAACCCGACCCTCCACAGGATTTCACGCTCCATCGCAGAGTACCTGAATCTTCAGGTGGTCCCTCGCGGTGAGCATCTCCTCTAAAGCGTCGCCGAAACGCTCAAGAGGATACTGAGAGGAGATGAGGTCCTTTACCGAAACCGCTCCGCTTTCCAGAAGATTCAAGGCATACTGCATGGTCTTTTTCACCGCAAAGGACCCCACGATGTGCAGGTCCTCGTGGAATATCCGGTACGGTTCAACCCTCATTGTTACTCCTTGCGGGGCAACCCCAAAAAGGAGAAAGGTCCCATCAGGCTCAACAAATGTCAGGGCTTTTTCCATGACCTCTGGAACCCCTGTGGCATCGACCACCACCGGAAATCCCAGGGGCGCGATCTCCCGAAGGCGTTTTTCTTCTTTCCCATCGGCAAGAAGGGCTTCTCGGGCTCCTCGCTTCAGCGCAAGCGAAAGCTTGAATTCGCTCACGTCCACCACCACCACTTCCGCAGCTCCCGAAACCCGGAAAAGAGCAAGGAGGAGGAGTCCTATGGGACCCGCCCCAAAGATGAGGACCTTTTCCCCGGGACGGATGCGGCTTCGCGACACCCCGTACACCGCACAGGCCAGAGGCTCTGCCAGAGCTCCTTCGGCAAAACTCACCCTCTCGGGGAGAGGAAAAACGCACTTTTTGGGGACGACCACGTACTCGGCGAAGGCTCCGTTCCTCGTTACCCCCACGGCCTCGAAATTCAGACAGTGGTTGTTCTTGTTGATTTTGCAGAAGTAGCAGTGGTCGCAAAAGATATTGGGATCGGCAGTCACCCGCTCCCCCGGGGAGAACTCGGTCACTCCCTCCCCCACCGCCACCACCTCCCCCGAGAACTCATGCCCAGCAATGATGGGGAAGCGCTGGAAGTACTCCCCCCGGAAAATGTGGACGTCTGTCCCACAGATTCCCGCTACCTTCACCCGGATGAGAACCTCCTGAGGGCCGGGACGGGGATCGTCAACCTCAACAACACGCCACTTCTCCTTTCCCTCAAAGACGCACGCTCGCATCTTTCCCACCTCCTGTAACAAGCGACACCACCGGGAAAACCCCAAGGGGAATGAGCATGGCGAAAGACCCTAAAAGCGGCAGCACCGACGAGCGGAAACCAAAAAGAATGGCCCCAAAAAGTCCTACAGAGAGCCCTGAAAGCATGCTCGCCAGGGCTCCCCAACGATTCCCTCCCCTCCAGTACAGCCCGTAGAGGTACGGAGCGAGAAAGCTCCCGGCCACGGTTCCCCAGGAAATCGACATGAGGTTCACAATGAAGGAAATCCTGGAGAGGGCGAGGAAGAGGGAAAGGGCGACGAAAACGGCACAGAGCACCCGCATGAAAAACAGTGACCTCGGCCGGGTGGCCGGGGGAAGAAGGTCGATGACCACAGCCGAAGAGGAGACGAGAACAAGAGAAGAGAGGGTGGACATGGAGGCCGAGAAAACGAGAAGAAGACGAACACGCAGGCTCCTCCGGGGCATGATGGTAGCGATGAGGTGCGGCATGAGAAGATCCGGCTCGGCTTTCCCGTTCACCAGGGGTGGCTCTTTGAAGAAGAGATGGGTGAGGGAACCGGAGAAATAGGCGGCAAAAGTACATACGAGGGCAAAAATGGTCACCACCACTGTGGCAGTGGTGACCATTTTCTCGCTCCGGATGGCGTAGAACTTCTGCACCATCTGGGGCAAACCCCAGGGACCAAGGCTTGTGAGGACCACAAGACCAAAGAGCGGCCAGAATCCCGGGGGGCCGATGGTACTCGCAAGACGGGGATCCACCTGGGCGAGTCTTGTAACCGCATGAGACAGGCCCCCAACCTCAGGGCGGGCAAGGAGGTACCCCACAAGGAAGAGCGACCCAAAGAGCATGATCATCCCCTGGACGGCGTCGGTGAGACTCACCGCAAGATACCCACCCATGAGAAGGTACACCCCCGTGAGTACGGCCATGAAAAGGAGGGCATACTGGTAAGGAATACCCAGGACGGCATCGAAAAGATAACTCAACCCCATGTACACCGAAGCAGAATAAGGAACGAGGAAAAAGAAAATGACAAGGGCTGCCAGAACCTTCAGCACCTCGCTCCCGTACCTTGCCTTCAAGAACTCCGGCATGGTCATGACGTTGAGGCGTTCGGTGAGATGGCGGGTCTTCCGGGCAAGGACAAGCCAGGCAAGGAGCGACCCCACGATGGTGTTCCCCACCACAATCCAGAGGCTCGAAAGACCAAACCCCCAGCCAATGCGCCCGGCGTACCCGATGAAAAGGACAGCGCTGAAGTACGTCGTCCCGTAGGCGAAGGCAGAAATCCAGGGACCGAGGTTCCGACCAGCCAGGAAGAAATCCCCAAGACTTTTGGTTCGCCGCGAAGCAAAGTACCCAAGACCAAGCATCCCCACCACATAGAGCACAAGGACAGCGGTTTTCACTTGTTTTCTCCCCTTCCACCGGGTATCATGAATTCGTGGACCAGAGAAACATCCGCCACGTTTTTGCCATTCTACAGAAAGAGGCCGGGAACTGGCAAGATGCCACGGTGGAAAACGTCACCCGGGACCCCTTTTTTGTTCTCGTTGGGGCCCTCTTGAGCCACAGGACTCAGGATAGAACAACCCACAGGGTCCTGCAGCGCCTCGCAACCTCCTTCACAAAACCCGAGGATTTCCTGCGCGTCCCCGAGGAGGACCTTGCCCGCCTCATCTACCCTGTGGGATTCTACCGGGAAAAGGCAAAGAGGCTCCAGCAAATCGCCCGAATCCTCCTTGAGGAACACGGGGGAAAGGTTCCGGAAAGCGAAGAAGAACTCCTGCGGCTCCCTGGAGTGGGAAGGAAAACGGCCAACCTGGTCTTAAGCGTTGCCTTTGGAAAACCGGCAATCTGCGTTGATACCCATGTCCACCGCATCACGAACCGCTGGGGCCTTGTGGCCACAAAAACTCCTGAAGAAACGGAGAAAGAGCTCCAGAAAAAGCTCCCTCAGGACCTCTGGGGGAGAATCAACAAGCTCCTTGTCCTCTTTGGACAGAACGTCTGCCTCCCGAGAAGGCCCCGCTGCAGCCAGTGCCCTGTTGCACCTTTCTGTAAGCGTCGGGGAGTCACGGATACCCGGTGAAGCTCAGAGGAATGACCTCCCCGGGCCGAAAAGGCGGAGAGAAGACGAACACGCAGGCTCCTCCGGGGCATGAAGCCGAAACCACCCGGACCTCATGGGGGAAATCCAGGGTGACAAGACACCGAATCGTCCCAAGCGGAGGAAGGTCCCCCATCCTCTTCCCGTCAAGGAAGAAGGGTCCGCTGATTCGTTCATCCACAGACTGAAACGTCACATACCCCAGGCGGACCTCAACCCCAATCCCAACCCCGATGCGGCACCCCGAAAGGAAGAGGGCAAGAAGCACCGAAACCGCAAAAACGGCAACGCTTCTCCGCATCAGTCAATGGTCACAATCTTCCCTGAGTAATCGAGGTAGAAATCCCGGACGTACACCCCGCCCCAGGGATGGTACAGCCGGGCGGTGTGCCATCTCCCCAGAGCAAGGCCTGAAACCGTACGACACTCATTGGGTCCGAGGTACCCAGCATAGTCCCCATCAACGTAGAGCTCGCCGTAAATACCAGGATGCCCGGAACAGATGATTGCCGAGCCGTAAGTGATGGGGACAACAATTTCCGCCGTGCAGCCGGCGGCGAAAAGCACTGCCAGAATGAGCATCCCAAAAACCCAGGGCTTTCGCATCTTTTCCCTCCTTCAAAGAGCTTCCTCCTGAGAGTACCAGAAACCCCCCTCCTCTGTCAACGATTCCGTTTCTTGACCTCTCCCGTTGACCTTTCCCGGAGACTTGGGTATAATTAGAGCAGCGTGCGCGGTTAACTCAGCGGAAGAGTGCCATCCTCACACGGTGGAAGTCGCTGGTTCGAATCCAGCACCGCGCACCATTTTTTATTCTTGCCTCTTCCCTCTCTCAAGCCGCTCGATTTCCGCGTCGATGAAGGCCCGGGCAGCCCGCAAAAGCTCAAGCCGTGCCCGGGAGAGGTGCTGCCGTGCTTCCTCGCTCAGGAAGGGGTCGAGGAATCTCCCCAGGGGACCGAAAAAGAACTCCTCAAAGATATCGCGGATGTTTTCTTTTCCGCGGTCCACAGGAATCATCCCCTCTTCACATGCCGCTCGATGAGATTCTGGGCTTCTCGTTCTCCCCGCACCGCTTCGAAATCCACCACGAAAGCCCCCAGCCGCTCCATGTGGGCCATGAGGCGCTTCAGAGCCTTATCGGTCCCGAAAAGGGAGGGAAGGATGTAGGCAACGGACCGTTTCCCCTCCATGCCTGTGGCGCTATTCAGGAAGTTCACGACCTCCTGAGAGATGCGCCCCCCAAAGGCGCTCACCACCTGGGCACCCACAAGGACAAGGTCAAAGGGGCGGAAGTTGACCGGAGAGGTCATGTTCTCAACTTCAACAGGTTTCACCGAACACCCAGCCCGCTCACAGAGTTCCATCATGTACTTCGTGAGAGCCACAAGCCTTTTATCCTTCACTGAATACACAAAAGCGATCCGCAAGAAGTTCCTCACCTCGCTTCTTCTATCATACCACAGGAAAGCGACGCAGGACCACGACCACCCATGAGGAATCCTCAGCAATTTCTACATCCTGAAGGTGTTGGCTGTGGGCTTCCTCAAGGAGAGGTACGAGGTCTTTCTCCGTAAAGCCTGAAAGGATGAGGTACCCTCCCTCCCGGAGGCGCCTGAGAAGGTCCTCGAAATGACGATGACAGAAAGACGCGCTGATATTCACCACAACGCAATCAAAGCTTCCCTGCACTAAGGCAAGGTCATCTACAAGGGTAATGTCCTCCCGGGGAATACCATTCAAAACGACGTTGCGCTCAAACTCGGCACAGGCCAGAGGGTCACAGTCGACCGCAACGATGGGCCGGGCCCGCATTTTCCAAGCAAGAAAAGTAAGGATGCCGGACCCCGTCCCAACATCAAGGAAGGCCATGCCCTCCCTGAGGTATTTCCGAATCATCAGAAGACACAGCACAGTGGTGGGATGGTGCCCCGTGCCAAAGGCAAAGGCAGGGTAAATGACAAGGTCAAAGGGTGCTCCTGTTGCTTCCTTCCAGGGAGGCCGAACAGCGATATCTCCCGCAGCCCACACCGTGGTGAACCCCTCCCGCCATTTCCTCTCCCAGTCCTCTCCGGCTTCCTCTTCCTGGGTAAAGCTCTCCACAAGCGATTCCGGGGGAGGAGGAAAGGGGGAAAGCGCGTAGGCCACCAGGGTTCTATCGTCCACTTCCCACACGCCCCGCGTGCCACTTTCGGCAAGCCAGAGCAGAAAAGCCTCCTTCTCCCGCACCCGGGCGGTGAGCTTAAACCACCCCGGCATGGTGTTCACCCTCCCTCCGGGCAACCACAAGGAGTCCCGAGGCCACTCTTGAACCCACACCCAGCACTTCAAAATGGGCATCGTACCGGTGAGAGAGCTTCAAGAATTCCTCGTAGAGTTTCGGACTCCGAACAATGCGCCGAAGGGTTCTGGGAGAGACAAGCCGCGAAAGGGTCCCCGTCGCCACCACACGCTGCACCCGAAGACCAGAGGACTCCACCTCTTCCACGAGTTCCATGGGGAGAAAGGCGTGGAGGGGAGGGAAGAGAAAGCGGGAGAGCAAGGGAATCCTCTCCTCCATAGCCTGGAAAAAGGGAGGGTGGTCCCAGTTCCCTTCCTCAAGGAACTTCCGGGAAAGGGCGAAATCCCTCCGCCAGCGAGCTTCCAACTCAAGAGCCACCGGGAGCTGACCGAGCCGATTCACCACGGAAACGATGAGCGTCTTCCCCGTCACCCGACAGAGTTCCCGCAAGGCCTGCTTCTCGGAGGGGTAGGCGTAAGAAACCGGAGCATCAAGGGAGATGACAAGGTCAAAGGCCTGATCCCCAAAAGCCGAAAGGTCCTGAACCTTCCCCAAAACGAAGGTCATCCGGTGCTCAACCCCCTCGCGGCGGGCGACCTTTCGCGCCTCTTCAAGCATGCGAGGGGAGAGGTCAAGATGCACCACCTGGCATCCTCCCCGGGCCAGGGCTACAGAATACCGGCCGTAGCCTCCACCGGCATCAAGGACCCGAAGACCCGGTTCCACAAAAGGGGCAATCTCAAGCCATACGAGGTCCGTGTGAACCTTTTTGAACAGGTCTTTCTCCCGCTTCCGTTCCTTCCCCACATGGGCGTCCCAGAAAACGCGGTGGAGGTGTTCCCGCTCCATGACCCTTTGTTAATCCACGGTTTTCTCTTCGATTTCCTGCTGCAAGCGTCTCAGAAAGCCCTCGAGTTCCATGTTCCCAAGGTTACCCATTCGTCGCCGTCGCACACTCACCGTGCGATGCTCCACTTCTCTGTCGCCCACAACAAGGATATAAGGGATTTTCCCAAGCTCGGCCTTGCGGATTTTGGCCCCCAGGGTGGCGTTCTCCTCGTCACACTCGACCCGAATATCCCGCTGGGCGAGAAAGTCAGCAACCTCCCGGGCATAAAGAACATGCCGCTCAGCCACCGGAAGCACCACAACCTGTACCGGAGAAAGCCACACCGGGAAAGCCCCGGCGAAGTGCTCAATGAGGATTCCCAGGAAACGCTCGATGCTCCCAAGGATTGTGCGATGCAGCATCACTGGGCGGTGCCGTTCTCCATCCGCACCGATGTACACGAGGTCGAACTTCTCAGGCATGGCAAAATCAAGCTGGATTGTCCCGCACTGCCAGCGCCGTCCCAGGCAATCCCGAAGGTGAAAGTCAATCTTTGGCCCGTAGAACGCCCCTTCACCCTCGTTCACCGTGTAGGGAATGTGAACCTCCTCAAGGGCCTCCCGCAAAGCACTCGTTGCCATCTCCCACATCTCGTCAGAGCCGATGGACTTTTCAGGGCGAGTGCTCAACTCCACCTCGTACTCGAAACGGAAAAGACGATAGAAGTACAGGGCAAGGTCAATGACGCCGATGATTTCCTGTTTCACCTGGTGGGGCTCCATGTAGATATGGGCATCATCCTGGGTAAACGAGCGAACCCGCATGAGGCCGTGGAGTACTCCAGAGAGCTCGTGGCGGTGAACGATGCCGAGCTCTGCCATCCGCAGAGGGAGCTCGCGGTAGCTCCGCAGGCGGCTCTGGAAAACGAGAATCCCTCCGGGGCAATTCATGGGCTTTATGGCAAACTCCCGGTCGTCAATGGTGGTGAAATACATGTTCTCCCGGTAGTGGTCCCAGTGTCCTGAGCGTTCCCAGAGGCTTCGCTCAAGGATAATGGGCGTGCGAATCTCCTGGTATCCACGTTTCCGGTGCTCTTTCCGCCAGAGGTCTAAAAGAGTGTTGATGACCACCATCCCCCTGGGGTGGAAGAAGGGGAATCCTGGACCCTCCTCGTGGAGGCTGAAGAGGTCAAGGTCCCGTCCAAGACGGCGGTGGTCCCGGCGCTTCGCTTCTTCCAGACGCTCAAGATACGCTTTGAGCTTCTCCTCGCTATCGAAGGAAATCCCATAAATCCGCTGGAGCATGGGATTCCCTTCTTTCCCCCGCCAGTGGGCCCCCGAGACGCTCAAGAGCTTAAAAGCCTTGATGTACGATGTTGCCGGCACATGAGGTCCCCGGCAGAGGTCGACAAATTCTCCCTGCTCGTAAATGCTCACCGTATCGCCCACAATCTCCTCAAGAATCTCCAGCTTGTACTTCTCTCCCCGGGCGGTAAAAATTTCCCGGGCCTCGTCTTTCGAAACCTCACGCCGGCGAAAGGGGATGTCCTCTTCAACGATTCGTCGCATCTCCTCTTCAATCCGGGGGAGGTCCTCCTCAGAAAGGGTTCGGGGAAGGTCGAAATCGTAGTAGAAGCCCTCCTCAATGGCCGGACCAACCCCAAGTTTTGCTTCGGGGAAAAGCCTCTTCACCGCCTGGGCCATGATGTGGGAGGTACTGTGCCAGTAGATGGCCTTTCCTTCCTGGTCCTCAAAAAAAACGTAGCGGGCGATTTTCTCTTTCCGGACCCCGTCCCCAAGGTCCACAAGCCGACCATCCTCAGTCACTGCTGCCAGGGCATTCTGGGGTTTTTCCTCCATGGCCTTTGCCTCCTCAATAAAAGAAAAAGCGCCAATCCTCCAGGGTGGCGCTTTGGAGATTCCTGGTGGGCGACACTGGACTCGAACCAGTGGCCTCTTCCGCGTCAAGGAAGCGTTCTCCCTCTGAACTAGCCGCCCACCTCATATCCTCTCTGGAGGCGGCACCCGGACTCGAACCGGGGAATGAAGGATTTGCAATCCTCTGCCTTAGCCGCTTGGCTATGCCGCCATTTGTATCCTGGAGCGGAAGACGGGATTTGAACCCGCGGCCTCCACCTTGGCAAGGTGATGCTCTACCCCTGAGCTACTTCCGCCCGTTGAATCTATGGTGCCGAGACCCAGAGTCGAACTGGGGACGCAAGGATTTTCAGTCCTTCGCTCTACCACCTGAGCTATCTCGGCACCTTCTGGCGGGGTCGACGGGATTTGAACCCGCGATCTTCAACGTGACAGGCTGACGTGTTAGGCCAGGCTACACCACGACCCCGCACTGCACCATCAATTTTACCCACTTCCCCTGCTTTTGGCAAGTCCCCCCTCCAGGATCGTTACACAAATCATGCTTCCCCCACGCCGCAATCCTCAGAGAACCAGTTGCTCCGCTCAAGGGAACCTGCCAAACCGCCTTCAGAAAACGGCCTTCATCTGCCGGACAAAAAGCAAAAACCTCTCGCTGAGGGATTCCCCACACCGTTACCGCTCGTAATGGTACAAAGAAGAAGGAGCGTATTTCTCCAAAAGAAGCTTCTGCGTCGTTGCAAGTTCCTCTTCGGTCCAAACACCAGACACCATCCCGTCAAAAAGTTCACCAAAACGTGCCGTCATCGCGGCAATAAGGTCGTGTTTTCCAAGGTTTTCCCGGACCTCCAGGAGACCGAGGGCACCCTCGCGGAGTTCCCGAAAAACCCTCTCCTTCTCCCGGAAACACGAGGCAAAAAGTGACCGGTACAACGAGAACGGAATGGATCCTTCAAAGAGGTTTCCCCGGGAACTCCGTGCCTGGGCAATGCCAGCAACCTTTCTCCCGGAAACGGCAAGCTCATGGGGAAGGGCCAGAGAGAAACAGGCTGGGGACTGCAGTGAGGGAGCTCCAGAGACACAAGTATCCACAAAGACCCCAACGTCGGCGAAGGCTTTCTTCAGAACTTCCTGAACAATACTGTAGAGAACCCGGTGAGGGTAGGGAATCGGGAGGAAGAAACTGAAGGTAACCTCGTCTCCGTGGAGGATTGCTCTTCCTCCCGTAGGTCGGCGAACAACGGGAATCCTTTTCTCCTTAAGAAAAGGAACATCAAGATCTTCTGTCCTCTGATACCGCCCAAGGGAAAGCGTGGGTGCGTTCCAGGAAAAGAAGCGCAGGGTTGGTACCTCTCCCACAAGGAAGAGGGCTTCGTCCCGCGCCATGTTCTCATACCCCGAAAGGGGCAGATCCTGAAGAACCCGCAGAATCCCTTGGAACCTCATCCTTCAGAGGAGCTTCCGGTACGCCGAGGCATCAAGGAGGGCACTCCACTCGCCTTCGTCCTCGTACTGGATGCGGCAAATCCACCCCTTCCCGTAGGGGTCCTGATTCAAAAGTTCCGGGTGCTCTCTGAGCGCCTCGTTCACCGCCACGATTTCCCCAGAAAGCGGGGCGTAGAGATTGGACACGGTTTTGATTGACTCCACATCCCCGATGCGTTCGCCTTTTCTCACTTTCGCTCCCACTTTTGGGAGCTCCACGAACACCACGTCGCCAAGTTCCCCCTGGGCGTAATCGGTGATACCGCAGAGCGCCGTACCGTCTTCCTTTCGCACCCAGAAGTGCTCAGGGGTATAGAGAAGGTCCTCAGGAATGTGCATCAGCGAATCCCTCCCTCGACAAAATGGAGCGGAGAACCGAAAACAGCCTCTGCGGCTTCCATCACCGCTTCAGAGAGGGTGGGATGGGGATGGATGGCCGAAGCAATCTCTTGAGGCGTTGCCTCAAGGCCCATGGCAAGAATCCCCTCCCCAATGAGGTTTGAAGCCGAAGGGCCGATGATATGGACGCCAAGGATTTCCCCGCTCTTCTCGTCGCTCACGATTTTCACAAAGCCCTCCACCTCACCTTCAATCAGGGCTTTTCCGTTGGCCCGAAAGGGAAAACGGCCACAGCGTACCCTGTACCCCTGGGCTTTTGCCTCGTCCTCGGTGAGACCAACAGAGGCGATTTCAGGGAAACTGAAGATGCAATTTGGCACCACCCGGTAGTCGATGGTGGCATGTTCTCCACAGATATTCTGCACTGCAACCTCCGCCTCTTTGTAGGCGACATGGGCAAGGAGGTGTTTCCCGTTGACGTCTCCTGGAGCGTACACCCAGGGAAGGGAAGTCCGGAGGGTCGCATCGGTCACCACTGCTTTCTGGTTCATTGCAATACCCATCCCCTCAAGCCCCAGGCCTTCTGTGGCCGGAACCCGGCCCACGGCAACGAGCACGTACTCTCCAGAGGCGGTTCGGGATACACCGTTTTTCAAGGTAGACCACTTTCGAGTTTTCTCACCGGCTTTTCCGGATTTCCTGAACTTTTCGCGTTCACGTGAACCTTCATCCCCCTGCCGCTCCACAATCCGGGTGAGAAGATCCGTTACTTCCCGGTCCACCGGAGGGAGAATCTTGGGCATCATCTCAATCACTTCCACAAAAACCCCAAATCCCTGGAAGATGCACGCCATCTCCATCCCGATAACCCCACCGCCGACGACCACCATACTCTTTGGGAGTTCCGCAAGGTCCAGGGCCTTCTCGCTGTCGATGACCCCGGGGAGGTCACTCCCGGGAACGGGAAGCTGTGCTGAGCGA
>APKF01000141.1 GCA_000353875.1 Candidatus Caldatribacterium californiense OP9-cSCG | reverse complement strand
GTACGGTCGGCTGTCGTTCCTGTGGGCTTTGAGGGTCTCCTGAGCCCATCGGGGGAACCCCGAAGGAGTGTCGTAGTGTTCTTCGTAAGTACAGAAGTTCTCGGCAAGTTCCCGGCGCACGATGAGCTGTTCGAGGAAGGCGTCCACGCTCTCCGGGTATTTTTCCCGAAACTTCAGCACTTTTAGCGCCACCTGCTGGGCCGAAATCTGTCCGAAGTGGAGGTAGGGGGAGAGGAGAGAGGTGGCAGGGACTGCCGGGTCGTTCCGTTTTTCGGCGTAGTGGGGGAGACGTTCCTCAAGGAACTCTTGCAAAGCACGCATTCCTGCGGCGTACCCCGGGGTGCAAGGGAGTTTCGGCTTTTCGGGGAAAAGCTCAAGGAAGAGCCCTTCCCAGTCGCAGGTCCGGAAGGTAACCCCCGGAGAAGGGTGTTTTCTGAGCTCTGGGAACTCCTTGAGGAATTCCGGGAGGTGGCGGTGGATTTTTCGGCGGATGGTGAAGGCCCCGTACTCTTTCTTTGAGGAGGTCACCCAGACGGGAACGATGTTTCTTGCATCGACCTCAAATACGGTGCCGTGAGGTGTTTCAAAACCTCTCTCTTCCAGGCTTGCACGATTTTCAGAGGGTTGAAGTCCATAACGAGAACCGAGGCTTCAAGGTCACGGACAAGATTCGGGATAGTATTTTCCGGCTGGCCCCGAAGGAACACGAAGGGGATGTGGAGCTCCGCAAGCTCCCCCTCAACCTCCTGCAGGCCTTCAAGCATAAATCGGTACGCCCGGGGCGGAGCCCCGAGGAAATCGGGCACAAGGTTGAAGCAAACGTAAAGGGGAACATCACTTTCTGCTGCAAGCACAAGGGCAAAGTACAGCG
>APKF01000140.1 GCA_000353875.1 Candidatus Caldatribacterium californiense OP9-cSCG | reverse complement strand
CCACTACCGGTGGCTCAGCATCTCAACGACAAGGAGAGCTCCCAGAAAAGCGGCGGCGGCGAATCCAAGGATGCCGAGAATCCCGAGAACCCGTGAATAGGGGTAGTTGGTGTAAATGAGGGAGGACCCCACAAGGAGCGACCCCAGAATCATGCTCAGGGAAAGACGGGTGCTCATGCGTTCAATGCGCCGGTTCATCTCTCCGAAATCCTGACTTTCCGCCTGGAGACGGATTCTCCCCGAGAGCGCATGGGTGAGGAGCTGGTCCAATCGGTGGGGGAGGTTTTCGAGGAGCTCTTTCCAGTCGAGGACGTACTCCTCAAGGCGCCTCAGGACCTCTTCCGGACGCATGGACTCAAGGAGGAAGCGCCGAAGAGCCCCCTCAAGCTGGGGGAAGACGTTGAAAGCGGGATCAAGGAGAAGCCCTGTCCCTTCTGCCACCACCAGGGCACGCAGGAGGATGGCAAGGTGCGAGGGGAAACGGAGACGGTGTTTCCTCGCCAGGTAAAAGAACTCGTGCACCACGCTCTCTAAGCGAATCTCCTGGAGGTTCAGGGCGATGTACCGCTCAAGGACCTCGCTCAGGTCCAGGCGCAGGGCAAGGGGTGAGGAGAGAGGGGCAAGGAGGAATTCCTCCTCGAGGAGTTCCACCACCCGTTCGGTGTCCTTCTCAAGGAGAGCAAGGAGCAATCGTGCCATGGTTTCCCTTGTCTTCCGGTCCACCACTCCCACGGTCCCAAAGTCCAGGAACACGAGATCCCGCTCGGGGAGGCGAAGGAGAATGTTCCCTGGATGAGGATCCGCGTGGAAGAACCCGTCCTCGAAAACCATCTTGAGGATGGCCTCCACCCCCCGTTCGGCGAAGGCTTTTCGCTCTTCTTCCCGCAAAGCTTTAGCGTCAAGGTGCGTGAGGGGAATGCCCTCGATGAGTTCGCTTACGAGGACTCTTTTCGTGCAGTAGGAGGGGAAAACTCGGGGGATGGTCACACCGGGGAAGTGGGCGAAGTTCTCCCGGAACCGGCGCATGTTCTGGGCTTCGGCGAGAAAATCAATCTCCCGCAGGAGGTGTTTGCGAAACTCCAGGAATAGTTCCTCCACCGGAATACCCTCCTCGAGAAAATGCATGCGGTCGGCAAGGTGGAGGAGACTCTCAAGGATTTCAAGGTCCTCGAGGATGGTCTGCTCCGTTTGTGGTTTTTGCACTTTTACCGCCACCCGGGTCCCGTCAGGGAGCTCTGCTCGGTGGACCTGGGCGATGGAGGCCGAGGCAAGAGGTTCAGGATCGAAAAAGCGGAAGACTTTTTCTAAAGGAATCCGGAACTCCTCCTCAAGCACCCTGCGGATGGCAGGAAACTCGACAGGAGGTGCCTGGTCCTGGAGTTTGCGGAGTTCCCGGCAGTACTCCTCAGGGAGAAGATCGAAATCGGGTACTCAGAATCTGGCCGATTTTGATGAAGGTGGGTCCGAGTTCCTCGAAAATCCGGCGAAGGTTCTCCTGAGGTGGATGTTTTAGGGCCTTTCGGGAGGCAAGAAACCCCAAACGCTCCAGGAGAGGGAATCTTTTAGAGAGGAGCGGGAAACCGTAACGGGAGAAGGTAGTGAGGATCCGGCGGAGGCGGCGAGTGTGGCGAAAGGGCAGGCGGTAGAGCATCAGGAGTGCACCCGACTTAAGAACTCCTGAACAAACTGGCGCAGAGGCGGTACAAGGAGTGCCGCCCCCTGGGTACGGCAGATGCTTGCGAACTTCTCCGCCTCAAGGTCTTCCCCGGCGAACTTTGCCTCCGCCACGAGGTGAACAGTAAAGCCCTGCCGTCCTTCCCCGAAAAAGTTCATGGTCAGGAGGAGATGACCCTCGTTCTGTCCCTGGGGATTTTTCGTCACCCGGATTTCCGGGTACACGTCAAACCCCCCTTTGTCCTGTCCCTCAAGTGCTTTAAAGGTGAACTCCACAATACGCCAGGCGGTAAGCCGCACACCCGGGGCAACATCCCGGGGAAGGGAGGGGGTCACCGGAGCACCCCTCCCGGAAAGAGCATGGTGGTGAGGGTGTTCCTCGTTGCCAGGTTGTCTCTTCCAGGGGATGTGGAAATGTTGAGGGCAGCCACGGTGGTTGCACAGCGCAGGGAAAGGGGGAGAGGATAACCTTCAAGGAGCCCAAAAATGAAGCCAGCGTTGAAGTAGTCCCCTGCACCCACGGTATCGGTCACAGCAACAGGAAGGGTGGCCGCAGAAAACACCCCGTCCCTGGTGTAGGCGGTGCACCCTCGCTCACCCTGCTTGACGATGGTCCCCTTGCGGGGCAAAAGCGCAACACCCTTTCCTCCTGCACCCTCGAGCTCCTTTTCGTTGGGAAGGAAGTAATCGAAGAGGGGAAGGAGGGTCTGGATTTCTTCTCGCACGTCTTCGGTCCAGCCTTCGGTGGGCCAGCCCGTATCAAAGAGCATCGTGATACCCCGCTGCCCAAAACCTGAAAGGGTGTTTCTTACCTCCGGAACCCTGAGCCTCGGTGAGAGGAAGTACCCGCAAAGGAGCAGGAAATCCCCCTCCTCAAGGAAGGAGGATACTGCCTCTAAGTGCTCTTGTGACAGGCATTCCTGAGCCCCGAGGTCCGTGAGGAAGCTCCGCTCTTTGGTCCGGGCGTTCGTCACCCCCACGGAGATGGCTGTTTGCCTTGTGGGACAGAAGGAAAGGAAGTCTACCCGGATGCCTGCTTTCACAAAGTGGTTCCGGATCTCTTCCCCAAGGTGGTCTCGCCCCACCGTGGCGACGATGAAGGTTGGAACTCCCAAAGCCGCAAGCGCAAGGGAAGCATTGCTCGCCGCTCCTCCGGGGCGCATGACGTACCCAGGGATGAGCACCTCTGTCCCCCAGTCGGGGTAGTCGGGAATGCCCCCAAGGACAAGGTCAAGGCTCACATTCCCCACCACAAAGACCTTTGGCATGGCTACTCCCTCAGGGTTGTTTTTTGGATGAGAAAAGCCTTTCCCGGCTCTATCCCCTTTTCTTCGGCTATGGCGTAGGCGAGGAGCATAACGGGGATGACCGAGAGTGCAGGGGCAAAGTATTCGTTCGGGAAGTGCAGCGGAAGGACCTTGAGGTTGTACCGTTCATCAAGCGTTCCTCCCACAAGGAGCACCCCCACGCCCCGCCCGGCAAGCTCTTCTGCCAGACGGACCAGGAGTTCTTGGGTCTTCCCGGGAAGGGTCAAGAACAATGGCGAACATGGTCTTTACGGCAAGCTCCAGGGGGCCATGGCGGAACTGCCCCCCGGAAAAGCCGAGAAACGTCTCCTTGGCGCACTCGTACATGAGAAGACACCCGTGCCAGGCTGAGCTCAGCGCAGGCCCCCGGGCGATGAGGACTTTGGTTTCTGCTCCCTGGGCAAACTCGAGGCTCTCGAGCGTTTTTTTGGTCCACTCAGGGGAAGTCCTGATGAGACGTTCGGCCTCTTCTGCAAGAAGCTCAAGGTCTAAAGAAGCGTGGAGGAAGGCCTCTTTATCTTTTGCCTGGGCCATGGCCCAGAGGTTGAGAGTAACGAGTGTTGCGGTATGGGTTTTCGTGGCGGTGACGGCGTATTCTGTGCCGCTTAAAATGTCGATGGCTTTCGTGACCCTTCTGGCAAGGGTACTCTTTGGTGAAGCGGTGAAGGCCAAAGTCTTCGGACGGGAGGGCAGGCGGTTGAGGATCTCAAGGACTTCATAGGACTCTCCCGACTGGGACAAAAGCACCAGGGTATCGACGTCCCGTATCCCCTGAAGGCCGTAGTGGAGGAGCTCCGAGGCGTCAATGTACACCACCGGGAACCCCCGGGAGAGGAGGTAGAGGTAGGCGGAGTAGGCGGCAAAGAGGGAGCTCCCCATCCCCGTGAGGTAGATGGTCCCCAGGTGGTCCTCGTGCCAGGACACGAAGGTTTCCTCGTTCACGTAGGTTGTGGCGATGCGGCGGAAGACCTCGGGCTGTTCGGCGATTTCCCGGTAGAGCTGGTTCATGGCATTTCCCTCATTTCCTGGCAAGCTGGATTTCCTTTGTCCCTTTGGCAAGGACTCCTCGCAGGGCGTATCCATATTTGGCGATGTCCTGCTTGATGTCCTCGGGTTGTCCCTCAGAAGAAGTGTACTTTGCCTCGTACACGTACACCACGACCTTTTTTCCTTCGGCGAACTCGGGGATTTCCTCGCTGAGGTTCTCAAGGAGGTTCACCCGGCGAAAGTCCCCCTTGGTGAAGCGGAGGACGAAGAAGGGTTGAGGCGAGGCAACCTCAAGAGTCACGGGCTCGGTGACGTAGGTGTACTTGTCGTAGTCGGTTGAAGCCTGAACGAAGATGGTGCCGCTACCCTGGACTTCGAGTTCCACCCGAACTTCGGGGACGTTTTGAACTTTCAGGATGTCAATTTTTCTGACCTTCACCTTTTCCACTGCAGCGAAAGCGACGCTTCCAGAGATAAGCATGGCAACGAGGCAGAGGATGATGAACTTCCGCATTCCTTTTCGCCTCCTTCGCAAGTATCTTCCTTCTCAATATCTCCACAGCGTAGCGCCTGTTCCCCTCAAGGGAGGTGGGGCCAGGGATTCACGACCCTGCCATAGCGGCGAACCTCGTAGTGGAGGTGCGGACCGGTACTCCGGCCAGTGTTCCCGACTTCTCCAATCTTCTGTGCCTTTTTCACCCGGTCACCGACGTTCACAAGGATTTTTGAGAGGTGCCCGTAGACCGTCTCGAATCCAAAGTCGTGGCGGATGATGATGCACTTGCCGTAGTTCCCGTTCCACCCTGTAAAGACTACCCGACCTTCAGCAGCAGCCACGACGCTTCGCCCTGGTGGGGCGGCGATGTCCACTCCGGTGTGCCAGGCCCGGCGACCGGTGAAGGGATCCCGTCGCCAGCCGTAGTTTGAGGAGACTCTTCCCCAGGTGGGCCAGCGGGAAGGGACGACTTCAAGAATCCGGTCTTTCTTCTGCGCAAGATCCAGGATTTCCTCAAAGGCCCTCCGCCGCAAGAGAATCTCTCCCCGAAGCCAGATGAGGGTGTCTTCAAGCGCACGGGTGGTGAGGTCCTGAGGGGTGACCGGTGGAAGGAGAGTCTGCGAGGGGAGGGGGAGGAAGGCGGCGAGTTCCGGTCCTCCTGCGCCCTCCTGGGGAGCGAGGAAAAGCCCCCAAGGAAACGGTGCAGGGGGATGCAGGTCTGTACCTCACTCGTTGAGAGCGACAGGGTCACCCCAAGCCGTTTGAGCTGGGACTGGAGGCTCTTCTCCATGAGTTCCCGCACCTTCTGTTCGAGCTCCCGGAGGTTATGAAGCTCGTTGAGGACGTTTTCCGCTTCCTTTGTGAGGTACTCGAGTCTCGCTTCCTGTTCCTTTTTCTGGGCCTCAAGCACAAGGAGATTTTTCCGCATCTCTTCGATTCTCGCCATGGTGGTGAAGAGTTCCCGCTTCATCCGGGACTGGTACCAGAGAACGCCCCCGATGCCAAGGCCAATGCCCACGCAGAGGATGACAAATCCAAGAAGGAACGTCTGCCACCGCAGGTGCAGACGCCGCATCTGCCCCCGCAGGGGGCTGATCCAGAATACCGTGAGGTGACGCTTCACCTTTACCCCTCCTTATTCTGCCCGCGCAATGAGCGCATAAAGCCTTTTGAGGTCGTCAAGGTCACGGTACGCAATGGTGTATTCTTCCTTCCCACCCGGACCGGGTGCCGAGGTAGTGGGTGAGGAGGTTTTCGATGTGCCTTGCTTCACTCTGGAGAGGTTCTGCAGGTATCGTTTCCCGCGCCTTTCTCTGGCGGGTGAGTTGCTCGGTGTCCCGCACAGAGAGCGACCGACTGAGGATTTCCTCAAGAAGGGCTCGCTGTTCCTTTTCAGGAAGCCCAAGGAGAGCCTTGGCGTGCCCCGGAGAGAGGGTTCCCTCTTCCACGAGCTTCTGGATATCCTCGGGGAGCTCAAGGAGCCGGAGGATATTGGCCACTGTAGAACGCTTTTTCCCCAGGCGTTCGGCGACCTCTTCCTGGGTGAGCCCAAAACGCTCTACGAGTCTTTTGATCCCCCGGGCAAGTTCCATGGGGTTTAGGTCTTCCCGCTGGAGGTTCTCGACAAGGGCAAGCTCGAGCTTTTTCTCCTCGTCAACCTCTTCAACGATCACCGGGACGGTCCTGAGTCCTGCTTTTTTGGCCGCTCTCCAGCGCCGTTCCCCGGCGATAATCTCAAAGCCCTCGGGGCTTTTGCGCACGAGAATCGGCTGGAGGATCCCGTGCCGGCGGATGGACTCGGCGAGTTCCTCGAGTCGCTCCTCATCCATATGGGTGCGGGGCTGGAGGTCGCTTCCACGGAGCTTCTCGATGTCGACCTCCTGGATGGTGCGGCTTCCAAAAAGCCCGGCTCCCGGGATGAGTGCCTCAAGCCCTTTACCGAGACCACGCTTTGTCATGGACCCTCTCCAGAACCTCCTCGGCAAGTTCCCGGTACGCCTGGGCACCCTTCGAGGTACCCTCGTAGAGCGTAATGGGTTTCCCGTAACTCGGGGCCTCGCTCAGACGAACGCTCCGGGGGATGATGGAGCGAAAGACCTTTTCCTGAAAGACCCTCTGCACCTCCTTCACCACTTCCTGGGAGAGGTTGGTGCGGGGGGTCGAACATCGTGAGGAGCACCCCCAGGAGCTCAAGGCGGGGGTTTAAGGCGCTCCGGACCATGGTGATGGTGGTCATGAGCTGACCCAGCCCCTCAAGGGCGTAGTACTCGCACTGGATGGGGACAAGAACGGCATGGGCGAAGGTCAGGGCGTTAATGGTGAGCAATCCCAGAGAAGGAGGACAGTCCACGAGAATCCAGTCAAAGCTCGGCAAAAGGTGCTTGAGTCCTTCCCTGAGACGGGTCTCCCGGTTTGGCAGGGTGGCAAGCTCCACTTCTCCTCCTGCCAGACGGATCGTTGCAGGCAGAAGCCAAAGGCCCTGGACCTCGGTCTCCTTGAGGAGCTCTCCCGCTTCCACACCGTTGATGAGAAGGTCGTACACGCACTGGGTGAGGG
>APKF01000139.1 GCA_000353875.1 Candidatus Caldatribacterium californiense OP9-cSCG | reverse complement strand
GTTCACGCAGGTTGTCGTCTTCCCCACGCCACCTTTCTGATTGGCTACTGCAACTGCTGTCCCCATAGGCGTTCCTATTGTAACACAAAGGTTTTTTCCGTCCTCAACACGGGAAGAATCCGTAAAGAACGAGCACCCAGCCGAGAACGTTCCCTGCGAGGATCCAGAAGAGGGTTCCCTTTCTGGGTTCCGGATCAAGGGCAAGGAGGAAGGCAAGGGGAAGGGAAGCAAAGGGAACCGTAAGGTGAGGCGCAGGGAGGGAGAGGACGAAAATGCCCCAGAAGGTCAGAGCACGGAGGGGTCCGGAGAACAAGGCGGCGAAAAGAAAAGGTAGCGCAAGGACAAAGTTCTGGGTGCATGGCGTCATGCTTTCGCCCCTGAGGAAGGCTTCAAGGGAAAACCCCGGGTCCTGAAAGGAAGTCCATGCGTATCCTTCATAGACCCACCCGAAGAAGGGTGTTATGCTCTGGAAGACGAGGAATGGGAAAAGGGCAAGCGCTGCAAGTGTCCCCCGGCGATGCGGTGGTACCCGGAGAGCACAGGCCTCGCAGGACGCAAAAACGGGCAGAAGCCAGAACCCCAGAGGATGGAGGCAGGCGCCAAAACCAAAGGCGAGGTTTCCCAGAAGAAGCCTTTCGAGGTTCTCCTTCGCGACGCTCTGGAGAATCGCAGAGAATCCCAGGGCAGCGAAGAGGGAGAAGAGTGTCAGGGCAGGTCGCATCAGGGTCCCGAAGAGGAAGACCGGAGAGAGGAGGACAAGGAGGGCAGAGTGGAGGTTCCCCCGCTGTGCCCCGACAAGAAGGAGTGCCCAGGCCGTGC
The DNA here is from genome assembly GCA_000353875.1 of Candidatus Caldatribacterium californiense OP9-cSCG. Taxonomy (GTDB): domain Bacteria; phylum Atribacterota; class Atribacteria; order Atribacterales; family Caldatribacteriaceae; genus Caldatribacterium; species Caldatribacterium californiense. The sequence continues at coordinate 9 of APKF01000139.1, read as the reverse complement.
CCCACCCGG
>APKF01000138.1 GCA_000353875.1 Candidatus Caldatribacterium californiense OP9-cSCG | reverse complement strand
CGGAAGGCCAGAGCAAGGAGCAGGGGAAACGGAGGATACGTGGTGAGTATTCCCCGGGCGGGTCGGGGAGGCTCCGGATTGACAGAAGACGAAGGAGGAAAAAGCGAACCTCCGGATTTACGGAGGTTCCCCGGGTACTTATGATGCCCAAAAGGGCTGCAACGCACAGTGCGCCGTACAGCGCGCCTTTCTGTCTCATCGTTGCTTCCCCCCATGGAGCCCGTGAACGGTTTTTT
>APKF01000137.1 GCA_000353875.1 Candidatus Caldatribacterium californiense OP9-cSCG | reverse complement strand
GTACTCCAGGGTGAACAGGCGGGTGAGGAGATTCTGGGTGGGATTGTAGAAGTTCAAAGCTGCCTGGAGGCAGATGTACTCTCCGGGGAGCTTTGAGAAGGCGATAACGGCTTTTTTGAGCTGGTCTTTTTCGGGGATGTCTTCCGCATCGTATATGGTGAGGAATTCCCCTCTTGCAAAGGCAAGACCGAAGTTACAGGCCCGGGCTTTGTTTTTGGGTTCCCCGGGGATAAGGATGAAGCGGACGTTGTAGGGAGGACGAGCTTCCTTGCAGGCCTGTAGCGTTTCTGCATCGTCTTCCTCGATGAGGAAAAGCACGTCAAGCTTTTCCTGGGGGTAATCGAGGGAACGGATGGATGCCACGAGTTGCTCTATGACCTCTTTTGGTTCCCGGTGGAGGGGAAGGAGGATGGTATACACGGGGAGTGTGCGGGGATCGAGGGAAGCCAGATCCTCTCCGGTGATTTCGATAGGCTCTATTTTTCCTGCTCCTCGTATTCCCACGATGGTTTTGAAGAGGACGTGGGAGAGGAAAAGGAAGTTCG
>APKF01000136.1 GCA_000353875.1 Candidatus Caldatribacterium californiense OP9-cSCG | reverse complement strand
GCAACGTCTCTGCGCCCGATGGGGGTGAAGATGAGCGCCGGTTTCCCCAGGAGTTTTTGTGCTACGAGAACTCCAAGTGGCGTATCAGGGGTGAGGACAGAGGCTTCAAGGTATGGCAGGGGAGCGAGTACCAGGGCTTCATCCCTGCGGGAGACGGGGGTCTGCGAGAGCAACTTCCCTTCTCTGTCGAAAACGAGGAAGTATTCCCGAAGCACAGGTGGTGGGGTGAGGAGGAGTCGGAAATCCCGTTCCTTGAGCGCTTTGAGAAAGGCAGGGAGAGAGAAGGACAGGAGTTTCCGCCGTACCCCGGGAATGGTGTGCACCACCTCAAGGGCAAGGGGAGTTGCGTCGATTTCCCGGAGGGCACTGTAGAGCCGTGCCATCACTTCAACTTCTTCGAGAGAGGGCTTTTCAGGAAGGACAACCCAGGCCTTTCCGGAGAACACCGTAGGGGCGTCGGCAAAGGTGATGGTATCCGGAACTCTCCTGAAGGTGCCGGAGAAATACGACTGCTCAAAGATTGTGGCTTCAAAAGGTATGGTCCCCCGCCGGCATTCTCCAACTTCCGGAAAGTACGAGAAGACAATGTCAAGAGCGTTTTCCCGCCCAAGAAGCCCCGGAGGGAGGAAAACGGTGTCTTTCTGGACACCTCTCCGTGCTGCTTTCGGGAATCTTCCGGGTGAAAACGAGATTGCCGTTGAGGAAGACCTTGAGCAGCGCTTCCCCCTTCGGGGTCTCTGGAAGGGGCGTGCTTGAGAAAAGAAGAGTCAGGTGGAGGGCAGCAGGGATCCCGCCGAGATCTGCAAGGGTAAAGTACACCGTTTGCCGGAGTTCTCCAATGCCCCGAAGGGTCGTACTCCGCATTCCGAAGTCCCGGAGGGTATGTTTTCTTTCAAAAAAGAGAGGAAGACTCCGGACCTTGAAGGAACGGTCCACAAGGAGCGAGGCTTCAGCAAGAACACCCTGTACCCCTTGCGGGGTGAGATACAGCGTCGACCCGGAAAGCTCTATGTCCCGAAGACCCCTGTCTCGAAGAACGACGGAGAGTTCTCTGGTATCCCCTTTTTCGGGGAGCCTTGGGGGCAACGTTGCGGTGGTGACTTCCCGCCGGGAACGGCGGAGGAACGCAAAAAGCTTCAGGTATGCACCGAGGAGTTCTTTCGAGGACAGGTCTTCGGGGAGAAAGATGCGAATACGCGAGGCAGGGAAACGGAGGAAGTCCCGGACGGTCCAGCTCACTTCATCGAGATCCGCAAAGAGGCGACTTGCTTGACGGATGCGGACGAAGAGGTCCCGGGAGAGAAGGTCCTCACAGAGGTTCTCACTCCGCCAGAAATTTCCCCGGATTTCAACCGGAAGCGTGTCTTTGAGCGTCAACCCCTCAAGGGGGGTGAAGGGGATCTGAACACGGTGTTCCCCGGGGCGAACTTCCCAGGAGGCAAGGAGGACCCCTTCGGCGTATACTGAAAGCGTTGCGCCACGGGGGAGGGCCGGAGAAGCAACGTACTCCAGAGAGAGCACCATTTCCTTCGGGCGCATCCCAGGGACGACTGGGAGGTAGAGGGAAACAGAGGGTTCCGGGCCCTCGAGAATGATATCTCCGGGGACGCCGGTCATTTCCTGGAGTGTCCAGGAGAACGGTATTGTCACTCCCTCCCTGCACAGGAAGAACACGAGGCAGAACAGTGCTGCACAGGCAAAGGTACTGCGCTTCATATCTTCTCCCCTCCTTCAAAGGTACACTCGAGTTTCCTGAAAAACTGCTTGAAGTGTGTGATGGCTGGAATACGGCCGGGGTCCTCAGCCTGTATCCGGGCAAGATGCATGCTCAGCCAGTCTCCGAAGGCCACAAGGGATAAAGCACGACACACAGGTTTTGTTCCCTGTGCCCATACTTCAGCGGTTTTGCAGCCTCTCTTTGCCACATGCCTCAGGTATGCTCGGGCCATGGTGGTGCAGAACCTCGGTTCCTCTGGGTCGTGGAGGAAGACAAATGACAGGGGCAACGTCTTAGGGTGTGCAAACCCCACGATTTCGTTGTGCATGGCTTCGGGAAGTATGCTTGCGAAGGCCACGTGCTTGGCATTCTCGTTGCACTGGGTCTTGAATCGCCAGGCGGCAAAATCTGTGGAGTGTTCGATGCCCACGAAGACCGGAATGGTGCCCGCTATGTCCCTTGCTATACGGTACGGGGAACCTGCAGGTGAAGCATACGTGGGAATGATTTCCTCGAGATATTTCCCCGCCTCTTCAAGGTCCCGGGCGAAAGAGAGCCCGGGGAAGAGTCCCTCAAAAGCCCCAAGGAGCCCCCCGACCATGTACCCCAGGGCAAATCGGGGTTGCAGGCCCCCGGGGAGGAGCACAAAGACGTCCTCCTCGTGTTTTTCCCTTTCAAGCGTACCTCCCTGGGAAAGGAGGAGGAGCAGCGCTTTTCTTTCCCGAGCTTCCCGGGTAAGGGCCAGGGTCTCTTCAGTGTTTCCTGAGTACGTGGAGGCTATACACAGGGTATTTTCGTCAACCCAGGAGGGGAGGGGAGGAGAGGAGATGGTATGGAAAGGAAGCGAAAGAGAAGGCCTGAGGACATGGGCAAGAATCCTTCCACTGATTCCCGAACCACCGATGCCGCAGAAGAGAATGCCCTTTGGCGGGCGGGCAAGGGGTTTTGTGGCGGATGCTTTCCCCCTCCGATACCCCTCGGAAATGTGCTTCGGGAAATCGTAAAGGAACGATTCCACCGTCTCCCCCCTTCCTCGTGGGTACTGCTCTCCCCATGTATACCAGAAAAAAGGGGTTGAGGAAAGGGGGGAGGTGGTGCTATTCGCAGATTGGGAGTCTTGCCCCATCCCGCAGGAAGACGGGGATGCGTTCTATCGGGGCGTCGGCTTCAATCCACTGGCCCCCCTCGTAGGTGACCTCTGTGTAAGGGTCGGTGAAGCGGGCACCTCTTGGCAGGTACACGCGGCGTTTCCTCGCCCCTTCTTCCACCACCGGAGCAACAAGGAGGTCCGGCCCAAAGAAGTACTCGTCCTCCACGGTGTAGCAGGTGGGGTCTTCGGGGAATTCGAGGAAGAGCGGCCGCATGAAGGGGATACCCTCTTCATGGGCTTTCTTCATCCCTTCGAGGATATAGGGCTTCAGGCGTTCCCGAAGGAAGAGGAGTTCTTTGAGCATAGCATACACCTCTTCGCCAAAAGACCACACTTCGTTCGGTCCTCCAGTGAGTTCATAGGCTGGACAAGAGTTGGGGTCTTCAGGATAGGGGAGGCGGAATCCGTGGAGGCGGAAGATGGGGCAGAACACCCCGAACTGGAACCAGCGAACGATGAGTTCCCGGAAACTCGGACTCTCCGGGTCTCCACCGTAGAAC
>APKF01000135.1 GCA_000353875.1 Candidatus Caldatribacterium californiense OP9-cSCG | reverse complement strand
GAGCTTGCACTGCCAGAACCCCAGGGCCCACTCGGGAATCATGGGAGGTTTCCCGGTGATTTCGACATAGCGGCGGAGGATGTCCCTGGGGGTATCCCCGGCGATGACGAGGTAGTCGATTTGCCGTGCTCCCTCGGCGACAAAGAGGGTGTGGTTGCGCACAAGCTCTGCCCTCCCTATGGAGGGGTTGTTCCAGACAAACCCGTATCCCCGGGAGGACAGAAGGAAGGGAATGCTCACCTGGGTGTTGCGCTGGGCAAGCTCCAGGACGCACCCTTTGAGGTCGAAGCAGTCGTTGGCGTACTGCCCCATGCCGAAGAAGTGCTCCTCAGGGTGGGCCTTGAAGTACAGGGCGATGTGGAAGAGTTCAGAACTCCGGGCCTTGTAGTTCCTGGCCTTCAGGAGGTCGGCGTTCAGTACCCTTCCGTCAATCCAGAGTTCCTCAAGGAGCACCTGCCCGTTCTGGCCTTTGTAGCGGACGCTTCCCCGGGCATCGATTTCGGCGGTGATTTTCCCGTTCCGGATGGTCGCCTTTTCAGGGGTTATGGTGATTTCCGGCTCCACCTCGTTTTGAGGAAGGAGGGTCCAGTCAAGAGGCTCAATGCGTCCCCGCAGAGAAGATCGGAAACGGAGGCAATCCCGTCCGAAGGGTTCAATCCAGATGAGCTCGCCACCTCCTTCTGCCACAAGCCTTGTTCCTTCACGATGGAAACGCACAGCTCACCACCTCCAGGTTCACTCTTTGAACGCTCCTGCCGTGAGTCCCGCAACGATTGCCTTCCCCGCAAGGAGGGCCACCACCAGGGGGAAGACGGCGAAGATCATGCTCCCCGCCAGGAGTTTATTCCACTGCACACCGTACTGTCCGATGAAGTTGTAGAGCCCGATGCTCATGGGCTGGAGTGTCCGTTCTTTGAGAAAAGAAAGGGCGAAGATGAAATCCCCCCAGGCAAGGATGAGGGTGAGGATGCTTGCCGTGGCGATGGCAGGGCTTGCCAAAGGCAGGATGATACTCAGGAATATCCGCAAAAACCCTGCACCGTCAATGAGTGCCGCCTCCATGAGCCCGGTGGGAATGGCCTGGATGTAAGCGTTGAGGACAATGGTGGCAAAGGGGATGGTGAAGACGGAGATGCCGAAAATCACCCCCAGGTAGTTGTTGATGAGGCCAATGCGGTTGAAGATGAGAAAAAGCGGGATGATGACCGCAGTGGCCGGAAGCACTTGGGTGAAGGCAAGAATCAGCGATGCAGGCCTTTTCAGGGTGAAGTGGAACTTGGCAAGGGCGAAAGCCGAGGGGAGGGCTACAAGGAGGGTGACGCAGAGGACCCCCAGGGCAATGATGACGCTGTTTTTCAGGTACAGGGAAAGCGTCACAAAGGCATCCCGGTAGTAGGCGAGGGTGGGGTTGGGAGGGAAAAGGTGAGGAGGTTTATGGAAGATTTCGGCCACACTCTGGAACCCGGCAATGGCGATGAAGTAGAGGGGGAGAATAATGATCACCGTGGGGATGAGGGCGTACACCGTCCATTTCCACCGGTGGTGTTTCCGCTTCATGTCAGACCTCCCTCTGGAAGAGATTGAGAAGCGCCGTGAGCAGGGCTACGACAAGGACCATGACGATGAGGACGGCAGAGGCCTTTCCAAAGTGGAGCTTGTTGAAGGCCAAAGAGTACGACAGGGTGCTGAAGAGGTGTGAGACGTCTCCCGGTCCTCCCTGGGTGATGATCCAGACAAGGTCAAAGACCTTCACCGTGAAAATGCACCCCAGAGTCAGGGTGGCAAGGATCACTGGGCGCAAAAGGGGCGTGATAATGAAGAGCACCTTTTGCCATCCTGTGGCTCCGTCGATTTCAGCACTTTCGAGGAGCTCTTCGGGAATTCCCTGAAGGCCGGTGTAGAGGAGGACGAAGTTGAAGGGGATGCCGAGCCAGATGTTCGCCATGGTCACAGAGAAAATGGGGAGATGACCGCTTGTAATCCAGGGGATGGGGCGTTCGATGAGCCGGAAGGCAAGGAGGAATCCGTTGAGCATCCCGTTGTCGCTGAAGAACCAGCGGAAAAAGGAGCCGCTCACGATGATGGGCAGGACCCAGGGGACCATAATGAGGCTCTGGAGCACCCCCTTGAGAGGGAAAGAACGGTTGAAGAGGAGGGCAAGGAGGAACCCAATGGTGAACTGGAAGAGAATCGAAAGGCCGGTGAAGAGGAGGGTGTTCGAAAAGGTCCGCTGGAAAATGGGGTTGGCGAAGAGTTCTCTGTAGTTGCCGAGGCCCACGAAGCGGGCGGTTCCCTGGATGTAGGTGATGAAGGTGACGTCCCGGAGGCTCAGAGAGACGTTGTACAGAAGGGGATAAAGCCCAAAGAGAAGGACATAGAGTAATGCCGGAAGGAGGAAAAAGTAGGCAACCTTTGTTCCTTTCATGACGCTCATCCTTCCGGGGAGGGGAGAACCCCTCCCCACTTTGTCACTGTGCTGCAGCGGCGAGGAGTTCCCGGGCCTGCTTCCGGTACGCCTCGTACTCCTCTGGAGAGAAGAGTCCCCGGATGGCCTCAGCGGCCTCTTTCAGGGCCTCCTCAGGCGTCTTCATACCGGTGAGAGCCCGCTGGATCGCCGTCCAGACGGTTGAGGACACATCAGGATACTTCTCAAGACCACCCACAAGGGGTCTTGGCAGGGCGTATCTTGCCTGCTCCAGGAAGGGAGCAAGGATGGGTTTCTGAGCGGCAATCTTTTCCGCTGCCGAGGCCCGGGTGGGGAGTCCTCCGTGCTCGAGATTTGCCGCAAGCATCCCATCGGTGGAGGCGATGAAGCTCAAGAATTCCCAGGCAACGGCAAGCTTCTTCGGGTCTTTCGTGCCTGCGCCAATACCGTAGCATTCTCCACCAAAAGGCACGATGGGCTTTACGCCTTCCTTTGGAACAGGCAGAGCGGCAACACCGACGTCACCAAGCTGTTCGAGGACATCCGGAGTGAGGTGCCAGCCGAATTCCCAGTTCCCGTTCTCCATCATGGCCACCTCACCGTTGATGAACCACTGGGTGACGTCGCCCTGGCCGGAAACGTTGACGACATCCCGGGGAGTGTACCCTTTCTCCACCATTTCCACGAGGAAGCTCAGAGCCTCAATGGCTTCTTTCTGGTCAAGTTCCAGGAGGCTTCCGCCGTTACTCCACAGGAAGGGCTCAAACTGCCAGGTTCCTTCTTCGCTTGCGGTGGCACAGAAGCCGAACCCGTAAATGCCGAGGGCTTCCTTGATTTTCGCGCTAACCTCCTTGAGCTCTGCCCAGGTCTTCGGAGGTTCGGCAATTCCTGCCTTCTCGAGGAGGCTTTTCCGGTAAAAGAGGGCGAGGTTATTGGTGGTAACCTGGAAGGAGTACACTCTTCCGTCGGCGCTCGTGAGGTCCCGGTGGCCCTTGAAGAAGTCCTCCCAGTTCTCCCAACCCCACTCCTTCACTTTGTCAGTGATGTCAAGGTACACGCCGGCCTTGATGAGGTTGGGCACCCAGGGGTTGTCGGCCATGACGACCTCTGGGAGCGTTCCCGTGAGCGCCTGCTGGAGGATGGTGGGGAGGAGCTGGGCAAAAGGAATGTACACGTGTTTAACCTCAACGTCGGGGTTCTTTTTCATGTACTCTTCAGCCCACCGGTCGACGAATTTTGCCATCCCTCCTGCAGGGTCGAAGTAGTCCTGGATGGTCACCGTCACCTTCTGGGCGTACGCTCCACCGAGAACCACAAGGAAAAGATCCAAAAACACCACAATGCCAAGGAGCCGATACCACCGCATGTTGCCTTCCTCCTTTCTCAGGATTTTTTCAAAGCACTCCGGACTGGGTCAAACACCGGCAAAACCTTCTGGTTCTCACCCCCCCCTCACCACGTGGTCCAATGGAACATCCTTCCACAAAATCCGCTTCAAGGTACTTCCCCACCGGTCCCTGCACTTTTCCCTCGATGAGGTCGATGAGGAGCTTCGCAGTCTCATACCCCAGGTCTTCCGTCCGCACACGGATGCCCGAAAGCTGGGGGACGTAAAAGCGGTAGTTGTCGGTTTCGATGTTCCCGAGAATCGACACATCCTGGGGGGATACGGAAACCCAGATCCTGAAGGGCCCGCAGGGCGCTTAAAGCTAAGGACTCGGCGATGACAAAAAGCGCCGAAAAGGCTATACCCTGTTCTTTGAGCTTTTCGAGTTTTTCGGCCACCTTGTCCTTCCCGATTTCCTCGGTGAGGATGAGCTCCTCCCGGAAAGGAATGCCACGCTCTTTCAAGGCTTTACTGTACCCGGCAAGCCGCTGCATGGTGTAGACCCGCCCCCGGGAAAGGCCGAGGAACACGATGTCTCTGTGTCCGAGCTCAAGGAGCCGCTGTACTGCTTTGTAGGAGACCTCCTCCTGGTTGTGGTCAACCCAGCTAATCCAGGAAACGTCCTCGCCTTCGGGTTTGCCGATGCTCACGAAGGGTATCCGAAACTCCCGAAGAACGACAAAGCGGGGGTCATTCACGAAGATTTCGCTCACGATGAATCCGTCGACGCTCTGGCTTCGAACCAGTGCCTCGTAGTGGAATTCGGTATCGCAGGATCTTGCGCTTGTGGTGATGAGAAGCTGGTAGCTCGCTTCCTCACAGGCCCGGGCAACACCGCTCAAGAAACCAGGGAAGAAGAAGGTGTTAGCGATGAGATTGGCAGGAAGGTGCGGGAAAAGGAGCGCAATGGTCCGGGTACGGTTGGATTTAAGGCTTCGGGCAGCCCTTTTGGGGACGTACCCATACTCTTTGATGATGCGCTCAATGCGAGCCCGGGTTTTAGGGCTCACTTGGTCCACCCGTCCGTTGAGGACGTTGGAGACCGTGGCTTTCGAGACTCCGGCTAAACGGGCGATTTCGGCAATGGTTATCATGGGCATATCTGAACCGGTTTACTGAACCGGTTAAGCCAAGTATAGAGAAGGGAGAGAGGATTTGTCAAGGCGGGCACTCCAGAACTTCCGGGAAGCGCCCTCCGGCATCCTCGTAAAGACCGACAAAACAGTGAAGGTTTTGTGCTGGACTCAGCTCATCGAACGGGTCAAAAAGAACGAGGCCACCAGCCCTCCGCCAATTCCCACAAAGAGGAAGGCGGGGAGAAGAAGCCAGGGAGTAACCCGTCCAACGAGCTGGGTGAGAAGCAATCCCACTCCCATTCCTGCAAGGACAAGACTTCCTTTCAGAAGGTCCTGTGGTAATGCGGGTGGTTTAAGGTCCTTGGGGTTTAACCCTCGCTCGATCATGGCCATTTTCTCCCGGTGCTCGGCAAGAATAGCCACAATCGCCACGAGCATCCCTACAATCGGTACAAGAACAAATGTCCACTCCACGTGTTCTCCCTCCTTAAGGGTTACGAACCAAGAATACACCATCCGGCAGAGAAAGGAAAGCTCACCACCACCCTTCGTCTCGTACTTTCTCCTGTGACCTTACATCGGTACCAGGTTTTCCGAAAATCAGGCGTTCGCAATCTCCAGGGTTCATTACCAGCGATGGTGAACGTCGGGGAGAATGTACTTTTTGGAGACCTCCCGGATGCTCTCCAAGACTTCCTCTCTTAGGGGAGGGCAAGTCAGAGGCTTGAGCGTTCTCCTCTGCCTGGCGGGGATTCTTAGCCCCCGGAACTGACTGTGCTCACCTCGGGGAACGATGAGGATCCACTTGAGGACAAACTGGGCCATGGTGAACCCCTGAGGCACGAGGATCCTGAGCTCTTCAGCCGCCTGCAGGCCTTTCTCAATCACTCGAGTTCCTCGATCCTCTTTTTGGCATGTTCGATGTACGGAGAATCAGGCGGTGCGTACTGTATGAACCCCATGTACGCCTCGACGGCCTCTTTGATGCGCCCGGCTCTCTCACAGACCATCGCCTTGTTGAAGTGGGCTTCAGCGTCCTTCGGGTCAATCGCTAAAACCTTCGTGTAATCGCGAATGGCTTCCTCGTAGAGGTCTTTTGCCTGGTAGGCATTTCCCCGGTTGAAGTAGGCCAGAGCGTACTCTGGATCGAGTTCCAGGGCCTTTGTATAGTCGCGAATAGCCTCGTCGTGGAGATTCC
>APKF01000134.1 GCA_000353875.1 Candidatus Caldatribacterium californiense OP9-cSCG | reverse complement strand
ATGGTCTTCATGATGCTTTCTGCCAGGCGGTCCTGGAGGGGAGTTTCGGGGGTTTTGTGGAAGTACTGCTCGAACACATGGGCCATCATGTCCACGATGCCGTAGACGGTGTGGTCTTTCGGAACGGTGAAGGTGTTTTCAGGGTCGAGAATCGACACATCGGGGAAGAGCGCCGGATGCCCGAGTCCGAGTTTCTCTTTCGTTGCTTCGTTCGTGATGACTGCATTGTGGTTCATCTCTGAACCCGTGGCCGCCAGGGTCAGAACGGTCACAAGGGGAATTTTCCCAGGAACCTTGCTCTTGTCGATGAAGAAGTCCCAGGGGTCACCCTCGTAGCGCGCCCCGGCGGCGATGATTTTGGCGCTGTCGAGGACACTACCGCCACCTACGGCAAGCACAACCTCGATGTTCTTCTCTTTGCAGAGCCTCACCCCTTCTCTGACTTTGCTTAAGGTGGGGTTGGGCCTGATGCCCGAGAGCTCAAAGACCTCGAGGTTGTGCTGGGTGAGGCTCCGGTGGATCCGGTCGTAGAGTCCTGTCTTTTTGATGCTGCCACCGCCGTACACGAGAAGCACCCTTTTCCCGAACCCGGCGCAGACTTCGCCAACACGGTCTGTAGTCCCTTTCCCGAAGAGTACCCGTGTGGGATTGTGGAATTCGAAGTTCTCCATCATCTCGACCCCCTCTTCGGGTATTGTACCATGAGGTGGATGCTTTTTGAGGACAAGAAGCGAGAGGTACGAAATCCCCTCAAAAGAAGAGGGAGAGAACGTCAGGCGGTTTGTTCCTCCCAGGTCTTCCCCAAGGAGGCAGATGGGGAACGCTGCGGCAAGATGCTCGAGGCGCTCTCTGTCCTTCAGAGCGGTGAGCTTGTAGAGCACCAGGGTATCGGAAAGCCCAGCGAGTGCCCTGAGCCTGTCTTCAGGGAGGGTTGCAGGGGCAAGGGCGAGGACTTCCTCTTTCTGGGTGAGCGGCAGGGCAGCGTACGCTGCCGTAAGCTGAAAGGCGCTGATACCGGGGATGACCTCTAAGGTGAGGTCCGGAAGGAGTGTGCGGAGGGCAGAAAAGAGACGGAAAAACGACGAGTAGAGGAGAGGGTCTCCGAGGACAAGGAACACCGCTTCTTTATGGTGTCCGGAGGAAATCGCCTCGACGACTTTCCGGGCAAGGGTAACGAAATCCTCCTGGTCGTGGAAGGGGAGGAACACGACCTGGGTGTTTTTAGGGAGGAATTTTTCGACGGTCCGGTACGCTCGGCTTTCTCCGGATCGGGCAAGAGGGGCAAAGACAAGGCGAGCCTTCCTGAGGCGCCTTACGGCCCGAAGGGTGAGAAGGTCCGGTTCCCCGGGTCCGGTGCCGATGAGGACGAGCTTCACCACCGGTACCCCCTTGAAACGATGAGGACATCGCCAGAACTTGGACCCCCTTTGGGGGAACAAGGAGCAGGCACGACATATCGAGGTCCTCAGGGCGGAGATCGCAGAGCCTGACTACGCGTTTTTGCCCTCCTTTCCGCACAATCCCTACCGGGAGGTCCTGGCCCCGTGCTTTGGCGAAGGTTTCCCTGAGGAAGGCGATTTTCTCTTCTTTCCCCCGTCCGACGATGTTGTACACAGAAACGGTAAGGTCGGTTCCGGCAAGTTGCTCGAGGTTTCTCTGGATTTCCTCCCAGGGGGTGAGGTAATCGCTTAGGCTCACCACAGCAAAGCCCTTCACAAGGGGAGACCCGAAAAGAGCTGCAGCGGAAGATACGGCACTCACCCCGGGAACGACACGGAAAGGAATCCCCTCTTCCTGGGCCATTTCAAGCGCTGGTGAAACCGCTCCGAAAACCCCGACATCCCCTCCGGAAACGAGAGCGACAATGCTGCCGCATCGAGCAAGACGCAGAGCTTCTTTCGCCCGTTCCACCTCCTGCTTCATCTGGGAGAAACGGTAGAGGGCCCTTCTCCGAAAGCGCGGGGGAAGAAGGTCAAGGTACGCCCTGTACCCCAGGATGACCTCTGCTTCCTCTAAGGCTTCAAGGGCTTCAAGGGTTATGGTGTTTGCCCCATCCCCTAAGCTGACAAGGAGCAGGTTCCCCCTTCGGGACCATGGTTTCCTCCCTAAAGCCAGCGCAACCTCGGGGTACACGGTTTTGGGGACAAGGAGCGTGTACCCCCGGGCAAGGAGCACCGGTTCGGCCACTCCCGGAAGGCCGAGGTGTTTCTCGGCGCAGGGTGAGGGCGAGGGGGCAGGGATGTTTCGAAGGGCGTCCTCGTCGACGAGAACGCTCTGCACCCCGAGTTTTTCGGCAAGGAGGGCGAGGTCTTTTGCTTTCCGGCTGATGCTCACGAGTTCTCCCAAAGAGGCGAGGGCAAAGCCCTGACTTTCGAGAAAGTCCCTGATGTGGGCGACCAGGCGTTCGGTGTCGCACGCCTTTCGAAAGCCAAGGCCCACGGCGAGAGTTTTCGGCCGAAGGAAGAGGGCGGGCGTCTTTGGGAAAAGTCGCTCGCTCAGCACAAGACAGGTTTGGGGTAGCGGCCCGGTGAGGGGCTTTGTGTCGTAGCCCGGGAAGGGCAAAAGGGG
>APKF01000133.1 GCA_000353875.1 Candidatus Caldatribacterium californiense OP9-cSCG | reverse complement strand
TGCCTATGGGAAGATTGCTGTACGCGGTTCATGCCTATGCCTGGACGTCCCGATGGACCAAGGAGTCCCTTCCTCTTCTTTCCAGGGCTCGGGAACTCGGTTTTGATGCCATTGAAATCCCCCTCATGGACATCGAGTCTGTTCACCCCCAGAGCATTCGAAAAGAAGCAGAACGGCTTGGCTTGCGAATCGTGACCTCCACGGTGCTCTCTGAGGAGACCGACGTTTCTTCTCCTGATGCGGCAGTACGCAGGAAGGGCCTTGAGTACCTCAAGCGGTGCGTGGATGTCTCGGCGGAGATGGGGGCCCTGAGTTTTTCGGGGGTGATCTACTCAGCTCTGGGAAAGCGCATTGCGGCCATCCCCGGTCGGGAATATCTGGAACGTGCTGCAGAAGCCCTGAAGAAGGTGGCCCAGTGGGCTCAGGATGCTCAGCTTCTTGTGGGGATTGAACCTGTGAACCGGTATGAGACCTTTCTCATCAATACCTGTGACCAGGCGCTTGAGCTCCTCAAGATGATAGACGAGCCCAATATGAGGATTCATCTTGATTCGTACCACATGAACATCGAGGAGAACGATTTTTATACTCCCACAAAGAAGGCCATTCCGTATCTCTGCCACTACCACCTGAGCGAGAGCCACCGGGGGATTCCCGGGACCGGTACCGTTGACTGGGAGGGCATCTTTCGGGCTCTCGCCGAGGGGGACTACCGGGGTGTTGTGGGGATGGAATCCTTTGCAGAGGTCTCCGATTCCATGCGGGCTGGAACCTGTGTCTGGCGGAAAATGGCTCCCTCAAGCGATGTGCTCCTCAGAGAAGGCCTGGCGTTCTTGAAAGCGCTGGAGAAGCGGCATTTTGCCCCTTCTGGGGGCAAAAAATAAACGCACAAAGGGGGTTTTGGTATGCGGAGAAGCTTGGGCGTTGTGTTCGTGCTGGTGTTCGTGCTTGGGTTGGCCCTTGGAGTATGGGGTAAGGATATCCCAAAAATCACCATCGGCTGGACTCCGCCAGACATTACCGGAGTGTTCAAGACGGCCACCGACTTCTTTGAGAAAGCCGCAGCGGATGCCCGAAACCACGGTATCAACGTCGAGATTATCACCCGTGCTCCTGCTGCACACACGGCCTTTGCAGACCAGATAGCCATTATCGAGGATTTCATTCAGCGTAAAGTCAATGTTATCGCCATTTCACCAATTGAGGTTGAGGTTGTGAAGCCGGCCCTCCAGGAGGCCAAGAAGGCCGGTATCCCGGTCATTGTGGTCAACCTCTTAGAACCTATTGAAGGTGTAGATGTTGACTGCTATATTGGTTTTGACAACACGGTGGCAGGAACGATTTCCGCCTACGCCGTGGTGGATTACTTCGGCGGACCGGGAGTCCTGGGCGAGGGAGAAAAAGTGGACGTTGCACCGGAAACCTTCCTTGACCTTGAGTTCTGGCAGAAGCTCTACACCCCGGAGGTCATCGAGAACCTCAAGGACAAAATTCAGGCTACCGGTG
>APKF01000132.1 GCA_000353875.1 Candidatus Caldatribacterium californiense OP9-cSCG | reverse complement strand
TTGCTGAGACCTGGCACGGCTTCCCTGAGTGGGGCTGGTACGGAACAAAATACGCGGTTATGCTTGCTCTGGGCCTGAAGGATCAGGTACCGCAGTTTGTGGATATCCGTCCACGGACTGAATGGCAGGGTAACGCCGACATGTTCTACCCGAATCCCTATCTTGAGCCCATTGACTGGGAAGCCATCAAGAAGGCATACCTCGAAAAGTAAGAGATCGGGCCCCCCTCTGGGGGCCCTTTCCCCAGGAGGTGAAATCCCTTGGACCTTGGATTCGGCGGGAAAGTGGCCATCGTCACCGGTGGCGGTGCAGGGATCGGTGAGGCTACGGTTCGGCTTTTTGCCCAGGAAGGAGCTCAGGTTGTTATCGCTGAAGCAAACCCGGAGAGGGGGAAAGCCTTAGAAGAAGAACTCAAAAAGCAGGGCTTTGTTGCCGAGTTTGTTGAGGTGGACGTGTCTCAAAAAGACAGTGTGGACCAGATGGTCGAAAAGGTGCTGCACCGCTTCGGCCAAATTGACATCCTGGTGAATAACGCCGGGGTCTACGCCAAGGGTGATGCTCTGGCCTTCACCGAGGAGGATTTTGCAAGGCTTGTTGACGTGAACGTCAAGGGGGTGATCCTCTGCACCCAGAGTGTGGGGAGGCGAATGGTGGAGAAAAGAAGCGGCGTTATCGTGAATGTGGCTTCTGAGGCTGGTCTTGTGGCCATCCCGAACCAGATGGTGTACAACCTCACCAAGGCTGCAGTCATCTCCATCACGAGGAGTTGTGCGGTGGACTTTGCCGGCTATGGCGTGCGGGTGAACTGCGTCTGTCCGGGAACGACGTATACTCCTCTCGTGGAGGAAGCGCTCAGAAAGGAAAAAGATCCGGAGAAAGTGCGAAAAAGTCTTGAGGATTCTCGGCCTCTCAAAAGGCTCGGCAAGCCCGAAGAGATTGCTGCGGCTATTCTCTTTCTCGCTTCCCCTCTCCTTGGTTATGCCACCGGTGCGGTTTTGAGTGTTGATGGGGATACACGGTATGGTGATGCCGCAAACACCGATTCTTGAGGTCCGCAACGTCAGCAAATCCTTCCCCGGGGTGAAAGCACTCGATACGGTGAGCATGGATGTGCTTCCGGGGGAAGTTCATGCCCTTTTGGGGGAAAACGGCGCCGGGAAGAGCACGTTGATGAAAATCATAAGCGGTATTATTCCCAAAGATGCGGGAGAGATTTTCCTTGACGGAAAGCCGGTGCATTTTCTCTCCCCCCGGGATGCCCTGAATGCTGGTGTTGTCCTGGTGCAACAGGAGCTTTCCCTCGTGCCTGACCTGAGTGTCGCCGAGAACATTTTCTTAGGGAGATGGCCCAGGCGGGGTGTCCAGGTCGACTGGAACACGATTTTCTCTGAAACCTTTCATCTCCTCGAGCGCTTCGGCATCAAGGAGGATCCCCGCACCCCTGTTGGGTCTTTGAGTGTTGCCGAGCAGCAAACGGTGGAGATTCTTAAAGCTGTAAGCCGACCGAATCTGCGAATTCTTCTTCTGGATGAGCCGACCTCGGCCCTCAGCGAGGATGAAGTCAACCGCCTTTTTGAGCTGGTTGCCGAGATTAAAAAGACCGGCATCGGCATTATTTTTATTTCTCATAAACTGCATGAGGCCCTGCGCATTGCCGATCGGGTGACGGTCCTTCGAGATGGTCGAAAGGTTGTCACCGAAGAGGCTCGTCGCCTTGACGAGCGGATGCTCTTTGAGTACCTGACGGGGAAGTCGGTGGAGGTGCTTGAGACAGGTCATGGAGGAGATCACACTGAAGCGGTGATGCTTGCCCTCGAAGGTTTCTCGTCAGGGGGCTTTGTCAGAGATGTGAACCTGAAAGTCCGGAAGGGAGAGGTTTTTGTTCTCTTTGGCCTTATCGGTTCGGGTCGGACAACCCTGGCACGAGGTCTTTTCGGCCTTGAGCGGACAACAGGGAAGATGACGCTTGAGGACAAAGTTGTGCAACCAAAGAGCCCTCAGGAGGCTATTGCCCTTGGTATTGGGTACCTTCCTGAAGACCGCCGACAGGCTTTGGTATATGAGCTCCCCGTTTTCGCCAACATCACTCTGGCCATTCTCTCTCGGGTCTCCCGAAGAGGTATTCTCCGCCTTCGAGAAGAAACGAGTCTTGCGGAGGACTTCGTCCGCTCTCTCCGGATCAAAACCCCAAATATTTTTCGGGAGGTTCTGTACCTGAGTGGAGGGAACCAGCAGAAGGTGCTCCTTGCCCGGTGGCTGGCCCGAAAGCCAAAACTCCTCATCATGGACGAACCCACCCGGGGGATTGACGTGGGGGCCAAGTTTGAAATCCGCGCCATGGTGCGGGACCTTGCCCGCCAGGGGCTGGCCATTCTCTACATCACTTCCGAGCCAGTGGAGGCTCTCGAGGTGGCAGACCGGATTGCGGTTATGCGAGGTGGCAGAATTGTGCGGATTTTTGAGCGCACGGATGGTATCGATAAAACCGTGCTCCTTGCTGTGGCCAGTGGAGTTTCCTGAAGGAGGTGCCTGCGTTGTCTCAAAATAGAGCAATTCCTGCATGGCGGGAGGGAGAGAGCCTGTCCCGGGCCCTGGTGAACCTTCTTCTCAAAGGTGGGTCACTGGTTGGGCTTGTGGCGCTGAGTGCGGCTTTTGCCATCCTTTCGCCACACTTCTTCACCCTGGGCAACTGGCTGAACATTTTCCGACAGGTGGCAGTGGTGCTCATCGCGGCTTCGGCACAGACGATGGTCATCATCACCGCTGGAATTGATCTCTCCGTTGGCTCAGTACTTGCCCTGGGAGGCTGTCTTGCGGCAGTGGCCATGAGTTACTGGGGGTGGCCCTTTGTAAGTGGTGCGCTCCTTGGAGTTTTCTTTGCCACCCTGGCGGGGCTGGCCAGCGGTGTCATCATTGCCAAGGGGAGAATTCCTGACTTCATCGCCACCCTTGGTATGCTTGGCGCCATACGGGGCATTGCGCTCCTTATCACTGGTGGTCTTCCCGTTCCCTCCCATTTCACGGCGACGAAACTTGCAGGATATCTCCCGCAGAGCATTGTCTGGCTGGGGAGCGGGGACATCAAGGGCATTCCGGTTCCCATGGTGTTTGCCCTTCTTGTTGTGGCCATTACTTGGTTTATCCTGAACCGGACCACCTTTGGACGTTCGCTCTATGCGGTGGGTGGCAACCGGGAGGCGGCCCGTGCGGCAGGGATCAATGTGGATCGGATCAAAATCCTTGTCTATGGAGTCTCAGGGCTCTACTGTGGTCTTGCTGGTCTTGTGCTTGTGGGCCGGATGAATTCAGCTAATGCCCTGATGGCTGAGGGTTTAGAACTCCAGACCATTGCTGCAGTGGTCATCGGAGGGACGAATCTCTTTGGGGGTAAGGGGTCAGTTTTCGGAACCCTGATCGGTGCTATCCTCATGGGAGTTCTCTCAAATGGCCTCAATCTCCTTAACGTTGAGCCTTTCTGGCAGAGAGTAGTGAACGGACTCCTCATCGTGGCGGTTGTGGTCTTTGACCAGTGGCGGCGAAGAGTTACGAGAGATTAGAGGTGGAGGGAGCGTATGGAGAAGGTCACCTTTGTTCTTGTCGGTGCAGGACGGGCAGGAATGGTTCACGGGCGCAACCTCGTCCACTACATCCCCGAGGGAGAGCTGAAAGCGGTGGTGGACGTAGATGCGGCGAAAGCTCAGGAAGCGGCCGGAGAACTTGGGGTTCGCTGGTACACGTCTTTTGACGAAGCTCTTGAAAAGGAGAGCTTCGATGCGGTATGCATTGCCTCTCTCACCTTCACCCACCGGGATATCGTGGAGAAGGCTGCAGGAGCGAAAAAACACATTTTCTGCGAGAAACCCCTGGCGCAGAATCTCGAGGAGGCCCTGGCCATGAAGAGGGCAGTGGAAGCGGCGGGGGTGAAGTTCCAGATTGGCTTCATGCGCCGGTATGACCCAGAGATCCGGAGGGCCTGGGAGATGGTCCAGGAGGGACTCATTGGCGACCTGGTCCTTGTGAAGTCTACGGGGAGAGGTCCTGGTCTTCCACCGGCCTGGATCTGGGATCGGGCAAGAAGCGGCGGGATGCTTGCCGAAGTCTCCTCTCATGATATCGATGCCGTTCTGTGGTTTGTCCAGAAAAAACCAGAGCGGGTTTTCATGGAGGCAAAGAACTTCAAGTCCCCAGAGGCCAGAACGCAGTTCCCCGATTTCTACGACCACTACCTTCTCACCATTGCCTTTCTTGACGGTCCCTTCGGGGTGGTTGACGGAGGGTGCCCTGTGGGGTATGCCTACGACGCCCGGATGGAGATTCTGGGGACAAAGGGCATGATTCGGGTTGGAGAGACGGAGGGGAGAGGCCCCGTCCTCTATACGCCTGAGAAGAAAGCCATCCGGGACACCCAGGCAGGATGGGCACTCCGTTTCAAAGATGGGTACCTCGAGGAACTCAAGGCTTTCATTCGCGCGGTCCTTGCTGATACCGCACCCACACCCTCTCTTGAAGATGGGCTCCGGGTGGTGCGGGTTGTCGAGGCGGGACACGCATCCCTTGCCCTGGGGCAACCAGTGGCGATAAAGGAGTGGTGATGGTGGCGTTTCTCATTGGGTGTGACCTTGGGACGACGGCCACGAAAACCGGGCTTTTTGATACCGAGGGGAACGCTCTGGCCATTGCCCGGGAGAGTTCCAACATCATCTATGGCCGGGATGGGAGTGTCACGCAGGACCCCCAGGAAATGCTCCTTTCGGTGGTCCGCACAGTAAGGGAGGTTGTGGAAAAAAGCGAGGTGAACCCGAGGGAGATCCTTGCGATAGCCATCGATGGCCAGATGGCGGGTATTATGGGGGTGGATGCAAGAGGGGAAGCGGCGACCCCTTACGACTCCTGGCTTGATGTGCGTTCGGCCCCGTATGCCGAGGAGATGAAGAAAGCTGAGGATCTCATTATCACGAGATCTGGCATGGGTCCAAGCATCAACCACGGACCGAAAATCCTCTGGTGGAAACGCGAGCACCCTGAAGTTTACCAGCGCATCGCCAAGTTCACCGTTCCGGCCTGCTGGGTGGCACAGAAACTCGCGGGACTCAAGGGGGATGAAACGTACATTGATTACACCTATATTCATTTCTCCTGCTTTGCCGATCTTGAGAGGAAAACGTGGGATGAGGAGATTCTCGGGCTTTTCGATATCGAAAAGGAGAAAATGCCCCGTATTCTTGCTCCCTGGGAAATTGTGGGGACACTCCGGGCAGAGTGGGCAGAGGCCATGGGCCTTCCCTCGGGCATTCCCATCGTTGCCGGGTGCGGGGACCAGGCGGCGAACACCCTGGGGGCAGGGGTGGTGAAGCCCGGGATTGCCTTTGATATCGCCGGAACGGCCTCATGTTTTGCCGTTTTTGTGGACCGGTTTGTGCCCGATGTGCAGCACAAAACCCTCCTTTTTCCCCGTTCTGTTCTTGAGGGGTACTATTACCCCATGGCCTATATCAACGGGGGTGGCATGGATGTGGAGTGGGCCCGGAATGAGCTCTTCCGGGAGCTTGCGAAAGACCCCGATGCCTTTGCCCGCATCAACGAAGAGGTGGAAAAGCGTGTCTTGCCACCTTCGGGCATTGTCTTCCTTCCCCATCTTCGGGGGAGGAATTGCCCCACACAGCCGTACCTCCGGGGAGTTTTTGCCGGATTTAGCTGGGACCACACCCGGGAGCATCTCTTCCTCGCCATTCTTGAGGGTATTGCCTTTGAGTATGCCTTTTACCTTAAGGTCCTCCGGGAGCTCATGCCGGAAATCCGTTTCTCCGAAGTTCGGGTCATCGGTGGCGGGGCAAAATCGGCATTCTGGAACCGCCTCAAGGCAAGCATCCTCGGCATACCCTATGTGACGCTCAATCGGGAGGAATTCTCCATCTGGGGCTCGGCGATGGTTGCGGGATTTGGCGTGGGTGTGTTGACCAATCTCGAGGAAAAGGCGTTTTCCTCTGTGGCAAAGGTTGCCGTTTTTGAGCCTGACGAGAACCTCCACAGGCAGTACCAGGAGTTCTTACCGTTCTACCTTGAGACCATGGAGAAGATGAACGAGGTCATGACACGCTTCAGGTCGCTCATTCGCTGAGGAAAGGAGAAAGCCATGAAAGCAGCGGTGTTTTCCTCCCCTCAAGGTGTGCGTATCGTGGATGTCCCCGTTCCCCGGATTGGCCGGGGTGAGGTGCTTTTGCGGGTGCGCGCAGCGAGTCTCTGTGGAACGGATCTCCGGATTGCCCGAAGAGGCCACGGGTCCATTCCACAGGGAGTGCAGCGCATTTTGGGGCACGAGGTTGTGGGGGAAATCGTGGAGGTTGGAGAGGGAGTTGCGGATCTCGCAGAGGGCATGCTCGTTCTTGTTGCACCGAACTACGGCTGTGGAAAGTGCCGTTTTTGCGTTGCCGGAGCACAGCACCACTGTCCTTCCGGGAAGGCCTTGGGGATTACCGAAGACGGTGGGTTTGCTGAGTACATGCGGGTTCCGGAAGAGGCGGTGCGCCAAGGCAACGTCTTTCCTCTGCCACCTGAAGCGGATCCTGTGATGTTTTCTTTTGTGGAGGCCCTCGCCTGTGTGGTGCACGGATTTTTGCCCCTTTCGGTGAGTTTCCGCGACACGGTCCTCATCTACGGTGCAGGACCCATCGGTCTCATGTTCCTTGAGCTTGCCCGCCTTTCCGGGGCCCGGGAGGTGTGGATGGCCGATATCAGCCCTTCCCGCCTTGAGAGAGCTGCCGCAAGGGGAGCCCGAACGATTGCCGTGGGCGAGAGGAAAGTCAGGGACGTCCTCCATGATGTGGATGTAGTCATTGTAGCTGCTCCAGCACCCGATGCCCAGAGAGAGGCCCTGGAAGTGGCCGGGATTTTCGGGCGAATCAACTTCTTTGGAGGTCTTCCGCCCAGTACTCCTGAAGTTCCTCTTGCCACAAACCTCATCCACTACAAGGAACTCCTTGTGACCGGAACCACTCGATCGAACAATTTCCACGTCCGTGCCGCTTTGGACCTTCTTGTGCGGCAGCTTGACCTCTCCTACCTTGTGAGCCACGTGCTCCCTCTTGAGGCTATTGAAGAGGGCTTGCGGCTCATGGAGGGGAAGGATGCCTTAAAGGTTGTCCTTATTCCGTGAGAAAGCGAGGAGATACGCTATGAAACCATTCAACGTTTTTGTGGACTTCACTACTGGAGAGTTGAAGCCGGGAAAAAGGGTTGTGCGCCGTCTCAGCGATGTGAAGTACATCTTCCAGAACCAGGAGGCGGCAGAAGCCATGCTCCGGGAGGGAGATCCTCTCGTCTACGAGGTCATCTACGCCGAGATTCCTGAGGAACCTGGGCACCTCGCCCATTGCACGACCATTATTTACCCCGGAAAGGTCGGTCAGGAATTCTTCCTGACCAAGGGACACCTCCATGAGAAACTCGACACCGCCGAGATTTACTTTTGCCTCCGCGGTGAAGGTCGACTCATCATGGCGTCACCGGAAGGAGAGTGTGAGGTCCTTCCCATGCATCCCGGGACGGCCTCGTACATTCCGCCTTTCTGGTCGCATCGTTCCGTTAACGTGGGGAAAGAACCCCTTATCTTCTACTGCATTTTCCCGGCTGACGCAGGGCACGACTACGCCACGATTGAGGAGACGGGCTTTCCGAAGGTCATCCTTGAAGAGGATGGGCAGGTCGTTGTGCGGGAGAACCCGAAATGGAAACCTAAAAGGTGAGGAGGATAGGGCATGGGCTTTCGGCTTCCTGAGAAGGCAACGCAACCCACAATGTACTTCATCGGGGTGACCACATCCCAGTCCTCGATCATGAAGCTTTTCCCACTCTGGGCTCAAGAGCTGGGGCTTAAGGATGCAGTCCTCAAAGGGATAGACATCGAGATCCATGCACCCCGGGAGGTCTACCGGGAGGTGGTGTCCTTCATCAAAGAGGACCCACTCTCTCTTGGAGCGCTTGTCACAACCCACAAGATTGACCTCTATGAGGCGGCCAAAGACCTTTTCGATTACCTCGACCCCTATGCCCAGCTTTTTGGGGAACTCTCCTCAATCTCGAAGAACAACGGACGCCTTGAAGGACATGCCAAGGACCCCATCTCAAGCGGCCTGGCCATGGAGGCGTTCATCCCGCCCAATTTCTGGAGGGAGCACGGTGGGGAAGTCTTCATCATGGGGGCAGGGGGCAGCGCTCGGGCGATTGCTGCGTATCTTTTTGATCCCAAAAAGAAGGACAACATGCCCACGAAGCTCTACGTAACGAACCGCAGTACCCCTCGCCTTGAAGCGATGAAAGAACTCATGCCCAAAATCAACCCCAATATCGACGCAGAGTACATCCATGCCCCCACGCCTGAGGTGAACGATGCGGTTTTGATGCGGGTCAAGCCGTATTCTCTCATCGTGAATGCCACAGGACTTGGCAAGGACCGTCCCGGTTCTCCCCTCACCGACGCGTGCGTTTTCCCCATGCACAGCCTCGTTTGGGAGCTGAACTACCGGGGGGACCTCAAGTTCATGCACCAGGCCCTGGCGCAGGCGAGAGAGCGGCATCTCCATGTGGAAGACGGGTGGATATACTTCATCCACGGGTGGACTCAGGTCATCGCTCAGGTCTTCCACATCGACATCGACGCGGAGCGGTTTGCCCGGATTGAGCAAATCTCCCACGAGTTCCGGAAGAGGGGTTAGGGCCCCGGGGAAA
>APKF01000131.1 GCA_000353875.1 Candidatus Caldatribacterium californiense OP9-cSCG | reverse complement strand
AGTCGAGGATGGACTTCTTGAACCAGCTCAGGGAAAGCCCGGCACAGAGCGTGGCTCCAAGGAGGTGCCAGAACCCCGGGATGGCGTGGCAGAAGGTGTGGACGCGAAGCTTTTCATCCACAAGGGGCTGCGTGAGGGGGGTGAAAACCTGTCCCCCGGTACCGATGGTGACGAGGAGTTCTCCCTCATCGGTAACGCCGTTTCCCAGGGCGGCACAGTGCTGGTCTCCCGCTCCTGCCACCACAAAGCAGGGCCCTTTGATTCCCAGTTCTTCCCGAACGTTTCTCGCCACTTGTCCTATGACCTGAGTGGACTCGTAGACGGGAGGGAAAATTACCCGGTCAAGGCCAAGAGCGGTGAGGATTTCCTCTGACCAGTTCCGCAGGCGAATGTTGAAAAGGAGCGTCGAGGAGGCATCGGCAACATCCGTTGTGGGAGGAAGCCCCAGTTTCACCTTCAGGAAGTCTTTGGGAAGGAGGACAAAGCGGATTCGGCGGTAGACATCCGGGAGGTTTTTCGAACCCAAAGAAGCGTTGCTGCCATAAAGCCCGTAGCAATGTCGCTTCCTGCAAGTTTCAGGTATTCACCGGCTTTTTCCCGAATTTCCCGGGCTTCCTGATGACTTCTCTGGTCGGCCCAGATGATGGCCGGATACAGAGGGACAAGGTTTTCGTCAAGCATCACCGTTCCGTGCATCTGCCCGGAAAAGCTCAGGGCCTGGATTGTGGGCTCCGGGAGAGCGGCGAGAACCTCCTGTATGGCCTCTCTGGTTTTTTCCCACCAGGTCTCTGGGTGCTGCTCCGCGTACCCCGGGGTTGGGGTCAGAATAGGATACTCCCGACTTGCTAAGGCGACAAAATTCCCCTCCTCATCCATAAAGTCCACCCGATCCCTGGGCACCTCTATGATTTTCCCCCGGAAGCGGACCACCACCTGATCCGCGGCAATGGACC
>APKF01000130.1 GCA_000353875.1 Candidatus Caldatribacterium californiense OP9-cSCG | reverse complement strand
CCCTTCGGTCTTTTGACCCTTCTTGGGAACATGTCGAGTTTGTGGTTGAGCCAACGCGGGAAAAGAAACACGGGGACTTTGCCACCAATGTCGCTTTTCTTTTGGCCCGTACCGCAAAGCGTCCGCCAAGAGAGGTGGCGCAGAACCTCCGGGGAGTTCTGCAGGAGTTGCTCTCGGGTATGGCCAGGGTTGAGGTGGCCGGAGGGGGCTTCATCAACTTCACCCTTGAGGACGGTTTTCTTTTGAAACTCCTCGCCAGAGTCCTGGAGGAGGACGATCGTTTTGGAGAGGTTGACCTTGGCAGGGGAAAGAGGGTTCAGGTAGAGTTCGTGAGCGTCAACCCCACCGGGCCTCTCCATGTGGGGCATGGGAAGTGTGCAGCCTTCGGTGATGCTTTAGCCAGAATCCTGAAGAGAGCAGGCTTCCAGGTTGAGAAGGAGTACTACATCAACGATGCGGGGAAACAGATAGAGCTTCTTGGGGCTTCTCTTGAGGCCCGTTTCCGTCAGCTCCTTGGAGAAGAGGCGGATATCCCTGAAGGGGGATATCGGGGAGAGTACCTTGTGGACATCGCCCGGGAACTCCTCAGGGAGCGCGGAACGGCTCTCCTCCACCTCCCAGAAGAGGAGAGGGCGAGGGTCTTCCAGGAATATGCTGTGGAGAAAATCCTCGAGAACATTCGGAGGGATCTCGACGATTTCCGGGTTTCCTTTGATGTGTGGTTCAGTGAGCGCTCACTTTATGAGAATGGAGAAGTAGAGTACGTGCTCTCACTCCTCCGGGAGAGAGGGTACACTTACGAGAAGGATGGAGCCCTGTGGCTTCGGACGACTCTCGTGGGGGGACGACAAGGACCGGGTACTGGTGCGGGAAAACGGAGTGCCGACATACTTCGCTTCCGACATTGCCTACCACTGGAACAAGTGGAAGCGGGGGTTTGAGCGGGTCATCGACATCTGGGGAGCTGACCACCACGGGTACATCCCGAGGATGCACGCCGCCATGCGGGCTCTGGGACTTCCTGAGGACTTCCTCGAGGTCTTCATTGTCCAGTTTGTGACGCTCCTTCGCGGAGGGCAGCCGGAGCGGATGTCCACACGACAGGGGGATTTTGTGCCTCTGCGGAGCCTGATTGATGAAGTGGGGGTGGATGTAGCCCGGTATTACTTCCTCATGCGGGATCCCGAAACGCACCTTGAGTTTGATGTGGAGGAGGCAAAACGTCAGTCCATGGACAATCCGGTGTACTACGTGCAGTATGCCCATGCCCGGATTGTTTCAGTGTTTCGGGAAGCCAGAAAACGGGGTGTGGAGTGGGCACCTTCTGCAGAGGCTCTCTGCCCTGGTTTTGAGAACGAAGAAGAGCGGGACATCGCCAGGGCCATCGTGTACTTCCCGGAGGTCGTAAAGCAAAGTGCCCTTCTCCGGCAGCCGTACCTTCTCTGCAACTACCTCCACGACCTTGCGGGGACTTTCCACGCCTTCTATAACCTCCATCGAATCCTTGATGAGGAAAACGCTCCGCGTACGGCCTTTCGCCTGACCCTGTGTCGACTCACCCAGATTGTGCTGCGAAACGCCCTGGAGCTTCT
>APKF01000129.1 GCA_000353875.1 Candidatus Caldatribacterium californiense OP9-cSCG | reverse complement strand
TGAAGGTCACAATGCAGAAATTCGACCCCTACATCAACGTGGATGCCGGTACCATGAATCCGTATCAGCATGGAGAGGTTTTTGTCACGTACGATGGGGGAGAGACGGACCTTGACCTTGGACACTATGAGAGGTTTATCGATGAGGAACTCTCAAAATCAAGCAACGTCACCACGGGGAAAATCTATAGCTCAGTTATCGACAAGGAACGGCGGGGGGATTTCCTGGGGGCCACCGTCCAGGTGATTCCCCATATCACCAATCAGATTAAAGAGGAAGTTTTTCGTCTCCGGGAAGAAAGCGGAGCAGAGGTCTCGATTGTGGAGATTGGGGGGACAGTGGGGGATATCGAGGGGTTGCCTTTCCTTGAGGCCATCCGGCAGATCAAAAACGACATCGGTAAGGACAATTGCCTCTATGTCCACGTCACCCTCGTCCCGTACATTGAAGCGGCTGGAGAGCTGAAGTCTAAACCCACTCAGCACAGTGTGAAGGAACTCCGGAGCATTGGTATTCAACCTGATGTCATCGTGTGCAGGTCCTCTCGACCCATCACCGCCGAAGTGATTTCGAAAATCGCCCTTTTCTGTGACATCGAAAAGGAAGCCATTGTTCCTCTCATGGACGTTCCATCGATTTACGAGGTTCCCCTGGTTCTTGAAGAGCGTGGCGTTGGGGACCTTGTTACGGCCAAGCTTGGGCTGGATGCTCAGGAAGCGGACCTCGCTGACTGGTCGGACATTGTGCGGCGGATGAAAGAGGCAAAAGACAGCGTTGTGATTGGTCTTGTGGGGAAATACGTGGAATCCAAAGACGCTTACCTCAGTATCTGCGAAGCCCTCAAGCACAGCGCCGCTTCCCTGGGAGTTCAGGTGGTCATCCGTCCGATCGAGGCGGGTATGCTGAGGGAGACAAACACCGCTGACGTCCTCTCTGGGATTGATGGTGTCCTTGTTCCCGGGGGGTTCGGACACCGGGGGATTGAGGGGAAAATCGAGGCGGTGCGGTACGCCCGTGAACGGGGTGTTCCCTTTTTGGGGATATGCCTCGGGATGCAGGTGGCGGTGATTGAGTTTGCCCGGAATGTTCTCGGGTTTTCCGATGCGCACTCCACCGAGTTTAACCCCGATACAACCCACCCGGTTATTGACCTCCTTCCCTCTCAGCGGGGAATGCAAAACAAGGGCGGCACGATGCGCCTTGGGAATTACCGCTGTCTCCTTGAGAGGTCCTCGCAGAGTTTTGCCCTCTATGGTCAGGAGGAGATATGGGAGCGACACCGTCACCGGTACGAGCTCAACGAGCATTTTGTGGACCAGCTTGAGAGGAAGGGTATGGTGATGGCAGGGTTCAATCCGGAGTACCAGGTTGTTGAGATTGTAGAGCTCCGGGAGCATCCCTTTTTCGTGGGTGTGCAGTTCCACCCCGAGTTTAAGTCCCGTCCTAATCGTCCCCATCCGCTCTTTCTGGGATTTTTAAAGGCCTCATACGATTTTCGTCAGAGGAGAGGACAAGCTTGAAACCTGCGCCCATTGGCATCATGGATTCCGGCATTGGTGGGTTCAGTGTGGTCCTCGAGATACGAAAGCTCTTCCCTTCCTGCCCCATCGTCTACTTTGCTGACCCTCTGCATTTCCCCTATGGGGAGAAGCGGAAAGAGGAGCTTGCGCCAATTGTGCAGCCTGTTGTGGATTTTCTCGTTCACGGGATAAAAGTAGGACTTCTCATTGTGGCCTGCGGGACGGTGAGTTCCCTTCTCCTTCCAGAGCTTCGGGAAAGGTATGCCCTCCCGATGCTTGGCATTGTTGAACCGGCGTGCCGGGAAGCCCTGGCGATGGTTCGGGAGGGAGCGATAGGCGTTCTGGCCACCCGGGCAACCATTCGCGTGGGGGCCTTTCGCCGGACCCTTGCCCGTTTCCGGCCGGGGGTCGAGGTGGTTGAGGAGGCCTGGCCAGAGTTCATCGAGGCCGTGGAGGAGGGAGTGTTCGATACCCCTTCGTGGCGGCTCTGGGTACGGGAGCGTCTTGAGGCACTCCATGCCCGGGGTGTGCGGGGCGTCATCATGGGGTGCACCCATTTCGCACTCATCAGCACCTTCTTTGAAGAGCTCGCTCAGGGGCTTTTCCCCATCGTGAATCCTGCGGTAAGCTGCGCCCAAGAGGTCAGGGAACTCCTGCCTTTGAGTCAGCCTCAGAAACCGGGGTCCCTAACGGTCTTCGTGCGGGGGGACCGGGAGGGGTTTCTCCGGGTGATTGAGCGCTTCCGTTTCCCTCTGGAGATGGACGTGGTCTCCTTTGAGAACGCCTGCGGGTGGGTGGCCCATGCATGGGGATAGTTATGTGCTGTACTCCTACGCCAAGATTAACTGGTTCCTCGCAATAAGAGGGCTTCGTCAAGATGGGTACCACGATATCACCTCCCTCATGCAGCAGGTTGAGCTTGCCGATGAAATTCATATCACCCCCGCTACTTCAGATGC
This sequence comes from Candidatus Caldatribacterium californiense OP9-cSCG, assembly GCA_000353875.1. GTDB lineage: Bacteria > Atribacterota > Atribacteria > Atribacterales > Caldatribacteriaceae > Caldatribacterium > Caldatribacterium californiense. The sequence continues at coordinate 13,986 of APKF01000129.1, read as the reverse complement.
CTTCTGGTGCAACTTCTCGATTCCCCTGGGGGAGGATAGCCTCTTAAAAAAGACGGTTGACGTCCTGCGAGGGGCCTTCCCTGAGCTTTCCCGGATGCGTTTTGTCATCACGGTGAAGAAGTCCATTCCTCCGGGGGGAGGACTGGGAGGGGGAAGCAGCAATGCTGCCGCGCTTTTGCGGTTCCTCCCGCAACTTGCAGGGTGTTGCCCCCAGCCTGAGGAGCTTGTGACACTTTCTCTGTCCCTTGGTTCGGACATCCCCTTTTTTGTGGTTGGTGCCCCTTTTGCCCTGGTTGAGGGACGCGGGGAACGGGTCACGCCGCTTCCCTTCCCTCCACGCCGCCATCTGGTTCTCCTTTTCCCTCCTTTTCCCGTTTCCACTGCCTGGGCATACAGGAAGTGGGATGAGCGGAAACACGAGAAGGTCTCCCCGATGGAGGGGGAACTCGCTGCGTTTCTTACAAGGCAGGACCCCGAGGGTATTGAGGAGGTCATATGGAATGACTTTGAGGAGGTTCTTTTTGAGGAGTACCCTGTGCTCCTCGAGTACCGGAACCTCCTCCTTGAGCTTGGGTGCCGGAAGGCTTTCCTCACGGGGAGTGGCTCAACCCTTGTGGGGGTTGTAGGAAGCAGGGAAGAGAGTGAAGTGGTGGTTGACCGACTCCGAAAGCGAGGATTGTCTGCTCTCTGGACTGTGACTCGCTGTGGAGAATAGGGGGGAGAGCTATGCCTGATGCTGTGATTCTTGCAGGGGGAAGTCAGGATGGGGAGATTGAAAAAAAATTTGGTGTTCTCAACCGTGCCCTTCTTGTCATTCGGGGGAAATTTATGATAGAGTATGTCATAGAAGCCCTCAGGAATGTATCCTCGATTGGAAGAATAGTTGTTGTTGGACCGGTTCATGTGCTCCAGGCGCGAATTGGAACCCGAGTCGATGCTGTTGTCCCAGCAGGAGATGACCCTTTTGAGAGCACGCTCAGGGGTCTTGAGGTTCTCAGGGTACAGGAGAAGGTTCTTGTAGCCACAAGCGACCTGCCCCTTCTCCGGGCTGAAGCAGTTCGGGATTTCCTTGCCCGGTGTGCGGAAGTGACCGCGGATTTCTACTACCCCATAGTTCGGAAAGAGAGCTACGAGGCCAGAATAGGGAAGGGGAAACGAACGTTTGTCTGCCTTAAGGAGGGGTGTTTCACGGGGGGGAATTTGCTGCTTCTTGATCCCAAAGTGGTGGAGGCAAAGAAAGACTGGATTGCCCGTGTTGTTGCTCTCCGGAAGAGTCCTGTGGCCATCGCCCGGCTTTTAGGGCTTGGGATTATCCTGAAGCTCCTTTTGCGGCGCCTCTCCATCCGTGACATCGAGGATCGAGTGGAGCGCATTCTGGGGATGAGAGGTCGGGCGATTATCACACCTTACGCTGAAATCGGTTTTGACGTCGACCGGGTGGAACACGTTGTTCTGGCTGAGAAACTCCTTGAGTGAAAAAGAGAGCGGGAGGAGGTTCACGTGGTGACCGAAAACAACCATATGGAAATCGTAACTGAAGAAAAAGAAGAAGAGAAGAAAGTCGAAATCCCTCAGTACACTCTGGCAGGGCTGAAGGCAAAAACCAATAGTGAGCTCGCCGAAATTGCTCAAAGCCTCGGCATTTCAGGCTATAGCCGGAAGCGGAAGAACGACCTCATCTTCGAGATCCTGAAAAAGGGTGCGGAGGCGAAAGGGTACCTTTTCAGTGAGGGGATTCTGGAAATCACCCCTGAAGGGTATGGATTCCTGCGAACTGCCGATGACTTCACGCCAAGCGAGAATGATGTGTACGTTTCGCCCTCGCAGATCAAACGCTTTGGCTTAAGTAGCGGGGACAAGGTTGCTGGTCAGGTTCGCCCACCCAAAGAAGGAGAACGGTACTACGCTCTTCTGCGTATCGAAGCGATTAACGACGAAGACCCAGAACAGGCGAAAAAACGACCTCTCTTTGAGAATCTGACTCCCATCTTCCCGAATAAGCAATATGTTCTTGAGACAACGCCTGACGAAATTGCCACTCGCATCATCGATATCTTCGCCCCTATTGGGAAAGGGCAGCGAGGGCTCATCGTTGCCCCACCCAAGGCCGGGAAAACGATTCTCCTTGAGAAAATCGCCAACGGCATTACCACGAACTATCCGGATGTTGTTCTGATTGTCCTCCTTATCGATGAGCGCCCCGAAGAAGTCACGCAGATGGAACGCTCGGTGAAAGGGTATGTCATTGCCTCGACCTTTGACCAGAAACCGGAGAACCACATCCGGGTGGCAGAGCTTACCCTGGAACGGGCGAAGAGGCTTGTCGAAGAGGGGAAGGACGTGGTGATTCTCCTCGACAGCATTACCCGTCTTGCCCGGGCCAACAACCTCGTTGTTCCCACAACGGGGAAAACCCTCTCTGGAGGGATTGATTCCTCTGCCCTCCACTGGCCAAAGCGGTTTTTCGGTGCCGCAAGGAACATCGAGGAGGGTGGAAGCCTCACCATTATCGCCACGGCGCTCATTGACACCGGATCCCGCATGGACGAGGTCATCTACGAGGAGTTCAAGGGAACGGGGAATATGGAGCTCCATCTGAGCCGTGCCCTGGCTGAGAGCCGCATTTTCCCTGCCATTGATATCCATCGCTCGGGAACCCGCCGGGAGGAGCTGTTGCTCAAAAAAGAGGACCTTGAGCGCATCTGGATGCTCCGGAGGCTTCTTGCCAACGTCGACCCTCAGGAGGCAACGCAGATGGTCATTGAACGCATGAAGAATACCCGTTCCAATCGGGAATTTTTGAAGATTATCGACCAGGTCCTGAAAACCTCGCGGTAGCCGTCGGGCTCCGGAAAGACCATCCGAAAAATTTCTCCCCTCCTATTGACACGCTTTTGGGAATCTTTTACAATGACCAATTGTCGGTTTGGGAGGGTGAAGATGCGAAGTTCTTCTGCAGTGTTTGAGAGCTGACTCCAATTGAAATCCCCCGAAGGTGGTGTGATCAGTGGGCGTTGGGTACATCGAGAGGCGAAGTTTTGCTAAAATTCCTCCCTGTGCTGAGCTGCCGAACTTCATAGAAATTCAGAAAAAATCCTTCGAGTGGTTCCTCCAGCAAGACGTCCCCCCTGAAAAACGGAAGCGTCAGGGATTACAGGAAGTCTTTCTGGAGATCTTCCCCATCCAGGATTTTACGGGGAAGTTCGTTCTGGAGTACCTTGGATATCGACTGGAAGAACCGCCGCTCAGCGTACGGGAGGCCAGAGAAAAGGGTCGAACGTATGCCGCACCCCTGTACGTTCGTGTTCGCCTCATTGACCAGCACACCAACGAAATCAAAGAGCAGGATGTGTACATGGGCGATCTCCCTCTCATGACGGACAAGGGTACCTTCGTGGTGAATGGGGCCGAGAGGGTGGTGGTGACCCAGCTTGTTCGTTCCCCGGGGATGTTCTTCTCCCGGGAGGTGACGCCCACAGGGAGGGTGGAGTACGGTTTCAAGATCATCCCCAACCGGGGTGCGTGGCTGGAGTTTGGTATTGATCCCGGGGACATTCTTTTTGTCCGGGTTGACAAGCGGAGGAAAATCAACGCCTGTACGCTGGTGCGGGCTTTGGGGTATAGCTCGAATGAGGAAATCCTTGCCCTTTTTGATTACCACACCTTCATCCGAAAGACCCTGGAGCGGGACCCTTCCTCGTCAACGAAAGAGGCCATCGTAGAGATTTTCCGTCGCCTCCGGCCGAGTGAGCCGCCAACGGAGGAGAACACCCGGGACTTCATCAAGTACCTCTTTTTTAACCCCCGTCATTACGATCTTGGAGAGGTTGGCCGGTACAAAATCAATAACAAACTGAAGTTCGAAGAACGGATCGTCGGGGTCGAAGAGCTTGTGGCGGCTGAAGACCTGGTCATCGACCTCTGGGAGAAGCGCTGTGTGCGGAGTATAGAGAGCCTTGGGGAGCACTTCGACCCGGAAAGGTACCGGGTTGTGCTCCGCGCCGGTGACCGTATCAGCCGGAGAATTGCCCAGGAAATTGAACGACTCAACGAGGAATACGCTATCGAATACGTCACGGTCCTGAACAGCGAAGGTCTTCCCGTGAAGGTCTACATCGAGACCGATGATACTCTCGAGGTTCTCTCCGACGACCTTGAAGGGCGGGTGGTCAGTCGGAACGTCCTTGACCCGGAGACCGGGCGGGTTCTGGTCCCAAAGGAAACGGTCCTGACCCTTGAGGCCATTCGGGATCTCCGGGAAATCGGCATCACCAAAGTCTGGGTGAAGAAAGGACGGACCCTTGCCCCTGAGGATGTGGTGGGGGGTATCCGGTATCTCCTCAACCTCATCGATGGCATCGGATACAGTGACGACATTGACCATCTGGGGAACCGTCGGGCCCGCCTTGTGGGAGAGCTTTTGCAGAATCAGTTCCGTACTGGCCTTCTGCGGGTGGAGAAAGTCATCCGTGAGCGTATGACCATCCAGCCGGATACGGAATCCCCGACACCCCAGAGCCTCATCAACGTCCGGCCTGTCATTGCCGCCCTGCGGGAATTCCTGGGTTCAAGTCCTCTTTCCCAGTTCATGGACCAGGTGAATCCTCTCTCTGAACTCACCCACAAGCGGAGGCTCAGTGCTCTTGGTCCTGGAGGCTTGAGCCGGGAGCGAGCAGGGTTTGAGGTCCGGGACGTGCACTACACCCACTATGGTCGGATGTGCCCCATTGAGACACCGGAGGGACCAAATATCGGTCTCATCACCTCTTTGTGCATCTACGGTCGGGTGAATGAGTACGGGTTTATCGAAACGCCGTACCGGCGGGTTGTCGATGGGAAGGTGACGAATGACATCGTATACCTGACGGCTGACGAAGAGGACCGGTACTACATTGCTCCTTCTGACACAAAGCTCAACGACGACGGGTCCATTGCCGCGGATCAGGTGGTGGTCCGCTTCCGGGGGAAAATCATAGAGGTGCCCAGGGATCGGGTGGACTTTATGGATGTTTCGCCCCAGCAGATTCTCAGCGCTTCTGCTTCCCTCATTCCCTTCCTGGAGCACAATGACGCCAACCGGGCGCTCATGGGGGCCAACATGCAGCGGCAGGCTGTGCCGCTTCTTGTTCCCCATCCTCCCTACATTGGCACAGGGATGGAGTACAAGGTTGCCCAGGATTCGGGGGCCACGGTCACGGCCAGAAGAGCTGGAAGGGTGGTTTTCGCCGATTCCACCCGGATTGAGATTGAGACAGAAGACGGAACAAGGGATGTGTACTACCTCGATAAGTTCCAGCGTTCCAACCAGAGTACCTGTATCAACCATCGACCCATTGTCCGCAAGGGGGATTACGTCAGAGAGAACCAGATCATTGCCGATGGCCCATGTACGAGCATGGGTGAGGTTTCTCTGGGGCGGAATGTCCTTGTGGCCTTCATGCCCTGGGAAGGAGAGAATTTCGAGGATGCCATCGTCATCAGTGAGCGCCTGGTGAAGGAGGATATCTTTACCTCTATTCATATAGAGGAGTACGAGGTTGAAGCGAGGGACACGAAGCTTGGTCCTGAGGAAATCACCCGGGATATCCCGAACCTCAGCGAAGAGGCCCTGCGCAATCTCGATGAAGATGGCATCATTCGTATTGGTGCCGATGTGAAACCCGGGGATATTCTCGTGGGAAAAGTGACTCCGAAGGGTGAGACCGAGCTCACCCCTGAGGAGAAGCTTCTCCGGGCCATTTTTGGAGAGAAAGCCCGGGAGGTTCGCGATACGTCGCTTCGGGTACCCCATGGAGAGTACGGGAAGGTCATCGACGTAAAGGTGTTCTCCCGGGAAAACGGGGATGAACTGGCCCCCGGGGTCAATAAGCTCGTGAAAGTGTACGTTGCCCAGAAGCGAAAAATCACCGTGGGAGACAAAATGGCTGGACGGCACGGGAATAAGGGGGTTATTGCCCGAATCCTCCCGGAAGAGGACATGCCCTATCTCCCTGATGGTACGCCTGTGGACATCGTTCTCAACCCCCTTGGGGTTCCGTCGAGAATGAATATCGGACAGATTCTTGAAACCCACCTGGGGTGGGTGGCGAACAAAGAGCGGAAGTTCCTGGCCAGTCCTCCCTTTGATGGTGCTCGGGAGGAGGAGATCCTTGAGGCCATGAAGAACGCCAGGACTCCCGAGGGGAACGTTCCCTTCGAGGAATTCTTCGACCACAGGGTGTCCCCAGACCTCTGTCTCTTCCCCCAGGGGAAGACGGTGCTCTACGATGGTCGAACCGGTGAACCCTTTGATAACGAGGTAACCGTGGGCTACATCTACATGATGAAGCTTGCCCACCTTGTGGAAACCAAGATTCATGCCCGATCCACAGGACCGTATTCGCTGGTGACGCAGCAACCCCTTGGCGGGAAGGCCCAGTTTGGTGGGCAGCGCTTTGGCGAGATGGAAGTGTGGGCTCTGGAGGGCTACGGTGCAGCGTATACGCTGCAGGAAATGCTCACCGTGAAGTCCGACGATATTGCCGGACGCGTGAAGGCCTATGAGGCCATTGTCAAGGGGAAGAACGTATTGCAACCGTCACTTCCGGAATCCTTTAAAGTGCTCGTTAAGGAACTCCAGAGTCTCTGTCTGAGTGTGAAGATTTTTGACGCTAAGGGGAGAGAAATCTCCCTGGAGGAGATGGAGAGCGCCGAGGAGGAAGTCCCACACCTTGGCGTGAATCTCCAGGGTCGAGAGAAAAAGTGAAAGAAGGGGGAAGAGTCCTTGGTGGACGTCAACGACATCAGGGCAATTCAAATTGGGTTGGCTTCTCCCGAGGAGATTCGCAAGTGGTCTCACGGGGAAGTGAAAAAGCCCGAAACCATAAACTACCGTACCCTGAAACCGGAAAAGGACGGCCTGTTCTGCGAGAAAATCTTTGGTCCTACGAAGGATTGGGAGTGCTACTGCGGGAAGTACAAGAGGGTGCGGGACAAAGGGATTGTCTGTGACCGCTGCGGGGTGGAGGTCACCCGTGCTTCGGTCCGGAGAGAGCGCCTTGGCCACATCGAGCTTGCAGCTCCGGTGTCGCACATCTGGTACTTCAAGAGCATCCCAAGCAAAATGGCACTCCTTCTTGGAATTCTCCCCAAGAACCTGGAGAAGGTGCTGTATTTCGCCTCGGGGAGGAAACGCGAGGATTGTTACAAGGTTATTGACCCCGGTTCGACCAACCTTGAAGCCGGGGCGACCATCCGTGAAACGGAATACAAGATTTACAGCAAGTATGATCCCACCTTCAGGGCAGAACTCGCCCACCGGATTACCGAAGTCCATACCTTACCGTTCTCCATCGGTGACCGTTTGAGCCTGAAGGATTACGCCCGGTATCGTTCCAAGTACCGGGAGAGTTTTACGGTGGAACAGATTGATGAGAACACCTTCGAAGTCGTCGACATCCGGGCCTTTCCGTACCAGCGAGATGACGAGCTTTCTGAATCGGAAGTGAACGAGCTTCGGGAGACCTTCGGGAATCTCTTTGAGGAAACCATCCTTTCTGAAACGGTGGAAGAACCCTGTTACATCGTTATCAACCCCGGGCAGACGGGGCTCAAAACCGCCCAGATGATTCTTGAAACGGAGGCGAAACTCCTCTCCCGATACGATCCTGAGTTCAGGGCGGGAGTGGGTGCCGAAGCGGTTCGGGAGATTCTGAAAAACCTCGATCTCCAGCAGCTGGCCCGGGATCTCCGCAAGGAGCTCAAGGAGGCAACGGGGCAAAAGGCCAAAAAGCTCATCAAACGCCTCCAGGTTGTTGAGGCCTTCTTGAAATCGGGAAATCGTCCGGAATGGATGATTCTTGAGGTTATCCCCGTGCTCCCGCCGGATCTGCGGCCCATGGTGCAGCTCGATGGTGGGCGGTTTGCCACTTCAGACCTCAACGACCTCTACCGGAGGGTCATCAACCGCAACAATCGACTCAAGCGTCTTTTGCAACTCGGAGCGCCGGAAATCATCGTCAAGAACGAGAAGCGCATGCTCCAGGAGGCTGTTGATGCCCTCTTCGATAACGGTCGCCGGGGTCGCCCTGTTCTCGGTCCGGGGAACCGTCCGCTGAAGTCTCTGAGCGACATGCTCCGGGGCAAGAAGGGTCGGTTCCGTCAGAACCTTCTGGGGAAGCGGGTGGACTATTCCGGTCGATCGGTCATTGTGGCTGGACCGAGACTCCGGTTTGACCAGTGTGGCCTCCCCAAGAAAATGGCCCTGGAGCTTTTCAAACCCTTTGTTATGAAAAAGCTCGTGGATAAGGGGTTGGCCCACAATATCAAGAGCGCCAAGAAAATGGTGGAAAAAGCCAGGGAAGAGGTCTGGGGTGTTCTTGAAGAGGTGATTGCCGAACACCCGGTGCTCCTGAACCGGGCACCAACGCTTCACCGCCTCAGCATTCAGGCGTTCCAGCCGGTACTCATTGAGGGGAACGCCATTCAGCTCCATCCGCTGGTGTGCCCGGCGTTCAACGCCGACTTTGACGGCGACCAGATGGCGGTTCACGTGCCGCTCTCTGCGGAGGCTCAGGCGGAATCGCAAATTCTCATGCTCTCCTCGCATAACATCCTCTCTCCAGCGCACGGAAAACCCATTGCAGTGCCGACTCAGGATATGGTCCTCGGGTGCTACTACCTCACTCTTCTTGGGGCCCGGAGAGAGCCAATGAAGAGGTTCTACAGCATCGATGAGGCGCTCATGGCCTATGAGTTCGGTAAAGTGGACCTTCACGAACCAGTGTTCATCCGGGAAGTAACCGAGAAGCACCCCGGGGTTCTGGAGACCACGGTCGGACGGGTTATTTTCAACGGTCTTCTGCCGGAGGGAATGCCCTACTACAACGAGCCGGTGACCAAGAAGAAGCTCTCGGATATTGTGGACCTCTGTTACCGCAAGTTCGGCAACAAAATCACGGTGGAGATGCTTGACCGGATTAAAGAGGCAGGATTCCACTACGCTACAAAATCCGGAGCCACCATCAGTGTCCTGGATCTCGAGATTCCCCCGGAGAAAGAGCACATCATTGAAGAAGCTACCCGCCGTGTCGAGGAAATCAACGAACACTACAACCAGGGACTTATTACGGCCGAGGAGCGAGAGCAAAAGGTTGTGGATGTCTGGACGGATGCAGCGAACAAGATTGCCGATGCCATTCTTGAAATCCTTCCCGATTTCAACCCGGTGAACATGATGGCCACCTCCGGTGCTCGAGGGAGCGTGCGCCAGGTGAGCCAGCTCTGCGGCATGCGGGGGCTTATGGCCGACCCGTCAGGACGCATTATCGAATACCCCATCAAGGCGAACTTCCGTGAGGGATTGAGCGTACTGGAGTACTTTATCTCGACCCATGGAGCGCGAAAGGGCCTTGCGGATACCGCTCTGCGGACGGCCAAGTCCGGTTACCTTACCCGCAGGCTCGTGGACGTGGCTCAGGACGTTATCGTCCGGGAGGAGGACTGTGGTACGGACGAGGGTATTCTCCTTGAAGACCTGAGGGACGAGAACGACAACATTGTCGAGTCGTTTGAGGAACGGGTTCTCGGGAGAATTGCCCTCCGGGACATTGTGGATGCCACCACCGGAGAGATTATCGTTCGGGCTGGAGAGGAAATTGACGAACGGGCGGTTGAAGAACTCCGCAGGCGCAACATCCGTCAGGCTTGGGTACGGTCCGTTTTGACCTGCAGGACGAAACACGGTGTCTGTGCCAAGTGTTACGGACGGAATCTTGCCACCGGTCGCCTGGTGGACGTGGGTGAGGCTGTCGGTATCGTGGCGGCACAGTCCATTGGAGAACCCGGAACACAGCTCACCATGAGAACCTTCCACACTGGTGGTGTGCGCATTGCTGGAGAGGACATCACCCAGGGTCTTCCAAGAGTCGAGCAGCTCTTTGAAGTGCGAAAACCCAAGAAGGCGGCCATCCTTTCTGATGTAGACGGTGTGGTGGAGAGGATTGAGGTCATTGGCAACCGCCGGAAAATCTATGTCCGGCCGAGTGAGGACGAGGAGAACCAGGAGGTCCGGACCTACTTTGTCCCTCACGACGTGAAGATTGCGGTAACTGAGGGTGATCGGGTTCGGGCTGGGGATCGCCTCACCCTTGGCCCCATAAACCCGAAGGATATCCTGAGGATTAAGGGTATCAGGGCGGTGCAAAAGTACCTCCTTGAGGAGATCCAGTCGGTCTATATCTCCCAGGGTGTGACCATTAACGACAAGCACATCGAAATCATCATCCGTCAGATTGCTCGTCTCAACAAGATTATGGTGGAGAACGCCGGAGACACCAATCTCCTTTCCGGAGAAATGGTCTTCGTTGAGGACTTTGAAAGGGAAAACGCCCGTGTTCTTGAAGAAAACGCCCTGCTGAAGGAGAAGGCCCAGGAACTCCTTGAGGAGTGTGTCCTTGAGGAGCACGTTCTCGATGTTTCGGGGAACGTGCTCTTCACGAGAGGCAGAGTCCTTGAGGCTCAGGACATCGAGACCTTGCTCTCAAGCGAGTGCCGACCCTTCCTGGTTCGAAAAGATGGGGTGCTCCTTCGGGTCCTGAGGGGCCAGAAGAACCTCGAAAGTGAGCTCCTCAACCGCATGTGCGTTGAGGAGGTTCGAGAGCCATCTGGAAAGGTTCTCGTCAAAGCGGGTGAGGTCCTGAAAGAACCGCTCCTTGAACGGCTTGGTGAGATTGGTCCTCTCCGGCTCCGGGTGAGGGAGCAGGCGACTTGGGAAAAGCTTCGGGGAACCATTCTTGCTGAGGACGTCCTTGATCCAGAGACTGGAAAGGTTCTCCTTCCTGCCAATACGCGCCTGGATCAGAGCGAAATCGCTCTCCTTGAGGAACACGATGTCGAGAGAGTCGCTATTTGGAAAAACGTCCGTGTCTTCCCGGTGAAAGAAAGCCTCGTGCGGGTGCTCCGGGAAGAGATTCTGAACAAGGAAGTAGCAAGAGACATCATTAGCCCCCAGACTGGAGAGGTTATCATCCAGGCAGGCCAGGCTATAAGCAGGAGTGTTGCTCGCCGCCTCGTTGTGGAGGGTATCAAAGAGGTTCCCCTGAGCGATGGTCGTTTCTTCTCCATCGAGGGGAGGCTTATTGAGCTCCTCGAGAAGGAAGTGGTCGGGAAGGTTGCCGCTCAGGACATCGTCGTTGGTGCAAACGGCGATGTGCTGGTGAAGGCTGGAGAGGTTATTGACCGGGATGACGTGGTGAAGATTGCCGAAGATAACGTCGGCTTTTTGCTCCTCAGGGATGCGGAAGGGGAAAAGGAAATACGAACCCTGGTGGAGGAGGTTGTGTACCTTCCCGGGCTCAAGCAGGTTGCCACAGGACGACCTGTGGCTCTGGGCATCACCAAAGCATCCCTTGCCGTGGATAGCTTCCTCTCTGCGGCGTCGTTCCAGCAAACCACCCATGTTCTTGCTGATGCCGCGATCAAGGGGAAGGTCGATGAGCTCATTGGTTTGAAGGAAAACGTCATCATCGGAAAACTCATCCCCGCAGGTACGGGCTACGAGAAATACCGGAGAATTCGTCTCTCCACGGAGAAAGAAGAGGCTGTGGCACAGGCGGAGGGGTTCGCGGAAGAGGGCTTTGATCTCCGTGAACTCATGGGCATGGATGAGTCCCAGGAGTTTCCACCGGAAGAGGAATTTGAAGAAGAGGAAGAATTCGAAGAACAGGAAGAGTTCGACTTCGAGACTGATGAGGATGTCGACGAAGCCGATGGGGAATTGACATGAGCGTGTCGTGCTGTTACAATTCCTCTGTCGCTTTTGGCTATGGGGCTTGAAGAGTTGCGAACCGCAAAGAGAGTTGTGGGCATGCGAGAGACTCAGAGAGCTATAGAGCGGGGAAGGGCGAAGAAGGTTTTCGTCGCCCTTGATGTCGATGCCCCGATTCGGGAGGCGATTGTCGCCCTGGCCAGAGAGAAGAATGTTCCCGTGGAATACGTGGAGAACGCGCGGGAACTCGGCAGGGTGTGCGGCATCGAGGTTCGCTCTTCCTGCGCCGCCATTGTGGAAGAGCAAAAAGGTTAGAGGAGGATGATTCATGCCGACGATTAACCAGCTTGTTCGCGAGGGGAGAAAGAAACCCAAAAGCCGGAGTGGTGCCCCGGCTCTGAAGGGGTCACCCCAGAAGCGAGGGGTGTGCACTCGAGTCTGGACCATCACTCCGAAGAAGCCGAACTCGGCGCTGCGGAAAGTTGCCCGTGTCCGCCTGACCAATGGCATGGAGGTTACCGCGTACATTCCGGGCATTGGCCACAATCTCCAGGAACACTCCATTGTCCTCATCCGGGGAGGTCGTGTGAAGGATCTTCCTGGAGTGCGGTACCATGTCATTCGGGGGGCCCTGGATGCGGCTGGTGTGGAGAACAGAAGACAGGGTCGTTCAAAATACGGGGCAAAGAGGCCGAAGTCGTAAGGAGTGTGAAGAACTTTGCCGAGAAAAGGTCCTGTTCCAAAAAGGGAAATCGCTCCTGATCCCCTGTACAATAACGTCGATGTGGCAAAGCTCATCAACAAGGTAATGAAGGACGGGAAAAAGAGCATCGCGGAGAAAATCGTCTACGGGGCTTTCGATCTTATCCGGGAAAAGACCAAGCGTGACCCTCTTGAGGTTTTCTACCAGGCATTGAACAACGTCATGCCCCTTGTGGAGGTTCGTCCCCGCCGGGTGGGGGGAGCCAATTACCAGGTTCCCATTGAGGTTCGACCCGACCGGAGCAAGAGCCTCGGCTTGCGATGGCTCGTCCAGTATGCCCGGGAACGTCAGGGGAAGAGCATGATAGAGAAGCTCGCCCAGGAAATCATGGATGCGGCTAATGGTACCGGTGGCGCGGTGAAAAAACGCGAGGATACCCATCGCATGGCCGAAGCGAACAAGGCCTTTGCCCACTACCGGTGGTTCTGAGGGAGGTTTAAGAGAAGGCGTGAGTAAGGCGATGAATAGAGTTCAGCAGAATTTCCAGACTTTTGGGGATTACGCCATATCCCAGGTCCGCAATATCGGTATCATGGCCCACATCGATGCGGGGAAAACAACCGTCACGGAGCGTATCCTTTACTACACCGGGAAAATCCACCGTATGGGAGAGGTCCACGAGGGGACGGCCACCATGGACTTTCTCCCTCAGGAGCAGGAACGGGGAATCACCATAAGCTCGGCGGTAACGACGTGTTTCTGGCGGGATTGCCGCATTAATATCATCGATACGCCAGGGCACGTGGACTTTACCGTGGAGGTGGAGCGAAGCCTTCGGGTGCTTGATGGGGCCATTGCAGTATTCTGTGGTGTGGGAGGGGTGGAACCCCAATCTGAAACCGTCTGGCACCAGGCCGACAAGTACCGTGTCCCGCGCATTGCTTTTGTCAACAAACTCGACCGCGTTGGGGCGGATTTCTCCGCGGTGGTGAAGGCCATTCGGGAGAAACTCAACGCCAACGCCCACCCTGTACAGATTCCCATAGGAAAAGAAGCGGATTTCGTGGGTGTTGTGGATCTCATAGAGATGAAGGCGTACTTCTACGATGTCGACGAGACCGGTGCCACGTACCGGGTGGAGGATGTTCCTCCCGAACTTCTCCAAAAGGCTCAGAAGGAACGGGAACGTCTCATTGAGGCCCTTGCGGAGATTGACGAGGAGGTCCTTGTCCGGTACCTTGAGGGGGAAGACCTTCCGCCTGCGCTTTTGCGTGAGGCCATCCGCAGGGGAACCATTACCGGAAAGTTCGTCCCGTTCTTGGTGGATCGGCTCTGAAGAACAAAGCCATCCAGCCACTCCTTGATGCTGTGGTCTTTTACCTCCCCTCGCCTCTGGATCTCCCACCGGTCAGGGGATTCCATCCTGAGACCGGGGAGGAAGAGACGAGGCTACCGCTTGCCAAAGAACCCTTTGCAGGGCTCGTCTTCAAAATCGTCATGGATCCCCATGCGGGAAAAATCTCTTTTGTGCGGGTGT
>APKF01000128.1 GCA_000353875.1 Candidatus Caldatribacterium californiense OP9-cSCG | reverse complement strand
TACAATGCCACAAAGAGGGAAAAGGAACGGGTGAGCCGCCTCCTGATTATCCATGCCAGTCATCGGGAAGATGTCGACGAGGTGAAGGCAGGGGATCTTTGTGGCATTGTCGGACTGCGTCGGGCCACAACTGGAGATACGCTCTGTGATGAGCGGTACCCTATTGTCCTTGAAGCCCCCTCGTTCCCTGAGCCGGTGATTTCTGTGGCGATTGAGCCGAAAACCCGGGCTGACCAGGATAAGCTCAGCATTGCTCTGGCAAAGCTTGCGGAAGAGGATCCCACTTTCCGGGTGCGAAGCGATGAGGAGACTGCCCAGACCATTATCTCTGGAATGGGTGAGCTGCACCTTGAAATCATCATCGACCGGCTGCTCCGGGAATTCAAGGTTGAGGCCAATGTCGGTAAGCCTCAGGTGGCGTACAAAGAGACCATCAAAACCTCTGCCCGGGCGGAAGGCAAGTTCATTCGCCAGACGGGTGGACGGGGACAGTATGGTCACGTGGTTCTTGAGGTGGAACCCTGTGAGGAGGTCTTCGTTTTTGAAGACCACATCGTGGGGGGGACAATCCCACGGGAGTACATTCCCGCAGTGGAAGCAGGGGTACGGGAGGCCCTCGACAACGGCGTCATTGCTGGTTTCCCAGTCATTCACGTGAAGGTGAAGCTCGTGGATGGCTCGTACCACCCTGTGGATTCCTCAGACCTTGCCTTTAAGATTGCGGGATCCATCGCGCTGAAGCATGCAGTGGAGAAGGCTTCACCGGTGCTTCTTGAACCCATCATGAAGGTTCAGGTGATCGTCCCCAGGGAGTACCTGGGAGAAGTCATCGGGGACCTCAATGCCCGCCGGGGGAAGATTGAAAGCATCGAGGCCAAGGGTGAAACTCAGATTATCAATGCAAAAGTTCCCCTGGCTGAGCTTTTTGGATACGCCACAGTTCTTCGTTCGCTCACCCAGGGGCGGGCAACGTACACCATGCAGTTCTCCCATTACCAGGAGGTCCCTGCGAATCTCATGAAGGAGATTATTGAAAAAGCTCGGTAGAGGAGGATACCCTATGG
>APKF01000127.1 GCA_000353875.1 Candidatus Caldatribacterium californiense OP9-cSCG | reverse complement strand
AAGCGAGGTCTGGTGGAGCAATGAGACAGTTTGCCGTTTTTGGGCTGGGTATTTTTGGGAGTAGCATCGCCATCGCCCTGTACCAGCAGGGATTCACGGTTCTTGGGGTGGACATTGAGGAGGATCCGGTGAAGGAGATGGCGGGAAAAATCACCGAGGTGGTTCAGGCCGATACCACCGACGAGAAGGTACTCGAGGCCCTGGGGGTGAAGAACTTCGATGTGGCCATCGTGAGCATTGGGAACGACATCCAGTCGAGTGTTCTCACCACCCTTGCGGTGAAGGAACTCGGGGTTCCCTTCATCGTCGCCAGAGCAATCAATGAAATGCACGGGAAGATTCTGGAGAAGATCGGGGCGGATCGAGTGATTTTCCCCGAGCGGGATATGGCCCTAAGGGTGGCGAAAACCCTGGCTTTCCCTAACGCCATACGGACGGAAGAACTCTTCCCGGGGTACAACATTGTGGAGGTGAGGCTTCCCGCACTCCTCCATGGAGTCTCTCTTGGGAAGGCTCAACTACGAAATCGCTACGGCATCACCGTTCTGGCCATCAGGAGGGATAACGAGTACCGGGTTTCGCCCTCGGCCGATGAGGTTCTGCTCAAGGGGGACATCATCTACGTTCTGGGGAATGAGCAGCAGTTGCGGAGATTCTTTAAGGAAATGGTAGAAAGCCGCAATGGAAAGGTTGTGGAGGTATGGAGGGCGCAGCTTGAGTGCTTCACCTGC
>APKF01000126.1 GCA_000353875.1 Candidatus Caldatribacterium californiense OP9-cSCG | reverse complement strand
CTACAACCGCATGGCCCTTGAGCTTTACGGAAAGCTTAAGGAGTTCGTGGCTTCTGGGGAAAATCGCCTCGAACGGGCGGTTCTTGTGGCCATTGCAGGGAACATCATCGACCTCGGGGTGTACCGGGAAGTGGATGTGGAGAGCATTCTCACCCAGGTGACCTCTGCCCGGTGGGGAAAGTACGATTTCCCTGCTTTTGCTGCTGACCTTTCCCAGGCACGAACCATTGTGTACGTTGGGGATAACGCGGGGGAAATCGTTTTGTACCGGATTCTTGTGGAAGAGATACGGGATCTGGGGGAGAAGGAGATTTTCTTCGTCGTCAAGGGGGGTCCCATCTCGAACGATGCCCTTCTTGAGGATGCTCGTGAAGCCGGTCTTGAGGGGTTGGTGCATTTACTCACCACGGGCCAGGCCGAAACAGGCATCGACCTCTCACGGGCACCCCTTGAGCTTCAGGAGGTCTGGAAGAGAGCCGACCTCATTATCTCCAAAGGGCAGGGGAACTTTGAAACCCTGAGCGGTCGAGGGGAGAACATCTACTTCCTCCTCAAGGCAAAGTGTGTTCCTGTGGCGCGGGAGTTTGGTGTTCCCCAGGGTGCGCTGATTCTCAAACGAAATCTCGGGTGAGGCCATGGAGAAGGTTCTGGTTCGCTCAAGTGGTGGAGTAGTGGTGCGGAGGGAGGGCTCTTCTTTCAAAGTGCTCCTCATAAGGAAGCGAGGTTCTCCCTTCTGGACGCTTCCCAAAGGGCATCTTGAGG
>APKF01000125.1 GCA_000353875.1 Candidatus Caldatribacterium californiense OP9-cSCG | reverse complement strand
CGGGGCATCCTGAAGAGGGCTCAGGAGTACCTTGAGGCTCAGAAGGCAAATTTTTAGGGAATTTTCTCCCCGACCGTGACAAAACCCTTGACAGTGCGCTAAAATACTGGCAAAGGGGGAAAGCCTTGTTGAGCCCCGGAGAGAGCACCACGGGGCCCTGTGGAAGTTGTGCGAAAGGTGCAAGGAGGTTTCCGGGTGGAACTTTTGAAGATTTCGTCCCGAACCAGGCCGGCAGCTTTAGCCGGGGCGCTGACGGGAGCCATTCGGGAGCATGGGCGGGCAGAAATGCAGGCAGTGGGAGCAGGTGCGGTGAACCAGGCAGTGAAAGCCATCGCCATTGCTCGGGGATACCTTGCTCCAAGTGGTATTGACCTTGTCTGTATCCCGGCTTTCGTGGACGTGAAAATTGGCGATTCGGAGAAAACGGCGATACGCTTCATTGTGCTTCCGGCTTAAAATTTATTTTCAGGAAAAGGAGGTTTGGGGAGGATGAACAAGCAGGACTTGGTGGGTACTCTTGCGGAGGAGCTCAAAAAGGAGGGTCTGAGTATCACCAAAAAGGACACCGCTCGCATCGTGGATACAATGCTTGAGGTTATCCAGAACGCTCTGCGGAAGGGTGAAAAGGTCCAGCTTGTGGGGTTTGGAACCTTCGGGGTGAAGAAGAGAGCGGGACGCAGGGGGAGAAACCCGCAGACCGGGAAGGAAATTCATATCCCCGAGACGAAAGTGCCTTTCTTCCGTCCAGGAAAGCTCCTGAAGGAAGTCGTGAAGTGACGACAATTCCCCCACAGGGAAAAGGGCTTTCCCTGTGGGGGTCTCTTGTGTTTGTGGTGTTTTCCGAGTATACTCTTGAAATAGAGGTGCGCCCGTAGCTCAACAGGATAGAGCGTCGGCCTCCGGAGCCGAAGGTTGTGGGTTCAATTCCCGCCGGGCGCACCAGTTTTTTTGGTGAGAAGAGCTCCCTGTTTCCACCGTGTTTCCTCTATGGAGTGCTGTCACCGGATCTTTCTCGAAGACGGGTGAAGTGACTCTTGGGCGTGGTCCATGGTACAATTTTCCCAAAGCCTGGGGTTGTTCCAGGGGCACCGGGTTTTGAAGGGTGGGAGTACTACGGGTTCGGCTTGGGAATGGCACAATCTCCCCGGGGGGACCTTGCTGTGGCGCCTGGGGAAGCGCATACTTGCACCGTATTTTCTCAGTTTCCCCCTTGAGGTAGAGGGTGAGCTGCCTCCTCCGCCTTTTCTGCTTGTTGCCAATCACCTCAGCGCGCTCGACCCCTTCCTCATTGATGCCCTTGCTCCATACCCGATTGTCTGGGTGGCTAACCGGCTGATTTTCGAGCACCCTTTTCTTGGTCCTCTAATCCGTGCCGTGAGCGCCATTCCCAAAAGAAAAGCCCTGCCGGACTGCCGCGCGGTCCGGAGTATCTTCCGGGTACTGGAGAGAGGAGGAGTGGTGGGGCTTTTCCCTGAAGGAGGGATTCCCTGGAACGGGGTGAACCGGGGAGTGACTCCGGCAACGGAGAAACTCCTTGCCCGGCTCCAGGTTCCGGTCGTTTTCGCCCACATCCAGGGAGCCTGGATGCGCAAACCCCTCTGGGCAGACCACTCTCGCAGGGGGCCGGTGTTCATTCGCTTTACCCTCACCACCTGCGGTTCTCTCCTATCTTTCTGGCATTCCGAGTGGGAATGGCAGAAACGTCACCGGATCCCCTTTCAGGGAGAAAGACGGGCTGAAGGTGTTGAACGGGTGGTGTTTTTCTGCCCAGCCTGCGGGAGATTCCGTAGCATCATCGGGAGAGGGAACGAGGTGCGCTGCCTTTCTTGCCACAGGAAGTGGACCATCGATGCATATGGCTTCATCGATGGGCTCACCCAGGAGGAATTCACTGCAAACCAGGAAAGTCTCCTTGGTGCTTTTTGCGAACACACCCCTGAAATCGTGTTCCCAAAGGTCCTCATAACGGAGCGAACCCACCCTGGAGGGGCACTTCGGAGCTTTTCCTTCGGTCCGGTTGTGGTGAACCGGGAAGGACTGCTTGTCCGGGGAAAATTCTTCCCATTCTCTGAGATTCGCGGAGAGAATACCTTTTTGAAGAAGGTTTTTGAGTATACCTCCGGCAGGCACCTCATCCGCCTCCACCTGGAAAAAGACGCTTGCTTACTCCTGAGCCTTGTGCGGTTGCGGAAAGGCAATGTCGTTCAGTGTCCTTCCTCGCCCGTTAGCGTAAATTTATTGTAGGGGTTCCAACCCAAAAGAACCAACCTCACCATCCAGAGTATGGTGGAAATCTATTTGGAAAGACCACCAAAAACACCCTGGAGGTGAGGTCCCATGGATATGCTCCAGCAAATCCTCAAAGGGTTCCAGAGGATTCTGGAATGCTCTCTCCACTTTCTGGAGAAGGGGATGGATTTCCAGGAGTTTGAGGAGAAACTCTGGGAGACCACAAACGGTGTGGGTAGACTGAGGGTTGTCCTTGAAGCCAGGGATGAAGAGATTCACCGGGAAGGGGATAGAAACGCCTTCCAGGTGGTCCGAAGGAAAGACCAGAGGACCATCCTCACCCTCTTTGGGGATGTCACCTCAAGGAGAACCTACTACCGGAAGAAAGACACCTGGGAGTACCGATACCTTTTGGATGACCAGATTGGTTTTGGGAAGAAGAAAAGGATTGACCCCCTCCTGGAAGCCCTGGTTCTGGAGAGGGCCACAGAGCTCTCCTCCCAGAGAGCGGGGAGGGCAATCCTTCCCCAAAACCAAAAGCTCACCGTCAGTCCTGAGGTGGTGAAGAGAGACTGGTCCACAACCTGAGGAAAGATGAAAAGAAGGAAGGAAAGATTTCGGAGAAGAGGCAGAAACCAGCAAAGAAAAAGCTCCCCTACCTTTTCATCGAAGCCGCTTGATGCCATATCCCCCTTAAGGAGAAGGGGAGAGGAGGAAAAGGCAGGAAGAGGAGGAAGAAATCCAGAATCCTTGCCAAATTGGTCTACGTCCATGAGGGGAAGGAAGCCTCAAGCTCAGGGAGGGTAGAGCTCAAGAATCCATCCCCACGACTTTGCCGGTTGCTACGAGGACACCGAAGCTTCCTTAAGGTCCTCGAGTACCTGGAGGAAACCCTGACCTCGACGCTGTGGAAGCCATCTTCCTCTGTGGTGATGGTGCCCCCTCCCTCAAGAAAGGACTGGAGATCATCCCCCAATCCATCTTTGTCCTCCCTCGCCTCCACCTGGCGCAGAGCATCCAGGGAACATGCCCTGAACCTTATACCAGAGGGGAACTCTGGAGAGCTATCGAGGAGGGTTCCTGGGAGGAAGTAGAAGCCTTGCTCCTCAAGGCCCTCTCCTAAACTTGCCAGGGAATCCGGAATGCCAGGCACTATAGAGAGCTGGAATTGCGAATCAGTGCCGAAGCCCATGGAAGCCTATCCTCCAAGCTCACTCTCCCATCGTCCCATGGGCTTCGGGAGGAGAGGGAGTGGACCGTATGATATCTTGTGAGCTCTGAAGTTCAATGGGTGCTCAGTGAGGCACTACTTCCTGAGAACCCAAAGGCAGAAACTTCCTCCCTTCATCCTTTCCCCTGAGACCATCAGGAAAGAGAAGGAGAGGGGGAAAGAGGTGTTCCGGGAAATCCATAACACCATCCCGGTGATGCGAGAACCGGTGAGTGCTCTGCGTATGACCCTCAAGGCACTGACCCAGGATATGTCCTGGGTTCCTGTGATATGAAAGACCGTAATCTGGATGAGTGAGGGAAAAGAAGGTAGATCAGGGAATGAGGCTACGGAGAGGGTTTTCAAAAATATCCCTACAATAAGTTGACGCTATCGGACCTATACACGGGCTTGACAGGAGAACCAGTGGTGTTCTATTCTGCTGTCGGAGGTTTTCAAAAATGTTAGAAGTTATTACGATTGGTAAGAAAAATCAGATTGTAATCCCC
>APKF01000124.1 GCA_000353875.1 Candidatus Caldatribacterium californiense OP9-cSCG | reverse complement strand
CCTCGCCCTCTCTCCGTTGACTTTTCTTCGCTTTGTGTTATAGTTTCTGTAAAAGGTGCATCGAAAGACGATGAAGGGGAGTAGTAAGGGAGTCTGAAGAGGTGCAGAGAACCGGGGAAGGTGGAAGCCGGTCCTCTTCTTCCCTGAATCCGCCCTGGAGTTGTGGGTACGAAGGGATGGAGTAGTGCCCAACGCGCTTTAGGCGCGTTAGCGCTTTGAGGGTGGGGAACCACCGAAGAAGGGTGGCACCGCGGGAAAGCTCTCGCCCCTTGGGCGAGAGCTTTTGTTTTCTGGAGGAGAGACACAATGGGAGTTCTCGAGGTTCTCCAGTACCTTCTGGGAACAGAAAAGGAAGTTTTCCTCTGTCCTTTCCCCGCAGCCTGGGGACGGGAGGCAGTGGTGGTCAACTGCTTTTCTCCGGGAGATACGGTGGTGTGTCTGGTCTCTGGAGAGAGAGGAGAACACTGGGCCAGGGTTGCTGAGGGCTTCGGGCTTTCGGTCATCCGCCTGGGGGGATATGGAGGGAAGCCCCCGCAGGTGGAAGACCTTTATCTCCTCTTTGAGGCCGAGAAAGCAAGCTCCATCAAGGGGGTGTTCGTCACCCATGTGGAGCGGGAGGAACCTTTCGCCGTTGAGCTTGAGGCTCTGGGAAGGGTGTGCAGGTCTTTTGATGTGCTGTACGCTCTTGATGTGAGCGAGTCCTTTGGGGTTTTTCCCCTGTCCCTGGACGAAAGCGCTGTGGATGTGGCGGTGGCAGAGAGTCCGCTGCTTTCCGGGAACTGTTCGCTGCTTGTTGTGGGGGAAAGGGCCTGGAGGGCAAGATCTTCGGCCCGCTGTCCCCGCTTTGCCCTGGATTTCGCAGAACTCCAGAAGCTCTCCGCAGGGCAGGAACTGTCCCCTCTTTGCTTAAGGTTCCTCCTGAACCTGCGGTTGGTGGGGAAGGAAGCCATCTGGGAGCGGCGGAAATTCCTGGCGTCGGTGTTCCGCAGGGGAGCAGAGGCTCTGGGATTTTCGGTGGTGCACGACATGGCGGCCTTTCCCTCGGTGACTTGCCTGAGGCTCCCTGAAGGGATTGTAGAAGACGAGGTCCTTCTGGCTCTTGAGCGGGAAGGCATATGGAGCGGAAAGGTGGCAAAAAAGGACAGAACCATCTGGGTGCGGCACGGTGATACCCTGAAAGTTGCTGAAATCCTGGGGCTTCTCTTTGTCCTTGGAGAGGTCCTGAGCGGTAAAGGTCAGAAGGTGAACATTTCAACCGTTCTTGCGGGAATGGAGGTGGACTGGAGTGGCTGAAACCGTTCGTATTCTCTGTGCCCATGGAGTTCCGGAGGACATGGTGCAGCGGCTTTCTGAAGAAATTGGGCCCGTGGAGGTGCTCTCTTCACACGATGAGGAGGAGATTCTCCGGGCCATTCAGGATAAGGACGTTTTCGTTGTCCGTTCCAAGCCCCAGGTGACTGCTCGCATCATTGAAAACGCCCCAAGGCTCAAAGTTGTCGCCCGTCCTGGAGTGGGAACGGACAACATCGACAGAAAGGCTTGCGAAGCTCGGGGCATTCAGGTTATCAACACTCCCGAAGCTTCGGCTTCAAGCGTTGCCGAACTCACTGTGGGACTGGCCATCGCCCTTCTGCGTCACCTGTACCTCACCTGCGCGTTCCTGAAGAAAGGGAAGTGGGCCAAGGAACAGTACACAGGGA
>APKF01000123.1 GCA_000353875.1 Candidatus Caldatribacterium californiense OP9-cSCG | reverse complement strand
GGGAAGACCTGGGGGGTTGTGGGCTTTGGCAGCATCGGCCGAAGAGTAGCGGAAATCGTGAAGGCCATGCGGGCCGAAGTTCTCGCCTACGACCCGTATGTTCCGGAAGAGGAATTCATCCGGCGAGGAGTCAAGCGGGCCTTTCGGCTTGAGGAACTCCTTGAGCGAAGCGACATCGTCTCGCTCCATGTGGTCTTAAATAGTGAAACTGCGGGCCTTTTCTCGGAAGAAATGCTTCGGAAGATGAAAAGGGGTGCGTACCTCATCAATACCTCGCGGGGGAAGGTAATCGACCAGAAGGCCCTCCTTCAGGTACTTCGGGAAGGGCACCTTGCCGGTGTGGCTCTGGATGTGTACGAGACCGAACCACCTCAGGACCTTGAACTTCTCACCCATGAGAATGTCATCTGCACGCCCCATATTGGGGGAAGCACCGAGGAGGCGTTCCTCAACGCCACCGAGGTTTTGGTGAGTAAACTCAAGGCGCTGTTTCGCCTGGGAGAGGGGGTTCCAATCGGGTACTGATGGAGGAGAAACCCTTTGAAGTCCTCGACCACACTGCGGATATCGGTCTTGTGGCCTGGGGGAGGTCCCTGGAGGAGCTTTTCGCGAACGCCGCGCTGGGAATGTTTTCTCTCATCGGGGCGTTAGAAAAGGTGGATGGGGGATTCACGACAGAAGTTGCCGTTGAGGGAAGCGACTACGAGGACCTTCTCGTGACCTGGCTCAATGAGCTACTCTACCTTTTCGAAGCCGAAGAAGTACTTCTCAAGGCCTTTGATATCCAGGAACTCGGGCAGTATTACCTCAGGGCCCGGGTCTTCGGAGAGCCCCTGGACTTCAAGAAACACGAGCTTTTCCGGGTGGTGAAGGCCTGCACGTACCACGAGGTGAAGGTGGAGGAGGTTGAGCCGGGGCTTTTCCGGACGCAGGTATACTTCGATATCTGAAAGGAGGTTGAGCGTATGGCTGAGTGGAGTGGGCCACTGCAGAAAATAGACGACTGGCGCTGGCGAATTCCCAGAGACTACAAGCACGGCATGAAGGTTGAGGGGGTCATTTATGCCAGTGAGAAGATGATTAAGGCCATCCGGAAGGACCAGGCCCCGGAACAGGTGGCGAACGTCGCCTTCCTTCCGGGGATTGTCGGGAAGTCTCTGGCCATGCCTGATATCCACTGGGGGTATGGATTCCCCATTGGGGGCGTGGCGGCAACCCTTTTTGGCGAAGGGGTGATTTCCCCAGGAGGTGTGGGGTTTGACATCAACTGTGGAGTCCGGGTGGTGAAGACGAATCTCACCAAAGACGAGGTTCTGCCTCGACTTGAAAAGCTCCTTTCGGTTCTTTTCCGGAACATTCCCTCCGGTGTGGGTTCAGAGGGTAAGCTCTCCTTTTCGCCAGCAGAACTCCGCAAGGTCATGACCCAGGGAGCGCAGTACGTAATTTCCCGAGGGTTTGGCTGGCCGGAGGACAAAGACCACATCGAGGAGGGTGGAGCTATGGAGGGAGCCGATCCTGATGCGGTGAGCGACAAGGCCGTTGAGCGGGGAAAGGACCAGCTTGGGACGCTGGGTTCGGGGAACCACTTCCTGGAGATTGAGGTGGTGGAGCGAATCTTTCGCCCGGATATTGCGGAAGTTTTCGGGCTCTTTGAGGGACAGGTCATTGTCATGGTCCACACCGGTTCCCGGGGGTTTGGTCACCAGATCTGTACCGACTACCTCCAGAAGATGCAGAACGCCATGAACCGTTACGGCATCAAAGTTCCGGACCGGCAGCTCGCCTGTGCGCCACTTGACTCCCCTGAAGGTCGGGGGTACTTCGCGGCTATGGCCTCGGCGGCGAATTTTGCCTGGGCGAACCGCCAGCTCATCACCCACTGGATTCGGGAATCGTTCGAAGAGGTTTTCGGGAAGTCGGCCCGGGCCCTCGGGATGGAGGTCCTGTACGACGTTGCCCACAACATTGCCAAAATTGAGGAACACGAGGTTGACGGAAAACGCCTGAAGCTCTGCGTGCACCGCAAAGGGGCAACCCGGGCTTTTGCCGCAGGTCATCCCGCGGTTCCCGAGCGTTTCCGAAGCGTCGGTCAACCCGTGCTCATCCCTGGGGATATGGGAACAGGGTCGTATATCCTGGTGGGGACGGAACTCGCCATGAGGGAAACCTTCGGATCCACCTGTCACGGAGCCGGGCGGGTCATGAGCCGCTCCGAGGCCGATCGGACGTCCCGCGGTCGGGACATCGCCGCAGAACTCGAAAAGCAGGGTATTCTGGTTATGGCCGAGAGTAAGGCAACCTTGAGGGAAGAAATCCCCGAGGCCTACAAGGACGTGGGAGAAGTCGTCGAGGTTGTGGAGCGGGCGGGAATCTCGAAAAAGGTGGCCTACGCCCGACCTCTGGGAGTCATCAAGGGTTGAAGGAGAGAGTGACCATGCTTGACTGGAAGTGGGTACGGGAGCACCGGGAGGATGTTGCCGAAGCGCTCAGGAAGCGGGGCATGGGTACAGAGCTTCTGGACACCCTCTTTGCCCTTGACGAAAAACGACGGGCGCTTCAGAGGGAGGCCGACGCCTTAAAACAGAGGAAGAATCAGCTCGCCAGAACCATCGGGACTCTGAAACGGGAAGGAAAGGATCCCGGGACGCTCCTTGCTGAGGGTGAAGAAATTTCCGGACGCCTCGAGTCCATCGACCGGGAACTTAAGGAGGTGGAGGAGGAGTGGAAGGAAAAGCTCCTCTTCCTCCCCAATATTCCCCACGAGAGCGTCCCGGTGGGGAATGGTGAAGAGGACAACGTGGAGGTTCGCCGGTGGGGGGAACCGAGGGAGTTCACCTTCCCTCCCCGGCCCCACTGGGAAATTGGGGAGACCCTCAATATCCTTGACTTTGAGCGGGGGGCGAAGATTGCTTCTTCGCGTTTCACCGTCCTCAAGGGTGCAGGGGCACTCCTTGAACGGGCGCTCATCAACTTCATGCTCGACCTCCATACCGTAAAACACGGATACCG
Source organism: Candidatus Caldatribacterium californiense OP9-cSCG (assembly GCA_000353875.1). GTDB lineage: Bacteria > Atribacterota > Atribacteria > Atribacterales > Caldatribacteriaceae > Caldatribacterium > Caldatribacterium californiense. The sequence continues at coordinate 12,705 of APKF01000123.1, read as the reverse complement.
GGAGATTTTCCCGCCCTTCCTCGTGAACACGAAGACCATGACCGGGACGGGACAGCTCCCAAAGTTCTTCGACGACCTCTACCACTGTCAGGATGACCTCCACCTCATCCCCACGGCGGAAGTCCCGGTAACAAACCTCCACGCCGATGAGATCCTCGAAGAGGACGACCTTCCCATTTACTACGTGGCTTACAGTGCCTGTTTCCGCCGGGAAGCAGGGTCATACGGGAAGGACGTTCGGGGGCTCATCCGCCAGCACCAGTTTAACAAAGTGGAGCTTGTGAAGTTCGTCCATCCCGATACCTCCTATGAGGAGCTTGAGGAACTCGTTCGTGATGCCGAGGAAGTTCTTGAGCTTCTTGGGCTTCCCTACCGGGTGGTGACCCTCTGCACCGCTGATTTGGGCTTCGCTGCGGCGAAGACGTACGATATCGAGGTGTGGTTACCGTCTCAGGGGAGGTACCGGGAGATTTCTTCCTGCAGTAACTTCGAGGATTTTCAGGCCCGTCGGGCCAACATCCGTTTCCGTTCGCACACGGGAAAGCTCCACTACGTGCACACCCTGAACGGTTCAGGCCTTGCGGTGGGGAGGACCCTTGTGGCGATTCTTGAGAACTACCAGCAGGAGGACGGGACGGTTGTTGTGCCTGAAGTGCTCCGCCGGTACATGCACGGCATCGAAATCCTCACCCCGGAGCTTGAGGTGAAGTAGATGGAGCGACTCGGTGTCGGCATCGTGGGTTTTGGCTTTATCGGGAGGGTCCACGCTTTGGCGTTTTCGGCTCTCCCCTTTTACTACAGCGACCTTCCCTTTCTCCCCGAGATTCGGGGCATCTGCACTTCCCGGGAGGAGACAGCGAGAAAGGCAAAAGAGGAGACCGGGATTCCTTTCGCCACTCATCGTATTGAGGAGCTCCTTGAAAGGAAAGATATTGACGTTGTCGTGGTGGCTACACCCAATGCTCTTCACCTTCCGGTCGTGGAACAGGCCGCAAACGCGCGAAAACACATCTACTGCGACAAGCCCCTTGCGCTCAACCTCAGGGAGGCTGAGAGAATCCAGGAAATCGTGACGCAAAACCGTGTGACCTTCGGCATGGCCTTTCAGAACCGCTTCATTCCCGCAATCCTGCGGGCGAGAGAACTCATACGTGAGGGATTCCTGGGCGAGGTGATTCGGGTTCGGGCCCAGTACCTGCACTCAGGGTACAACGACCCCCGGCGTCCCATGAGCTGGCGACTCCGGAAAGACCTTTCGGGAGGTGGTGCCCTGGCCGATCTGGGGTCGCACCTCATCGACCTTGTCCATTACCTTCTGGGAACATTTGCGGTGACGGGAGCCCGAGGGAAGACCTTCATCACGAAGCGCCCCAGAAATCCTGAAGGGGAAGACTTCGAGGAGGTCCTTGTCGATGACTGGGCAGAGGTCTTTGGATTCCTTGCAAACGGTGCGCCACTGACCATTGAGGCCAGTCGTTTCGCCACAGGAAGCTGCGACGAGCTGCGTCTTGAGATTGAAGGGATGGAGGGTGCCATTCGTTTCAATTCGATGCAGCCGAATTTCCTCGAGGTCTACGATGCCCGGGACAGAGGTGGTCCGTACGGGGGGAATCGGGGATTCAAACTCATCGAATCGGTCCATCAGTACCCCTACCCGAATCGCATTCCTGGAAAGTTTGCCATCGGCTGGGTTCGCCCACACATTGCCTGTGCCCACGATTTCCTTCTGCGAATTGCCGGACAACCTTCCCTGGGGGCAACCGTTGCGGATGGGGTCTTTGTCCAGGGAGTGCTCGAGAGTGCCTATGCCCTTTCGGGGTATTGAAGGCATGAGGTTTCCATGGTATACTACCCCTGTCCTGGAGAGGTGGCCGAGTGGCTGAAGGCAATCGCCTGCTAAGCGATTAGGCGGACCAAAATCCGCCTCGAGGGTTCGAATCCCTCCCTCTCCGCCAGAGCTCCGAAGGAGGAACCATGCGTAGCTACAGGAAGGAACTCTGGTTCAACATCCCCACACGACGGGCCTTCGTGAACATTACCCCCCTCCTTGAAGACTGTGTCCGCGAAAGCGGCATAAGGGAAGGGCTTTTGCTGTGCAATGCCATGCACATCACGGCAAGTGTCTTCGTGAACGACGACGAAGAAGGACTGCACGAGGATTTCGAGCGGTGGCTTGAGCGGCTCGCTCCTGAAAAGCCCTATGAGCAGTACCGCCACAACGTCGGCGAGGACAATGCCGATGCCCACCTCAAGCGGACCATCATGGGACGGGAAGTGGTCATTGCCATCACTGAAGGAAAGCTCGACCTCGGTCCATGGGAGCAGGTGTTCTACGGAGAGTTTGACGGGAAGCGGCCCAAGCGGGTGCTGGTGAAAATTCTCGGGGAATAGGATCCTGGCGTGCCAGAAAAAGGCCCTTCTGTGCTACAATGACAGAAAAGGGAGGAAGGAGGGAGTACTCGTGGCTATTTCGAGGTTCCTCGAGGAGAATCGGGTGAGCATGCCTCTGGCGGTGCTCGCAGTAGTATTCGTGATTCTTGCCGTGGTCTTCTCCATCTCGGCCATGGTTTCCGCAGTGCAACTCCAGGTGGGGGCTACCGCTGGGTCTTTGGCAGGAGTGGCAATCTTTGGTATCCTCAGTGCCATCTTTCAGCTTCTTGTTCTCTACCAGTGGTCCCGGGCCATCAACACTAACGTCACCAACACCCGGGATGTTTTCCTGAACCTCAAAGACCGTCTGGAGGACCCTCTCCGGGGGGAGATAGGGTTTTTCGCCAACCGGAGTGAGGAGTTCATCGTGCAGACCTGGCCGTTCTGGCTCTACCTCGTGTTCTATGTCATTGGGCTCTTCACCGGGGTGTACGCCATTGTCTTCAACATCCTGGCGTTCATCTTTCTTGCCGTGTACCTCTCTTCTGTGTTCCGTTCCATCGGGAAGCTCTCCGACCTCAAGGATAGGCTCTACCAGTACCTTGAGGATAAATACGGTGTCCGCCTTACCGGAAGGGTCTTCCGGGTCCCGCGGCGAAGCATTGCTCTTTTCATCATCCTGAGTATCATCACCTTTGCCATTTACTGGCTGTACCTTCTCGTGAAGCTCTCAAGCGAAATCAACCGGTACCTTTCTACCGATGAGACCCTCCGGCGGGAGGTCGAGGAGGCGCTGAGCCGGGTTTCCTGATGCTGTATCCGGTTATCGTCTTCAACCTGGTGTTCTTTGTGGCCACCGTGGCAAGCGGTGGCTTTACTCTTTCTAATCTTTTGCGTCTTGGGGCCAAATACGGACCGCTCATTGCCTCAGGAGAGTGGCAGAGGCTCCTCATCTGCATTTTCCTCCACGGGAACATCTGGCACCTTTTCTTCAATACGTACGCTCTCTTCCAGCTTGGGCGGCTCGTCGAGGGTATTTACGGGTACCGGAAGTTCTTCATGGCCTATGTGCTCTCCGGGCTTTCGGGGAGTTTCCTCTCTTATCTTTTGAATTTCCGCCAGATTGGCGTAGGAGCGAGTGGGGCCATCTTTGGTCTGGCAGGACTCCTTTTTGCCGGGGGGCTCAAGTACCGGAATACATCGCTGCATCGCCTCGGCATGGGTATTCTCCCCTTCATCTTCATCAATCTCCTCATTGGCTTCACCTTTCCGGCGATCGATAACGCCGCCCACGTGGGTGGGCTTCTCGCTGGTATGGGTCTTGGGTGGGTTCTTGCTCCCGGGTTTTCGGCGCTTCCCTGGAAGCGATGGGGTGAACGGGTACTCTACGGGGCCTGTATCGTTTTCGTGGCTCTGAGCATCGCCACCTTTTTCCTCCCAGGCCTTTCACAGCGTGCCGTTTCCCTGGAGAGCGTGATCGCTTTCCACAACCAGGTTCGGGATATCCTCGTGACCATTGAGGGTGGGGAGGTCCCCTCTCGCTATGCTGTGGAGTCCTTGCACCCTCCTGACCGGGAAGCCCGGAAAATCAAGGAGCTTCTCAAGCGGTTCCTCGAGGAGGGGAATGGGGAGCGCCTTGAAGAGGTTGAGGAGGCGTTTCTCCGGTGGCGAAGGAATGTCCTGAGAAAGTATGAGGGAATTGTCTTTGAGCGGGAGTCCGAATGATGTGGCTTCTCCTTGTGGTGCTTGCCCTCGGTTTCTTTGTGGGGAGGTTGGTGCGGTCCGGTCTGGCAAAAGGGGTGGGGAAGACCCTGAGCACCGTGGGGCTTGTGTTTCTGCTTTTTGCCATGGGGGTTCGCCTGGGGCAGGAGGGGTTCCTGCGGATGAAGCTGACCTCCTTCGGTCTTTCGGCGCTGTCTCTGGCTTTCGCTGCGGGGGCTGGAGCGGTGGTCTTTGCAGGCCTTGCGGAACGAGTGATGAGGAGGAGGCGGCCATGATTGGCATTGTGCTCAGTCTGGGTGCGGGAATACTGTTCGGTTTTTCCGGCCTTTTCCCCTCCGCCTTTGGAGGCTTTTTAGAGCGATGGATTGACGTCTCCCTCTATGTGCTCGTTTTCGGCGTGGGGATGGAGCTTGCGTGGGAGAGCAAAGCCTTCGAGGAGATTCGGTCGCTGGGCTTTCGAGTATTCTTCCTGCCGCTTGCAGCCATGGCCGGAAGTCTCCTGGGGGCGGCATTCGTTGCACTCTGTTCTCCGATGACCCTCAGAGAGTGCCTCGCCGTGGCCTCGGGGTTTGGCTGGTATTCTCTTTCGGGGGTCCTTCTGGCTCGTCTGGGGAATCCCTCTCTGGGACTTTTCGCCTTTGCCACCAACGTCTTCCGGGAAATTCTCACCCTTGTGAACCTCGAATGGGTGTATCGGGTCTTCGGAGGTTGGGCGGCAGTGGCCCTGGGTGGCGCAACGAGCATGGACACAACCCTTGGAGTGCTCTCACGGGTCAGCGGGGGGAAACTCGTCCCCCTTGGGGTGGTGAGTGGGGTACTGCACTCCCTCTGCGTTCCCTTCTGGGTTACGCTCTTTTTCCGGTTCCTGTGAAGTTTGGATCTGGAACACCTCTTCCCGGAGGAACTGTGCGAGTTTCCTGAAGGCTTGGGCCCGATGACTCACACGGTTTTTGACCTCCGGGCCGAGTTCGGCGAAGGTCTTCTCAAAGGGTGGGAAGACGAAAACCGGGTCGTACCCGAATCCCCGGTCTCCCTGGGGTTCTTCAGCGATGAAGCCCTCACAGGTGCCCTCAAAGACCTTTTCTCCTCCCGGCCACACCAGGGCAACAACGCACACGAAACGGGCAGTGCGCTGCTTGCGGGGAACGCCCTGGAGCTTTTGCAAAAGAAGCTCGATGCGCTCACGCTGGGAAAGTCCGGGTCCTCCAAAGCGGGCAGAATGCACCCCGGGAAGCCCTCCTAAAGCATCGACTTCAAGCCCTGAATCTTCTCCAACCGAGAGAAGCCCCGTTTTTTCAAATCCTACCCGGGCTTTGAGGAGGGCATTCGCCAGGTATGTTTCTCCGGTTTCTGCAACGTCACCGATATCGGCAACGTCGTAGATGCTCTTTGCTTCAATACCGAAAGGCCTGAGGATGTCCTGTATCTCGACGAGTTTCCCTGTGTTTTTCGTGACAACGTACACCGTGGGTCTCATGGAAGGCCCCGCTCGAGGAGTTTTCGCTCGAGGTTCAGGATTTCCTGGATGCCCCTCTGGGCAAGGTCAAGGAGGGCGTTCAGGGTCTCCCGGGAGAAAGGCTCCTTTTCGGCTGTTCCCTGGACTTCTACGAGTTTCCCGCTTCCGGTCATCACCACGTTCATATCCACCTGAGCCACAGAGTCTTCCTCGAAGTTGAGGTCAAGGAGCATTTCGCCGTTCACGATGCCCACGCTCACCGCAGCGAGGTAATCCCGCACGATACCCCGTTCTGCAAGCATTCCCTGATCAAGAAGGTTCCACAGGGCATCCACCAGGGCCATGAAGGCGCCGGTTGTGGCCAGCGTCCGCGTCCCTCCATCGGCCTGAATGACGTCACAATCCACAAGGATAGTTCGCTCTCCAAGCTTTTCGAGGTTCACCACCGAGCGCAGAGCCCTTCCGATGAGGCGCTGGATCTCGTGGGTCCGCCCGCCGATTTGCCCTTTCACGGCGTCCCGGATGTTCCGGGTTGTGGTGGCGCGGGGGAGCATGGCGTACTCGGCAGTGATCCAGCCCTGGCCCGTATTGCGGAGGAACTGGGGTACCCGGTCTTCGATGGATATGGCGCAGACGATGCGGTTATTTCCCGCTTCGATGAACACAGACCCTTCGGCGTACTTCAGGTAGTTTCGCACAACGCTGATTGGCCGGAGTTCATCTGGTCGCCGCCCATCGCTCCGCATAGATGTCCTCCCCTTCAGGTACTGTCCAAGCTCCTGAAAACTACTGAACTTTTGCAATGATGCGCTCGTCCCTTCTTAAAGGCACAGAAATGTCAATGTGACCGCAGAGGGTTTTGGTTTCTTTCCCGTCGATGAGGATTTTCACTGCTTCGATTTCGGGAAAGGCGGTCAGGGTATCCACAATGGCGTACACACTCAGGAATTCCTGTGACGTTCCCCCTGACTGGTTTTTCGCCATCTCGGCACTGAGGTCAACATAAGCTGTCTTCCCTTCTACGAAGACAGCATTGAGGCGGGTTCCAGGGGGCAGGGCGTTGAAGAGGTCTTTGTTCTCCGGACCCTTCAGGAGTTCCCCAATCACCCGTTCCATCCACCGTTCATCCCTCACGATCCGTCTCTTCTCCCCCACTAAGGCGGTGAAATCGGCGTTGGCAAAGTACACCACAACCTCCATCTCCTCTACACGAGGAAGAAGAATCCCGGTGGGACGGGGGGTTTCGGAGGGAGGCTGGCGGAAGAGGCGCAGGAGCACCTCACTTCCGTACACCACACCGAAAAAGAGGAGCACTCCAAGCAGGATGTAGAGAAGCGCTTGCCAGGAGAACGTCCTCTTTTTCCGTCTCTTTTTCTTTGTCCTGTACTTCCACTCCTCCACGGTTTTCTATCCTCCAAGGAGCTTGGCAAGCTCGGGACTTTTCGCAAAGGCCTCTATGGCATCGGCAATCCCCCGGGCTATACGGTCCTGGAAGGAAGGCGAGGCGAGCTTTTTCGCTTCACCAGGATTACTCAAAAACCCAACCTCTACGAGGCACGCCGGATAGAACATGTGGCCGAGAACCACAAGAGGCGCTTCCTTCACCCCCCCGGGCAGTAAGGCCGGTCTGGCTGGCGACACGCTGCACCACAAGGTCTCCGAGTTTGGCGCTTGCCTCCCGGCTTTTCAGGTAGTAGGCCGAGGTGTAGATGGAGTTGAGTTTCTCAAAGTTTCCAGAAAAGGTTGTTTGCTCGGCGAGGAAGGGGGCATTTTCCCGCTGGGCCACATCGAGTGCTCCTTCACCCCGGGGTTTCGTTCCCCCCACAAAGACCTCGACACCGCTTGCTCTGGGGTTTGGTGAGGCATTGCAGTGAATGCTCACGAAAGCAAAGGGGTTTTTGCTGTTGGCCAGGTGGTACCGGTCGTCAAGGGTGGGATAGGTGTCGTCCTCCCGGGTCATGTACACCTCGTATCCCCGGGCCCTGAGGATATCCCGCACTCTTTTTGCGATTTCAAGGACGATGGTTTTCTCCTGATACCCGTTGTGGACACATCCGGGGTCGTTCCCTCCGTGTCCTGGGTCGAGCACCACGACGTTGCGGTTGATGACCTCGAAAGAGGGACTGGGTGTGGGAGAGAGCGCGGGTGTTGGGGATGGACGTGGTGAAGGAGAAGGCCTCGGAGAGGGGGATACTACCGGAGAAGGAGGAACCTCCTCGGTGACCTCCACAAGGCTTATCAGGTCAAAGTACGCCCGGGGGTTTCCCCCATCGAGCTTTCCCTCCCGGACCTGAATGGTTCCCCGGAAAGCGATGTTGGCCTCGACCTGCCCGTTCTTCTCCTCAAGTGTTATGGTTCCCACCCTTGGGTCGTTGACAGCAACGGGAGAGGCGACGTTCCCGAGACTGCAGTTGCGGAAGAGAATGGTCACAGTGTTCCTCTCCCGGTCAATCTGGGAGGTGAAGGGAGGAACGCCACCCTGGAAGTCAAAGGTGATCCGGGTGCGCATTTCCTCATTGTACGAGGAAAAGCGAACGCCCGAAAGCATCAGTGCCCCAGCCCTGGGAGATGGGGCAAGCTGAGGGGCCTCCGGGGTAGGGGTCTCCTGCGTTCTTGTGGAGATGCGAAAGCCAAAAAGCTCGGCAAGAAGAGAGAGGGAAAGGTAGAGCTTGTTGTTCTCCACAAAGACTTTTCCCTCTAAGGGAACCTCCCGACCGTCGGTAATCGCAACGCCCTTGTCCAGGGAGATCACCCAGGAGATTTTGCCGAATTTCAGGTTTGCCTTGTTCATGATGGGGGAGTAGTAGGCGATCCCCCCGATGTCCCGGAAGAGGTCCTCAACGGCGACGTACAGTGTGCCGTCCCGGGAGGTAACCCGAGCTCCGCTCTGGATACGCTCCCCGTTAACGGTGATAGCCACCTGAGCTTCGCCCAGAGCTCCAAAGGCAAAAAGGACCAGAGCACTAAAAAGGAGGGATATCGTCAGCAGTTTCTTCATTGCCCTCAAGCGGGATGTCTTCAAGGTCCCCTAGGGGTTCTCCGCTCTCTTCATCGGAGAAGGTCCCAAAACGTTCCACATCGATGTCCTGTGAGAAGTCGATGATGTCCTGGTCGCCTGAAGCTGCACCCCGGGGAGCGCTGAGGAACTGGATGTTTTCAGCCCGGATTTCGTAGGAAGTGCGCTTCCCACCGTTTCGGTCTTCCCAGGAGCTGGAACGGAGGGCGCCCACAACCGCGACCCTGCTCCCCTTGTGGAGGTAACGGGCACAGAGCTCAGCGAGTTTGGACCAGGCAGCGACCGTGATGTAGGTGACCTCTTCAACCGGGCCGCTCTTCCCCTGGTACCGCCGATTCATGGCCATTCGGAAGCGGCAGACTGGTGTCCCCTGGGGGGTGTACCGGAGTTCGGGGTCCCTGGTGAGGTTTCCGATGCCAAAAAAATAGTTAATGTCTCTGGCCATGCATCGATACCCCCATTCGTATTCTCCCTTTTGAGTTTAGCACAGGGAGGGGGGAAGGGGAAAGACTCTCTCCGAAATTTCCTCCGGATGTCTGGATGGCGGTTTTCGGGCTTTCTCAAGGGTAGGGGGAGCGTTTCTGTCTTCCCCTCGACGGATGGAGAAGCTTTTTGTAGAATTAGGGAAGGGGTGATGGAGCTGGCTCGCGAGGCACAACTCCGGCGAACGACAAAAGAGACCGAGGTTGAGGTCTTTGTGAACATCGATGGTACGCGACAGATTGACATTGTGCTCAATGTCCCGTTCTTCCCGCATCTCCTTGAAGCTCTGGCGTTCCACGCAGGGTGGGATCTCGTTCTTCGGGCTGAGGGAGACCAGGAACGCGTCGACAACCACCATATTGTGGAGGACGTGGGGATAGTCCTTGGGGAGGCTCTGCACCAGTGCCTTGCAGACAAAAAAGGTCTTCAGCGCTTCGGTTCGGCTTTCGTCCCCATGGACGAGGCTCTGGGGATGGCTGTGGTGGACCTCAGCGGGCGTCCCTACCTCGTCTACGATGTTCCTTCATCTCTGGGGCCGAAGGTGGGGAATTTTGAAGTCATCCTCCTTGAGGAGTTCCTCCGGTCCTTCACCTCCTTTGCGCGCTTCACTCTCCATGCTAAAATATGGTGGGGAAAGAATGCGCACCATGCTTTTGAAGCGCTTTTTAAGGCTACTGGCCGGGCGCTACATGAGGCAGTGCAGGTCCGGGGAGATGTCCTTCCGTCGACCAAAGGAATTCTGTAGGAGAGGGTGGTTATGATCGCTATTGTGGATTACGGGATTGGCAATCTCCGCAGCATCGCCAAGGCCCTGGAACGTTTGGGGAAAACCGTTGAGGTCACCAACGACCCCGAGCGCCTTGGGGCTGCGGAAGCCGTTATTCTTCCCGGTGTGGGGTCCTTTGGGGAAGCCATGGACAATATGGAGAAGAGCCAGATTGTGCCCGTTCTTCGCCGGATGTTCGATGATGGGAAACCCATTCTCGGTATCTGCCTTGGGTTACAGCTCCTCTTTGAACGGAGTCAGGAGGCCCCCAAAAAGAAGGGCCTTGCCCTGATCCCTGGAGAGGTGCGAAAGCTCCCCCCGACCACGAAGGTGCCCCACATGGGCTGGAACCGGATTTACTTCAAGCGGCAGGCGCCGCTCATCGAGAACATCCCCCAGGGGCGCTTTTTCTATTTCGCCCACTCCTTTTACGTTCTTCCCGAAGACGAGTCCTGTGTGGTGGGCATCTGCAACTACAACGTGACCATCCCGGTGGTGGTGAACGTCGGCAATCTCTGGGGTGTGCAGTTCCATCCCGAAAAGAGTGCCACCTGGGGCATGAAGTTCCTTGAGAACTGGGTGAGGAGCATCGATAGCAATGCTTCTTATTCCAGCGATTGACCTCTTCGCCGGGCGGGTAGTTCGTCTCACCCAGGGAGACTACCAGCGCCTTGAGGTCTACCACGATGACCCCCTCATCGTGGCGAAGCAACTTGAGGAAGAGGGAGCGCCGATGCTCCATGTGGTGGACCTTGAGGGGGCAAGAGCCGGAGAGCCCCGGAACCTCCCGAGTGTGGCCAGCATCGTGAGGAGCGTGCACGTTCCGGTCCAGGTGGGTGGAGGGATCAGGACGCTTGAGGTCCTTTGCCGTTATCTCGACCTTGGGGTAGCCTTCCCCGTGGTGGGAAGTGTCGTAGTGAAGAACCCGGAGACATTTGCGGAGATGCTCAAAGTGGGGGGCGAGCGCCTCACCGTGAGCCTGGACGTGCGGGATGGAGTACTTGCAGTTTCGGGATGGACGGAGGAGACATCTTTGCGGGCTTCGGATCTTGCCCGGAAACTCCACGAAAGAGGCGTCACCCGTTTCATTCTGACCGATGTGACCCGGGATGGAACGCTTGAGGGTGTGGACGGCGAGAATATCCGGAGGTTCATTGAGGACAGCGGAGTGCCGGTGATTGTTGCCGGAGGTGTGCGGGGGATAGAGGACATTCTCCTTCTTCAGACCATCCCTGGAGTCTCTGGGGTTATTCTGGGGAAGGTGCTCTATACAGGTCGGATGAGTTTTCGGGAAATCCTTGAACGTGCAGGAGGAGGGCAATGTTAGCCAAGCGGATTATTCCCTGTCTTGACGTGAAGGAAGGTCGGGTAGTTAAAGGGGTCCACTTTGAGAACCTCAGGGATGTGGGCGATCCGGTGGAGCTGGCCAAGCGCTATGAAGAAGAGGGAGCGGATGAGCTGGTTTTCCTCGATATCACGGCGTCCTATGAGCAGCGCGAGATCATGATTCACGTGGCGGAAAAGGTTGCCGAGGTGCTCACCATTCCTTTCACTGTGGGGGGAGGTATCGGAAGCGTCGAGCACGTGAGCAAGCTCCTGAAAGCAGGAGCGGACAAGGTTTCCATCAATACCCAGGCGGTTTTAAATCCCAATCTCATCACCGAGCTTGCCGAGCGCTTCGGGAGCCAGTGTGTGGTGGTGGCGATTGACGTGAAGCGGACCTGGGACCGGATTACTTCCCGGAGCTACTGGGAGGTCTTCATCAACGGAGGGAGAACCCCTACGGGGAAGGACGCCGTTGCCTGGGCACAGCAGGTGGAGCGGCTGGGTGCGGGGGAAATTCTTCTGACCAGCATGGACACCGACGGCACACAGTCGGGGTACGACATCAGTCTCACGCGGAAAATCGCCGAGAAGGTGAAAATCCCCGTTATCGCCTCTGGAGGAGCGGGGAAACTTGAGCATCTTGCTGCAGTGCTCCAGGAAGGCAAGGCCGATGCAGCGCTTGTGGCCTCGATTTTCCATTACCGTCATTACACCATTCCTGAGGCCAAGGCTTTCCTGCGGAAACGAGGTATCCCGGTGAGGATGGAGGATTGAATGGGCCTTTTTGAGGAGCTCCGCTTCGACGAACATGGTCTTATCCCCGCAGTAGTCCAGGATGTGGTCACGGGGAAAGTCCTCATGGTAGCCTACATGAACGAGGAGGCCCTCCGGAAAACCTTAGAGACACGGACCACCTGGTTTTACAGCCGGAGCCGGAAAACCCTCTGGCACAAGGGGGAAACAAGCGGCCACGTGCAGCATGTTGAGCGGGTCTATGTGGACTGTGACCGGGATTGCCTCCTCGTCCAGGTGCGGCAGGAAGGCGTGGCCTGTCATACGGGGTTTTTCTCATGTTTTCACCGGATGGTTGAGGGGACAGAGATTGCCGAACCCCGGGCATCCTGCCCCGCCTCGCCGCTTCTTGCCTTCCTGGGGGATCTGTTCTCGATTATTGAGGAGCGGGCAGAGCATCCCTCTCCCTCTTCGTACACGGCAAGGCTCCTTGCTGAGGGGAAGGAGAAGATTCTCCGGAAGGTCGCCGAAGAAGCCACTGAAGTCCTCCTTGCCGCCTTTGAGGGAGGAGAAACCCGCAGGGACCACCTCCGGTACGAGGTGGCCGACCTCCTGTACCATCTCCTTGTCTTGCTGAAACACGAAGCCTGACGTATGCCGAGGTCATGGAAGAGCTGAGGAATCGGCATATCAAGGCTCAAACGACCACATCCTGAGGTGATGCCCCTTTGCAGAGGAAAACCTGGAAAACCCCTTTAGGGCTCCTTGTCGTTTTCCTGGTTCTGGAGCTTCTGGTCTCTGTGGCTTTTGCCCAGCTCACTCCGGTCGCCTGGG
>APKF01000122.1 GCA_000353875.1 Candidatus Caldatribacterium californiense OP9-cSCG | reverse complement strand
GTCCTATGGGGTCGCCGTTTTCAGCAAAGAAACTCGCGTTCATGGCAAAGAGGGCCCCATGGCGCCGGGCAATGTCGCTCGTTTTTTCCCGGTCCATCACCTGGTCCTTCGCCAGGGCAACCCTGAGGCGGAATGGCGCATCAAGCGGGTCAAAGATGAGGGCCAGGGTAAAGAAGGGTCCTGGGGGGAAGGGCTTCCTCTCTCTTTCCGGTTCCCCCTAAAGCCACAGGATACGAGGGATTGCTTCTCTAAGCGAGCCCGGCGGCAAGTTCCTCCTTAACGGCCCAACCCGAACCTTGAACCCTCGACGACACTCGCGGAATACCCGAGTTCCTTGAGCCAAGCCCGCTCTTTCTCTCCGTAAGCACCAAACCTGGTTGCCCGGCAGTCTGCCGGGACTTCACCACCAGTTCAAGGTTGGGATGGATGCTCTTGCGGCGCTCTGTCCCTCGTATCCTGTGGCTTTAGGGGGAACCGGAAAGAGAGAGGAAGCCCTTCCCCCAGGACCCTTCTTTACCCTGGCCCTCATCTTTGACCCGCTTGATGCGCCATTCCGCCTCAGGGTTGCCCTGGCGAAGGACCAGGTGATGGACCGGGAAAAAACGAGCGACATTGCCCGGCGCCATGGGGCCCTCTTTGCCATGAACGCGAGTTTCTTTGCTGAAAACGGCGACCCCATAGGACTGCTCATGATTGACGGGCGTGTGCTCTCTGAACCCCAGAAAGGGTGGTACTCGGCGGGCTTTACCACGGAGAATCACCTTGTGATTGGGGAGACCCGTCTTGAGTGCAGGGCCATCGGGGAGAGAGGCGAGGTGGCGATTCAGGGCATTAACCGCCTGAACAATGGGAACGAGGTGACCTTCTACGACTTTTTCTTCGGTAATGAGACCCCTCCCCAGGAGGGGGTTGAGGTCATCGTTCAGGGAGGGGTGGTGCAGGAAATCCG
>APKF01000121.1 GCA_000353875.1 Candidatus Caldatribacterium californiense OP9-cSCG | reverse complement strand
CAAGGTCGCGTCGGCTATTCTGCTTTGCCCATGATTCGCATTGGTGTCTGTGGTTTTCCGAGGAAACGGGTTGAGCTCTTCCAGCACCTCGATGTGGTGGAGGTCCAGAAAACCTTTTACAACCTCGTTCCTCCAGAACGCCTTATCCGCCTTCGAAAGGAAGCCCCGCCGTCTTTCGTGTTCACCATGAAGGCTTTCCAGGGCGTCACCCATCCGGCCTCCTCCCCCACCTACCGGCGTAC
>APKF01000120.1 GCA_000353875.1 Candidatus Caldatribacterium californiense OP9-cSCG | reverse complement strand
GAAGGGCGTCCAGAAGTTCAGAGTAACTTGAGCAAAAGCGCAGCTGGCAAAAAACAACACTCCCAAAATGCCCACCACAAGCTTCAATTGGCTTCTCATAAGAGCATCCACCTCCCTAAGGGAAGATTTCAAAGAAATCCTCAGAAGCCTCGGTTATCATTCTTTGTACCCCTTCTCCCATCACCTCCTCCAGTCTCTGCGCCCCTCAGAAACACAGCCGCAGCAAGATATCCTGGTCGTAGTTGCCAAACCCGCGGCCGAAGATGTTGATGCCGCCGACGTTCCGTGCGTCTTCCTTGACCCCCACCCGTATCTTGATGGACGAGTGGTCGTAGATTTTGAGGTCTTTAAGGGTAACGTCAGAGACCCGCTCCCCGTCCACAAAAGAGCCCTCATCCGTCACAATCCAGGTCTTCAAAAGCCCGTACTGGGACCCTTCGAGCTTCCACCAAAGCGGAGTAAACCGGCCCCGCCTGTCCCCAAAGTCTCCCGGGGAGGTCCAGGTGCCGATTTCCACCTCGTTAATCCAGAGGGTGATGTCTGAGGGCCAGTTCTTGTTCGTCCCCGGGACCTCTGAGGAGAGCTCCATGGAGACCTCGATGCGCTTGAGGGGCTCGCGCTTATATAGGGCGTTATTCGGGAACTTGTACTCCACAAAGCCTTTCTCAAACCACAGAAGTCCTGCCTTCACCCTCTCCGGGCTCCAGAAAGAATCGGGTGCATCGAGAAAGCCGATGATTTTCTCTGGAGAACACAGCCCGCAGGGAGGACTGACCTCGAACTTGGTGTAAAGACCCACAGGCATCTCCACCTCGATCACGTCGTCCTCCCTGTCTTCAGGAGCCCTGGAAGGGAAGGCGATAACGATCTCGCTGTACTGGGCACTGCAGAGCTTCTGAGAGCCTTTCTTTCCCTTTTTGTTCTCGACCTTCACAAGCCCGGCTTTCTCTAAGGCTTTAATGTTCACGGCAGCTGTGGACTGGGGGATGTTGAGGGCTTTGGCGATCTCGTTTACGTTGAGCTTTTTCCCGTTCAAAAGCCCAAGGATACGAATCCTGAGGTCTGAGCCCAGAACCTTCAGGACTTCAAAGTCCTTCTCCGTATTAAGGACGAGGATGCTTCCGCCTTTTCGCATCACTGCTTTTTCATTCCTTTTGTATCAAGAAAAATGATACAAAACAAATCCGTTGTTCTTTTTGAGAAGTGTAACATGTGCCACTTCTTTCTGTCAACAGGTGGAAAAATTTTTCCCGAAGTTTCCGCAGAGTTTTTTCATTTATATCAAAAAAGTTGATAGATTCCTTTCCTGGCGATGAGTCCTGGAAAAGGCGAAGCCTACCTCCGTCCCTTCATCCGTCGCACCACTTCCTGAGCCAGAAGGAACGCCAGGAAGGCCTTCACAAAGTCCGGACCGATGAAGGGGAGGAGGGCAACCCGGAGGACACTGGAGAACCCCATGGGTTTCCCCAGAAAAGTATTCATGGCCAGGAAGAAGTAGAGTATTCCGGGAAGGTATAGGGCCACCATGCCCAGGACAACGGCCGTGGCAATTTTCAGCGGACTCTTCTTACCCCTTGAGAAGAATGCCACGCAGGGAGCAGCAAGAACAAAGCCCAAAAGAAAACCAAAGGTGGGTCGGAACACGTACGCCGGACCCCCAAAAGGCGGGGTGGCAAAGACGGGAAGCCCCAGAAGGCCGAGGAGAACGTAAAGGGCCATACTGAGGAAAGCCTCCCGTGGCGGAAGGAGAAACCCTGAGAGGAACACCACAAAGGGAACAAGGCTAAAGGGAACAACGCTCCCCCCAAAACGGAAGAATACCGCCGCAGCTACACAGAGCGCCGTAAAGAGGGCAATCCGGGCCATGGTACGCGGGGAGAGTTGCACAAGCATCCTCCTTTCTCGGGTTTTTTGTTAACCAAAATAATATCATGAGTTAACAAACTTGTGCAATGGGGCTTCCTGGAAGAGCACAGGCCAAAACGATGGAGCCATCCCAACCCTTGACGAGTTATGAACATATGCTTATAATTAGAGCAGCGGGGGTGACAGGCGATGCCACGACCACACTGTCTGAGGAGAATCGGCTGGGTTCCAAAGATATGGTGCTTCTATCCTGAAACCCTGGAAAACCCCCAGGAGATAGTCCTTACTCTCGACGAACTCGAAGCCATTCGGCTTGCCGACTTCGAGGGTCTCTACCAGGAAGAGGCGGCACAACGAATGGGGATCTCGCGCCCGACCTTTGGCCGAATCCTTGAGAACGCACGGAAAAAAGTGGCTGAGGCATTAATCCTCGGGAAATCCCTCCGAATCGAGGGAGGCCCGGTATACCAGGAAGAGTTTCCTTTTCCACCTCACCGGTGTCGTTGCCGGAAGGGGTGGAGAGGCCAAGGTTCCTGCAGAACCTGAATACACAGGAGGTGAAACCACGTGTACGGATGGAGAGGGAGCTGGCGAGGAGCCTGGATTTCTGGTGTTCCAGCAGGATACCGGTACATCGGACCATGCCGATGTGGAGGAGGACCACACGCGTTCTACATGGATCCTGCAGGAAGAATCGTCCATGCTTCTGCACTCTGGAGAGCCTCTTTTGCAGGCCCCACCCTGAGAGACCTCGAGGCAGAGCTTGAGGCTCTCCGGGAAGAAAAGGCCTACCTCGAGAAGCGGATCCAGGAGCTCGAAGAACTTAAGAAAAAAGAAACCCAAAACTGACCCCAAAATGGGCCGGTGAAGCAGCGGATT
>APKF01000119.1 GCA_000353875.1 Candidatus Caldatribacterium californiense OP9-cSCG | reverse complement strand
CTCGTCCCCATTGAGGAACCCAGGGGTATGGAGTCCCGCATTTTCGAGCACTTCGGGCGAACCCCGTATTTCGCCCTCCTTGAACTTGGTGAAGGGGGAGAGATCCTCCGAATCGAGTTCCCTCCCAACGAAGGTGGGCATTCCGGCGGTGGAGGTTTCACCCATGACTGGATCCTCAAGCTCTCTCCCGAAATTGTCCTTGTTCGGGGGATGGGTCCAAGAGGCCTTGAGCGGTTGAGGAGT
>APKF01000118.1 GCA_000353875.1 Candidatus Caldatribacterium californiense OP9-cSCG | reverse complement strand
GCCGGTATTTCCGTCCTCAAGACCGACGACGAGACCCTCAAAGATGCCGTTTCTTCGCTCGTTCAAGGACGTCTCAGGGAACTCACCGCTTTCTGCCACACCGAAAACGGCCACGGCTGCCACGGGGATAGAGGTTGAGGTGGACCCCAGGGGGGACAGAGTGAGTACGAAGGAATCCTGCAGGAAGATGGGTATCACGGCTACTTTCCCTGGGACACAGGCCTCAGCGTGTAACCCTCAGGGACCTTGCTAAGGGGGGAGAACATGGTGAAACTCACCGTACTCTATGACAACACGGCACTCACCCCATCGCTCCTTGCCTCCCACGGTTTTTCCTGTCTCGTGGAGGGGGAGGAAAACATCCTCTTCGACACCGGGGAAAGTGGCCCTCTGCTCTTCAAGAACATGGAGCTTCTAGGCATTGACCCCGGCACCATTTCCTCTGTGGTCATCTCCCACGAGCACTACGACCACATCGGGGGGCTCTGGCACTTCCTTTGCTCTTACCCCTGGGTAACAGTCTATATCCTTCCGTCGTTTTCCGAAGCAACCAGAGCACGCATCCGGGAAAGTGGGGCAAAATGCATCGAAGTACAGGCTCCCCGACGCCTCACGTCCTCTGTGGTGACCACCGGCGAAGTAGAGGGATCTGTGCGGGAACAGGGGCTTCTCATCGAGGGGGAGGAGGGAGTCCTGCTTCTTTGTGGATGCTGTCACCCCGGGGTGGATGCTTTCCTGGAGAGGGCCCGGTCCTGGGGCAAGAGGATTTCGGGGTTTCTCGGGGGACTCCACCTTGCCTTTGCCCAGGAAGAGGACATCGACAAAACGCTTGAAGCCATGAAGGCCGAAGGAGTTGGAAAGGTAGCTCCTGCACACTGTACGGGTTTCTTCGCCACGGAGCGTATTCGTTCCCTGTGGGCAGAAGGGTACGTTCCCTGTGGGGTAGGAATGACGCTCCTTTGGGGGGAGGAAGGGAAAGGCCGGATCAACCGGTGATCTGGCGTGGTCCCCTGCTCAGCAAAGCCCTGCAGGAACTGTGGGAAGAAACCGTCTGGAACGACCCGGAGGTTCTCGTCCTTGATGTGCCGCCGGGTACCGGAGATATCCCTCTGACCATTCTGCAGACGATACCCCTGACGGGTGTGGTCATCGTCTTCTCACCCCAGGACGTGACGCTCCTTGTGGTCCGGAAAGCCATCCACAGGTGGAAGACCTGGGGAAGCCCGTTGTGGGGCTTGTGGAGAACATGAGTTTCATCCTCTGTCCCCACTGCCATGGGAAAATCGCCCTTTTTGGTGAGGAAAAAGGGCATCTCGTTGCTTCCCGGATGTCCCTGCCTTTCCTTGGAAGCCTTCCGCTGGGTCCAGAGCTTGCAAAGCACTGCGACGAAGGCACCATCGAGGAATACGAGAACGAGGTACTCTCATCCATCGTGGCAAAGGTCCTGGAAAGGTGAGGGGTTTTCTCAGGCAATCTCTCCCCAGGTGATGCGCCGCTCCTTTCCTCCCTCCATCACCCGGAGCGCCCCGCTTCCGTCAACCCCAAGGGCTGTACCGGAGACCAGGGATTTTCCTCCAACGATGGTGACCGAACGACCAAGGAAGGCAAGGCGGCGGTTGTAGTCCGCAACCCAGGGTGAGAAGTCCCCTTCTTCCTTCCATCGTCTGTAGGCTGCCAGAAAGCGGGCGAGGAATCGCCGCAGAACCTCAACACGAGGAACAGGAACGCCTCCCTCAAGAAGGAGTGACGTGGCCTGAAAGGGGAGGGAAGCGAGGTCGCGTTCTTCGAGGTTCACGTTCACCCCAATCCCGAGAACCATCCACGAAACCTCGTCAAGATCCGTTGCGGTCTCGAGGAGGATACCGGCAACCTTCTTCCCCCCAAGGAGAACGTCGTTGGGCCACTTGAGCACCGGGGAAAAACCAAGCCCTTCCAGGGCCTCGGCCAGGGCAATCCCGGCAAGGAGGGTGCAGGAGGCGCAAAAAGAGGGAGAAAGTAGCGGGCGAAGAAGAAATGAAAAGGTAAGACTCTTCCCGGGAAGGGAAAACCAGCTTCGACCTCTTCTCCCCCGTCCCTGAGTCTGGCGCTCGGCAATGCACAGCGTCCCCTCAGGAGCACCCTCTTCTGCGAGGACCCTGAGGAGGGTGCTTGTTGAATCCACCTCCTCCCGGTATACGACCCGAACCCCAGGGGCATCCCTCTGAAGATATAGCTCGAGAAAGTCGGGGTCGAAGCGGTCGGGAACGGACACCAGACGATACCCCAGGTGAGAGGCAACGATGGGGAATCCGAGGTTCTGGAGCTTCCGGACCTCCTTCCATACCGCCACCCGGCTGACGCCACCTGTGGCCCCTATTTTTTCCCCAGAAACGCTTCCAGGAAAAGCCTCAAGAAGGAGGGAGAGGATGGTTCTTGAGAGGTTTGGCCTGTTCATGGCGGGCGTTCGCCGAAAGCCCCCGCAGGACCCGGAAAAACACCACACCCCCCACCAGGAGGGGGAGGTAGTAGGTCGCAGTTCGCCACAGGAGCACAAAGCTCCCCAGACGGTATGTCCCCACAAACCCCCGGAAGACCGAAGCAATGGAGAGTTCCACACCTCCACTGGCCCCCGGGGAAGGAATGAAAGAAAAAACGAAAAAGAGGGGGATCTGGGCACCCACCACCCGGAGATACGAATACGAGAGACCAAAGGCGCGAAGGATGAAATAGGCCACGGAGAAAGTGCAGAGGAAATACACCACGTAACACCCCACGTTCCAGAGGAGGTACTGGGGTTTCCGCAAAAAGAGGATGGAGAACCCCTCCCGGAATTCAGCGAAAAAGGTCTCAACCCACTGACGGACTGCGCTTTCGGAGAACTTCGCTCGAGGGAAATGGCGACGGGCAAAGCGAATACCCCAATCCACAAGGCGGAAGAGGACCTGGGGACGGAAGAGGAAGAAAAAGAGGAGAAACATGATGGTGCTGTAGAAGATGGCAAAGGAGTACAGAAGCCCAAGGAGAATCCCCCGCAGGTTCATCGCAGCCCCAAAGAGGGTGAAGAAGGACACCATGAGGGTCAGAAGCCCTACCTGGTAGAGGATGCC
Source organism: Candidatus Caldatribacterium californiense OP9-cSCG (assembly GCA_000353875.1). Taxonomy (GTDB): domain Bacteria; phylum Atribacterota; class Atribacteria; order Atribacterales; family Caldatribacteriaceae; genus Caldatribacterium; species Caldatribacterium californiense. The sequence continues at coordinate 7,165 of APKF01000118.1, read as the reverse complement.
ACATACCACCACGAGGCTCCCCGCCTCTCCCCAGGAGAGCCCGGAACGGGCGAGAACAAAAAGCTGGGCAGGACTTCCCCCCGTGAGGAAGGGGGTGATGGCCGACATGAAGTATGTAGAGAGCGCTGCCGCCAGGGCATCCCGAAATCGAATCTTCTTCCCCCACGCCCGGGTGGTGAAGAAAATCCTCGTCCCGTCCACAAACCATCCCATCACCACAAAGGAAAGCGCAAGAAGCAAAAAGGCCGGGCGGAAGAGAAGCTCGTCGATTTCGGTTACTGAAACCCCACGGAAAGACCCCAGGGAGAACACAAGGAAAATGGTCCCAAGACTCAGGAAGATGGCGAGGACAATCTGTCGCTTGAGCCGCGAAGGTTCGTACGGCGTGACGGTGAATTTTTTCTCCTCCATAGCCCACACCTCAGAGGGAGAAGAAGAAGGCCACAAGAGAGAAACAGAAAACCGCTATACCCGCTCCTACGGCGACGATTTTACGGGCCTCACGAATGCGCAGGGGAACAAGGTCAAGAATCGGGTCTCCCAGGAAGGGACGTTCCTCCCGTTTCCCCTGGTAGTAATTGACCCCTCCAAGCCGCACCCCCAAAGCCCCCGCCATGGCGCTCTCCGGCCAGCCGGCGTTGGGACTTGGGTGCTTGTGTGCATCCCGAAAAGCACAGACCAGGGCTCCCCTAAAAAAGCGGCCACAGAACAGCGCAGAGAGCGCAATGAAGAGGGCACTCAGGCGAGCGGGGAGGAAATTCACCACGTCATCCGCCCTGGCCGAGGCAAACCCGAAGAAGTAGTACCGGAAATCCCGGTACCCGAGCATCGAATCCAGAGTGTTCACGGCCCTGTATACCAGGCCCCCTAAAGCACCAAAGAGCGCAGTGTAGAAGAGGGGAGCAACGAAGGCGTCGTTGAAGTTCTCGGCAAGCGACTCCACACACCCCCGCACAATCTCCCACTCGGAGAGGTGCTCGGTATCTCGCCCCACAAGGTGCTGCAGGGCCTTCCGAGCCCCCACGAGGTCTTTCGCCTCGAGAGCTTCCTCCACCTCTTTCCCCCGCCGGAGGAGGGTGTGGAGTGCCAGGGAGTAAAAAATGAGGTAGACCTCCACCACAAGAAAGAGCACTGGGGACACCTGGAAAAGGAAACGCCGCAAAGAACCATACCCCACCCCCAGCCCTCCGGCCACCACTCCAAGCATCACAAAACCCAGGAGGAATTCCCGCCTGAAGTTCCGCTCTTTCGGAAAGAAAAGCCGCTCCAGAAGCCCGATGAGGCGACCAATCCCCGAAACGGGGTGGAGGAGTTCTGGATCCCCGAAGGCAAGATCAAGACCCACCCCAAAGAGGAGCCGGAAAAGCCCGATCATGGTTCCACCTCGAAGTTCACAAGGTGCGTCACCTGAGAGAAATCCTCGTTGTCTTTGACCACGATGAGCACTCCCGGATCAAGGCGTAACACAAAGGTCTGCTCAAAGCGTATCCCAAGAAGGTGCACAAGAAAACACCGCAAAACCCCCGCGTGGGTCACGACGAGGTACCGTCCATCGGGGAAGCCCTTCAGCCGCTCCCAGAAGTGGACAACCCGTCCAAGGACCCGCTCGAAGCTCTCGCCTCCCGGAGGCGTGAAGCGAAGGGGGTCCCTCTCCCACTCGGCGACCTCCTCGGGAAACTCGTCCTTGAGGCGCCGCCATCCCTTCCCCTCCCACTGCCCAAAGGACCGCTCCTTAAGGTCCTCGCAGACCTCAAGGGGGGTATCGAGGCCAGCCAGAAGGAGTGCCGTCTCAATGGTTCGGGCAAGGGGACTCGAAAAGACTCCGTCAAACCGTCGCTTTCCCAGGAACTCCCGGACCTTCAGAACCCTCTTCCGCCCCCGGGGAGTAAGGGGGAGGTTCATCCAGCCGGCAAAGTACTCCCGTTCCGTGGCATCGGTATCTCCATGGCGTACCAGGTACACTTCCTTCATGTTCCAACCACCCGAATGCCCCCTCCAATGGCTCTGGCAGTCCAGAGCGTAATATCTCTCCCCCTGAGAACCTCAGAGACTCTGCGCCTGGCCTCCTCAAGGCTCACAAGGCGAAGGTCAAAAAGAACCCCAAAGGCGTTCCCCGTGTGGGCCCGGTTCACCCCCAAAGCCCTGATGTCCTGAAGGGCCTGGGAAAGGAGGAAGAAGATTTCGCTGCGCTCGTACTCCTGCATGATGGCGCTGCTCAGCGTCGCTGCTTTCCCCACAAGGGCAAGGTCTCCCTCTTCAAGGCCCCGCTCGAGGAGCTCAAAAGCCTTTTCCGTTTCCCGGGAAAACCGTTCAAAGTGCTGGCGGAGTTTCTCCCGGTCAACCAAAAGGGTGGGAACTTCCCCAGGGAGCTCCACCACCACAATCCCAAGATACCGGGGCACGGCAAGGGCCAGGAACACCTCTCCCCGGAGGTGGTCGAAAAGGCACCAGGAGGAGAAAAACGTTCCGTCGGTGGGCTCAATAGAAAGCGCCAGCCGGGCAACTTCCTCCGCCCGGATCCTTTGTCCCAGAAGATGGGCCACCGCCCCCACCGTTGCGGCAATATCCGCAGTGCTTGAGGCAAAGCCCTTGCCTTCGGGAAGGCCCCTCCTCCTGCGCAGAGTGACCCGCCCCCTGAGGTGTCCTCCTTTGAAATATTCCAGAGCAAGCTCCAGAGCTTTTCTGCTCTTCCAGAGCCCTGGGGGAGCGGAGGACACCCCCGCGTCGAGGGCTACCTCCATCTCGCTGAAACGGTCCACAGTCAGAGAAACGAGGACCTCCCGTCCGCCGATAACCCCTTGCAGCACCTCGCCTGCGCTGCCCGGACAGAGAGCCCTCGCGCGCCTCACACCCTCAAAAGCAAAAGCCACAGTGCCTCCCCCCACTCGATTCCTGCTCCTAAAGCGTCTCCGTTGAGCCCGCCAAAGCTCCGGGAGAGCACTTTTCCAAGCGTGAACATGATACCAAAGCCGGCGGCAGTTTTCAAAGCGAGCGTCCAGCCCCCAGCAAGAAACGAGACCACGTAGAGCCCCCCACCCCATCCCAGGAACACCATCTTCGGGACCTTCCCCAGGAACTCTTCCCCAAGGCCTGGCTCCTCCCGGGGGAAGGGAGAAAAGAACGCGCCAAAGAGCAGGGCCACCACCCGCCCGAAGGCCGGGGCAAGAAAAAGAGAGAAGGCGCTTTCGGAGCGAAAGAGCACCACTCCCTTCACGCCCAGGACGAAAACCACCCCCAAAACCCCAAAGGTGCCGATGCGGGGGTCCTTAAGGATTTCCCGGCGCTCTCTTTGTTCGCTTCCACCAAAGAGGGCATCGCACACATCGGCTACCCCGTCAAGGTGCAGCCCCCGGGTGAGCATCACCCAGAAAAACAGGGCGAGGAGGCCGGCTAAAAGAGGGTCCCCGGCACGGGAGACCACCGCAAGGCGCACCCCCCACACGGCCCCACCAATCCCAAGGCCCACGAGAGGAAAGAAGACGGAGGCCCGGGCGAGATCCCCGCCCCGGTACATCCCTCCCCCCAGGGGGAGGGGGGTGAGGAAGCTCACTGCAAGACGCAAAAGGTAAAGCGCCCGTTTCATCGAAGCTGCCAGGGAATCCCTGCCACAACAAAATACACCCGGTGGGACCTCTCTGCCAGCCACTGGTTCACCCTCCCGAGAAGATCCCGGAATTCCCGGCCAAGGCGGGAATCGGGCACCACCCCCATGCCCACCTCGTTGCTCACAAGCACCAGGAAAAATCCCTCCTTCTCCTGGCGGGTAAAAAGCACCCCGAATTCCTCCACCGTCCGCCTGTAGGCCTTCTCCCCGTCTTCCTCCTCAAGGAGGATGTTGCTCACGAGAAACGACACGCAATCCACAAGCACGGCCTTCTCCGAAAGCTCCAGCGCTTCAAGGGGAGAAAACCCGTACGGCGTCTCCACAGTGGTGAAATGCGGGGGGCGTTCCTTCTGGTGGCGGAGGATTCGGGACCGCATCTCCTCATCAACCGGAATCCCTGTGGCACAGAAAATCGCCGGAAGCCCTGCCTCCTCAACCATCCTGAGGGCCAGGCGGCTTTTACCGCTTCGAGCTCCCCCAAGAATCAGCACCCGCTCAGTGCGTACGACCATACTCCTTTACCACCTCGAGGAACCGCTCGTTTTCCTTCCTGGTCCGCACCGCCACCCGGAAAAATCGTCCGTCGAGGCCGAAGAAATCCCCAAGTCTCCGGACGAAAATCCCCCTTGTCTCCAGGAAGGCGAAAAACTCCGGGTCCTCCTCTTCCATCCACAGGGTGTAGAAATTCGCCCGGGAAGGGAAGAAGGAGAGGAAGGGAAGGGCGGAAAACTCTCGCTCAAGAAACGCCTTTTCTCCTAAAAGCCAGCATCGGGTGGCCTCCCGGAAAGGAGAAAGATCCTCAGAGGCGAGAAGCTCAAGCGCCCTGACGAGGACCGTGTTCACGCTCCAGGGTTCAAGGTGGTCACAGAGCAAGGTCACGTTCTCCGGATGGGTGACCACGAACCCTCCCCGAAGACCGGCTAAAGCAAAGTACTTGGTAAGGGAGCGGACGATGTAAAGGTTTCGGTCGAAGAACACCCGAAAGACCAGGGAGGTCTCTTCCCCGAGGAATTCCTGGAACGCCTCATCGACCACGAACACCGTGGAAAGACCCTCCTCCCGGGCCCGGAAATAGAGAGAAAGCCCTTCGGTGTCCCCCAGGGGGTTTCCAGGGTTCCCGAGGACCACGATATCAGCTCTACGGAGAGCTTCAAGGGGGTTCAGGGGGGACTCGGGGAACACGGGGAGGTGCCGGATTTCCTTCCCCCCAAGACGAAAGGCCCGGGCGTATTCGGTGAAGCACGGCTCCACGATGACCACGGTCTTCCCCGAAAGCACCCGCCCAAGAAGGTAGATCCCCTGGGTGGCTCCGTTACAGGGAAGCAGAGCCTCCTGAGGAAAACCGTAGATGGCCTCAAGGAGTCGCCCCACGAAGCGAGGGTCAAGGGGAGGGTAGAGTGAAAGAGCCGGAAAAAGGTCGAGCCATCGCTTCCGGAGGACTTCCGGAGGGCCCAGGGGGTTGAGGCTGGCGCTCAAATCAATCCCCTCTTTCCCCTCCTTGAGCCATTCCAGTACCCGGCCACCATGGGGGTTCATGCTCATGGGAGCACAACGGCAAAAGACGTCACCTGGTCGTCTTTCTCCAAGCGAATGAGCCGGACACCCTGGGCCGCCCGACTCTGGACGGGAACCTCCTCGATATGGACCCGGATGAGGAGTCCTTTCTGGGTTGAGAGGAGCAGTTCCTCTTCACCCTTCACTGGAGCAATCCCCACCACCTTCCCCGAGCGTTCCGATTCTCTGATGAGACGGATGCCCATCCCACCCCGGTGGTGGACTGGGAATTCCTCAAGATTCACCCGCTTCCCCATGCCCAAGGAGGTGACGACAAGGAGCGTCTCGTTCTGGCGCATCACACAGGCCCCCACCACCCGGTCACCCTCCCGGAGGCTCATCCCCCGCACACCAGAGGCAGCCTTGCCCATGGGCCGAACCTCTTCTTCCCTGAAGCTCAGCCCCAGGCCCTGCGAGGTCGCCAGAAACACCCGGTCCTCCCCGCAGGTGGTGAACACCCCCTCAAGCTCGTCCCCCTCTTCAAGCTCCACAACCCGCACGCCCCGGCGGGTGACAGAAAGAAGCTCCAGGAGGTCAATCTTTTTGACCTTTCCCTTGGCCGTCGCGAAGAAGAGGTACTTCCCTTCCTTAAAGTCCCGGAGGGGGATGAGGGTCACGGCCCGTTCTCCTTCCTCCAGGGGCAAAAGGTTCACAAGGTGCATGCCCTTGGCCTGGCGACCCATCTCAGGGAGCTGGTGCACCGGAAGCTGGAAGACCCGCCCCCGGTTGGTGAAAAAGAGCGCCCGGTGCAGCGTGGTCGTGACCACCATGGTGCTCACGAAGTCCTCTTCTCCAGTGGTGACGGCACTCACCCCTTTCCCTCCCCGGCCCTGACGCCGGTAGGTTGCAAGGGGCACTCGCTTCACGTACCCATCGCGGGTAAGGGTGATGACGACCTCCTCTTCCCGGATGAGGGGTGTGGCTTCCTCTTCTTCCTCTTCCTCTTCGACAATCCGCGTTCGCCGCTCGTCGCCGTAGAGCTCCCGAACCCGTTCAAGCTCTTCCCGGATGCACCTCCGGAGAACCTCTTCTTTTTCCAGGATCTCCCGAAGGTGGAGGATTTTCGCGGTGACCTCCCGGTACTCCTCCTCGAGTTTCTCCCGTTCCAGGGCCACCAGGCGCTGGAGGCGCATCTCGAGGATGGCCTGGGCCTGCTTCTCCGTGAACCCAAGCTCTCCCACAAGACGCTCCTTTGCCTCAGGAACACTCTGCGAGGACCGGATGAGGGCGATCACCCGGTCGATGAGGTCCAGGGCTCGCAGAAAGCCCTCGAGGATGTGGGCCCGTTCCTCCGCTTCCTTGAGCTCAAAACGGCTCCGTCTGAGGATGACCTCCCGGCGGAAGTCGAGGAAGTGCTTCAAAGCCTGTGGCATGGTGCAGACCTCGGGTTTCCCCGAAACCAAGGCCAGGAGAATCACCCCAAAGCTCACCTCCAAAGCCGTGTGCCTGTAGAGGTAGCGGAGGATGTAGTGGGGGTTGGCGCCTCGCTTGAGCTCGAGCACCACCCGGATACCTTCCCGGTCGGACTCATCCCGAACCTCGGCAACGTCGGGGAGCTTTTTCTCCTCCACAAGACGGGCGATGTGCTCCACAAGGTCCGCCTTGTTCACCTGGTAGGGGAGTTCCCGGATGACGATGGCCTGCTTCCCCCGGGCGATTTCCTCCACAGTGGCTTCTCCCCGGATAACGAGTTTTCCCCGTCCTTCCCGGAAGTACTCCTCAATCCCCTGCCGCCCGACGATTCTTCCTCCTGTGGGGAAGTCGGGCCCCGGGATGAGGCGGAGGAGGTCCTCTACCGAAGCTTCAGGATGGTCCAGAAGGTACAGCAGCCCATCGACGAGCTCCCGCAGGTTGTGCGGAGGGATGTTGGTGGCCATGCCCACGGCAATGCCTGAAGCACCGTTGGCAAGGAGCTGTGGAAAACTCGCCGGAAGCACCACGGGTTCTTTCAGGGACTCGTCGAAGTTCGGCACAAAATCTACAGTGTCCTTCTCAAGGTCCCGGAGC
>APKF01000117.1 GCA_000353875.1 Candidatus Caldatribacterium californiense OP9-cSCG | reverse complement strand
CGAGGCGCACCAAAGCCTCGTACACGGCCATGTCACCGTGGGGGTGGTATTTCCCGAGGACATCCCCCACCACACGGGCGCTCTTGCGGTAGGGTTCGGTGGGTCGCAGGTTCATCTCCTGCATGGCGTAGAGAATGCGCCGCTGGACGGGTTTCAGCCCATCGCGGATGTCCGGAAGCGCCCGCCCCACGATGACGCTCATGGCGTAACTCAGGTAGGCTTCTTTCATCTCATCTTTAACATCAACGAGAAGCACCTTTCCCTGCTCTTCCACGGGGACCACCTTCAGATGTCAAGATTCACCACTTCCAGGGCGTGTTCCTGAATGAATTCCCGGCGGGGCTCCACCGCATCCCCCATGAGGATGCTGAAGATTGCCTCAGCTTCCAAAGCGTCCTCAATGGTGACTTGCTTGATGGTGCGGGTTTTCGGGTTCATGGTAGTGAACCAGAGCTGCTCGGGGTTCATTTCCCCAAGGCCTTTATACCGCTGAATGGTGTACTTTTTGTTCCTGAGGTTTCGCAGGAGCGCTTCGAGTTCCCGATCGTCGAAGGCGTAGTAATCGCTCTTCTCCACCCGGACGCGATAAAGAGGCGGAAGGGCGATGTAGATGTGCCCACCCTCAAGGAGCGGACGCATGTAACGGTAGAAGAAGGTAAGAAGGAGCGTCCGGATATGGGCGCCATCCACATCGGCGTCGGTCATGATGATGACCTTGTGGTAACGGAGTTTCTCAATGACCAGATCGTCTCCAATGCCACACCCCAGGGCGGCAATGATGTTCCGAATTTCGTCGCTTGAGAGGATCCGATGGAGGCTTGCCTTCTCCACGTTGAGGATTTTTCCCCGGAGAGGCAGAACGGCCTGGAAACGCCGGTCTCTGCCCTGCTTGGCTGAGCCTCCCGCCGAGTCCCCCTCCACGATGAAAATTTCCGCGACGCGAGGGTCCTTCTCAGTGCAGTCAGCGAGTTTCCCCGGGAGCGTCACCGATTCCAGACTGTCCTTTTTGCGGGCAAGTTCCCGGGCTTTCCGCGCCGCAATCCGGGCCCGAACGCTCTCCAAGACCTTCTCCACAATCGCCCGGGCCACCCCGGGGTTCTCCTCAAAGAAGGTTCCCAGGAAACTCCCCGTGAGGTCCTCGACGAAACTCCGGACCTCGGGATTCCCGAGTTTAGTCTTCGTCTGCCCCTCAAACTGCGGCGAAGGGACGAGAACATGAATCACGGCACAGAGCCCCTCTCGGACGTCGTTCCCTGTGGGGAGCTCTTCTTTTTCCTTGAGGATACCATGGCGCTCGATGTACTCGGTGATGACCCGGGTGAGGGCGGTCCTGAACCCCGTCACATGGGTCCCACCCTCTTCAGTGCGGATATTGTTGGCAAAGGAGAGCACTGTCTCCAGGTACCCATCGTTGTACTGGAGGGCGATTTCGGCCCGGATGCCGTTCCGACTGCCGGCAAAGAAAATCGGCTCGGGGTGGAGCACACCCTTCCCCTGGTTGAGGTGCTCCACCAGGGCCCGGATGCCCCCTGAGAAACTGTACACCTTCTGCTTTCCCGAGCGCTCATCAACAAGGCTCAGGGTGAGCCCGGGGTTCAAAAAGGCGAGCTCCTTCAGGCGCTGAGCAAGGATGTCAAAGTGGAATTCCGTTTGAGGGAAAATCAGGGGGTCCGGTTTGAAGCGAACATACGTCCCTGTCTCCTTCGTCTCTCCCAGGGAACGGAGAGGGGTGACCGGTTTCCCCCGCTCGTAGCGCTGGCGCCAGATCTTCCCCTGGGTTTTCACTTCCACTTCAAGCCACTCCGAGAGGGCGTTGACCACAGAAATCCCCACGCCGTGGAGCCCTCCGGAAATCGTGTAGGCTCCGCTCTCAAACTTCCCTCCTGCATGGAGGGTGGTCAAAACCACCTCGAGCGCTGGTTTCCCCGCCCCCCGGTGGATGTCCACCGGAATCCCCCGTCCGTTGTCGAGAACAGAGACGCTACCGTCCTGGTGGATGGTCACTGCAATTTCGGTGCAGAAACCGGCCAGGGCTTCATCGACACTGTTGTCCACCACCTCGAACACCAGGTGGTGCAGCCCTCCGATATCCGTATTCCCGATGTACATACTCGGCCGCTTTCGGACCGCTTCCAGTCCTTCGAGAATCTGAATGGCATCGGCCGTGTACTCTTTCTTCGTCACTTTCCGTCACCTCGTGGACACACCCGAATCTTCACCGCCTCGAGGGGAATCCCCTGCCGCTGAAAGGTCTCAAGAATCTCCCGAGCCCTTCCCTCAACTTCAAGAAGACACACAGGGTCTGTAACCTCAAGGAAGAGCACGTTCCGCACCACCTTCTTCGGGGTACACACTGCCGCAAGATCCGGAAACCACTCGCCGAATCGCTCCATGGCCTGGTACACCTGGACCCTGGGCAGAAGGCCCTGCCGCTTCAGGAACTCCGCCAGGGCTTCAGAAAGGGGTGAAGGCCTGCTCATTCCCGAATCTCCCCCGCACGCACGAGGAACACCCGTGCACCCTGGTTTTTGAGCTCAAGCGCCAGGTCCCTCTCCGTGGTGGTGAGGAAGACCTGGGCTTCCGAGAAAAGACACGATGCAAGCGCCCGTCGTCTCCGCATATCCAGTCCCGGGAACGCATCGTCAAGGAGGAGCACTACCCTGTCTTTTCGTATCCATTGTACCACAGCTTTCTCCGCCATGCGCAGCGCCAGAGCCACGCTCTTTTTCTCTCCAAAAGATGCAAACTCCCGGACATCCCGCTCCCCAAGGAGAAAGGCGATTTCATCCCGGTGGGGACCAAAGAGCGTCATCCCCCGCCTCCGTTCTTCCTCCCGCAGTGCTTCTCTTGCCTTCCTGAGGCCCTCAAGGACTCCTTCCCCCGTGGTGTACCCCCGGGCTTCGTACACGACCCGGAGCGCATCGCTTCCTTCAGAGAGATTCCGGTAAGCCCGCTCGAAGAATGGAGCAAAGAGGCGGAGGTAGCGGAGCCTCTCCTCGACGATTCTCGCCCCAAGGGTCACGAGCTTTTCCCCATAAACCTCAACGAGGTCCTCTTCCTGTCCTTCCCGGAGGAGGAGGTTCCTCCGGGAGAGCACCTGCTCATAGGCACTGAGAAGAGCCTCAAATTGAGGAGAAAAAAACGCTAAAGCCCGATCGACAAAGTCCCGTCGCCTCTTTGGTTCCCCATCGACAAGGGCAAGGTCTTCAGGGAAGAATCCTACGAGGGGGAGAGGGGTTCTCTTCCGTTCGAGCTTCCCATCTCGGCGCCACTCCCTTTTGCCCTTTTTGCGAAGAATCACCTGGCGCACCGAGAACGAATTCCCCTCCATGAAGCGGGCCGACAGAAAGGCCTCCTCTTCTCCAAAGGCAATGAGCTCCTCATCACAGGCGAAAAAGGGAGAAAAGCCCCGGGCAAGGAAAAAGAGCCCTTCAAGGAAGTTGGTCTTCCCCTGGGCATTGTCCCCCAAAAGCACGAACACCCCCTGTCCCAGGGAAAGCTCGACTTCCCTGAGGTTCCGGAACTTCACAAAACGCACTGCCTCAAAGTGCACGGAGGGTACTCACACTCCCTGAAGCCGGACGGGCATGAGGACGTACTCAAAAGAGGAAGATGAAGAAACCTTTGCTGGGGAAAGCTCTCCAGAAAGCCCGAGTTCCACCCGCTCGTCCCTCATCACCCGCAGGGCCTCAAGGAGGTACCGCACGTTAAACGCCACCTTCAGGTGGTCCCCTTCAGTCTCTCCCGCCACCTCTTCCTCCGCCACTCCCAGGTCCCCCGTAACCCGAAGCTGCAGCACCCCTCCACCAAAAGACACTTCGACCACCGGGACCCCAGAGGTCACAAGCGCTACCCGCTCAAGCGCCTCTAAGAGCTCTTCCCTTGAGACCTGAGCCCGACTCACGAAACTCTGGGGAATCACCTGAAGGTAGTTGGGGTACTCACCCTCGATGAGGGTGGAGAAGAGTACCGTCTCCCCAATCCGGAAGACCACGCTGCCGTTTTGGGGGACAAACTGGGCATCCTCCCTTCCCAAAAGGCGCAGAAGCTCTACCACCGCTTTCTGGGGGAGCACATAACGAGCCTCCTTTTCGATTCCGGAAAGCTCAAAGACATTCCGACTCAGGCGATGGCCATCGGTGGCGACCACCTCGAAGCGTCCCGGGGCAAAGGCAAGGAGCACTCCCGTGAGCACGGGACGCGTCTCATCCCGGGAAACGGCAAAGTACGTCCGGAGCAGAGCCTCTTTGAAGAGCTCTCCGGGAAGGAGTACCACAAAACCCGCCTCTTCCTGAGGAAAGAAGGGAAAGTCCCCCGGGGGAAATCCCGAAAGCTCAAAGCGGCTCCGGCCACACTGGAGCAGGGCTCTCTCTCCCTCCGTTCTCAGCCTCACCTCTCCTTTGAACGTACGAACGATGTTGTAGAGGACTTTCCCCGGGAGCACCGCCTGTCCCTCTTCGAGGATTTCTCCCTGAAAGGTTGCGGTGATGCCCACTTCAAGGTCGGTGGCGGAAAGGCACACCTTATCCCCAGAACTATCCACAAGAATACCCCCAAGAGCGGGAGTCACGGGGCGCGTGGAGACCACCCGGTAGACCTTGCTCAAGGCTTCTCTGAAGGTCTGTGCCTCAACCCGAATATCCACACAGAACCCTCCTTCCTCTTCTCCTGTCTTTAAGAAATCTTTTTTTCAGGAGGAGTCATAGGAGTAGAGGAGAACTCTGTGGAAAAATCCCCCTCTCCTTCCTCTTTCTGAGCTCCCCTACCTGTGTGTAAGGTGTGGATAAGGCGCTCACTTCTCAGAACGGATCCGCTCAATGAGCTCCTCAATTTCCCTGGCGAGCTTCGGATTCCTGGTGATGTCCTCCCGGATTTTCTCGCAGGCGTGCAGCACCGTCGTGTGGTCCCGGCCGCCGAATTCCTCGCCGATTGAGGGAAGCGAGAGGTCTGTAAGCTCTCGGGCAAGGTACATGGCAATCTGGCGAGGATAGGCAATGTCTTTGCTGCGCTTCCTGGCCCGGAGCATGCTGGGTTTGAGACCGAAGTGCTCGGCCACCACCCGCTGGATGACGGTCACGGAAACCTTCTGGGTCTCTTTTTTGGGAAAGACGTCCTTCAGGACCTCCTGGGCGATGCTGAGGCTCGGCTTGACGTTATTGAGGTTACAGAAGGCGGTGACCCGTACGAGCGCCCCTTCGAGTTCCCGGATGTTGGAGGGAATCTGGTTGGCAATGAAGACGATGACCTCGTCGGGGATATGGATGTCCTCGAGTTCTGCTTTCTTGCGGAGAATGGCAATGCGGGTTTCTAAGTCGGGAGGCTGGATGTCGGCGATGAGCCCCCACTCGAAACGGGAACGGAGGCGATCCTCAAGGGTTGGAATCTCCTTTGGTGGACGGTCGCTTGTGAGGACGATTTGCTTTGACGCCTCATGGAGCGCGTTAAAGGTGTGGAAGAACTCTTCCTGAGTTCGCTCTTTCCCGGCGAGGAACTGAATGTCGTCGATGAGGAGAACGTCGACGTTGCGGTACTTCTGGCGGAATTCCTCGGTTTTGTCATCGCGGATGGCGTTGATGAGTTCGTTCGTGAACTTTTCCGAGGAGGCATAGACGATACGCATGTTCGGGTTTTTATCAAGGATGTAGTGGCCGATGGCGTGCATGAGATGGGTTTTCCCAAGACCCACGCCTCCGTAGATGAAGAGGGGATTGTAGGCCCGGGCCGGGCTCTCTGCCACCGCCATGGCCGCGGCGTGGGCGAACTTGTTGCTGTTCCCGACGACAAACGTCGCGAAGGTGTACTTGGGGTTGAGGTTGGGTCGTTCCCACTCCGCAGAAATCCCCTGGGCTTCGACGGCCTCCTGGGGTTTCCGCAGAAGTGAAGGGTCCACGATGAGGCCAATTTCGAGGTTGTTGTACGGGAGACCTGAGACCCGCTGGAAGGCATACCGGATGAGCTCCAGGTATTTCTGTTCAATCTTCTCCCGGGAGAGTTCTGTGGGAACGGCGAGGACCAGGCGCTTCTCAAAAAGGGACACCGGCTGAATGGTTTCCACCCAGGAACGGTACTCGGGGGTGCTCATCTGCTTCTCTAAAAGCGCAAGCGTCTTTATCCACATCTCCCGCAGGGCTTCGAAAGAGACTTTCATGGTGAAACCCCCTACGCAAATCCACAGTCGTCCACAGAGTTATCCACAATTTCTCCCTCCACCGAAAAAATGGCAAAAAGAGAAGAAAAGAAAAGCACTTCCCCTTTTTCTTTCCCCTCACCTCTCCGGTGAACGGTGCGTGACTTTCCTGCGTGCGTCCTAATTTAACCACAAAAATCGAGCTGGGGCAAGTTATCCACAGCTTGTGCACAGCTGTGGATAACTTTGAGGAGCGAAAAATCCTTGTGTGGTGAGGAAGAAAAACTGCACCGGAAATTGTTATCCACAGGATTCAGAGAAGGAATTTCGCTTTGCTTTTGTGGACAAAGGTAGAGGCTTTTCAGTACACTGGAAGAGGAGGTGGAAGTGTTGAAGCGAATCCCTCCAAGCACGGTGCAGCGCCTGGTACTCTGCTATTCTCTGGCAAGAAGAGCCCTGGATCGGGGAGAGGCGTACCTCAAGAGTCAGGACATCGCCGCTCTCCTCCGGGTCGACGAAACCCAAATTCGCAAGGACATGGCCATGGTGGGTATTGGAGGAGTGCAGAAACGGGGATACCCTGTGGAGGTTATAGTCCGCAGACTCGAGGACCTCTTCGCGCTCCGGGTGGAGAAGCTCTCTGCCCTCATCGGGGTGGGAAATCTCGGCCGGGCACTCCTGAACTATCCAGGGTTTGCCAGGTACGGAGTGCGGATTGTCTGCGCCTTTGATACGGATCCCGAGAAGGTCGGAAGGGAAATCGGTGGTGTTCTCGTTTACCCTCTTGAAGCCCTGGAGGAGGTTATTCCCTGTTTTGGGGTGCAGATGGCCATCCTTGCCATTCCTCCCCACAGTGCTCAGGAAGTCGTGGATGTCCTTATAGGCCTTGGGGTTCGGGGTATTTGGAACTTCTCCTCGGCGCTCCTTCGGGTTCCCGAGGGTGTGGCGGTGCGAAACGAATGTTTAGAGAGTGGGCTCTTGCTCCTTCTCCATGAGATGCGGGGGGATGGTCGTGTACCTTTTCCGGAGAAGTGACTGGCTCTCGCTCATTGCCGTGGGCGTGGTTTTAGGAATACTCTTCGTTTTCCGGTACGTGCCCTTTGAGGGAAAAGGGCGGGAATGCTACACCGTGGTTATCGAGAGCGAGAAGGAAAGAATGGAGATTCCTGTCACTCCTCAGGACGACCGGGAGATTGTCGTCTCCGGACCCCTGGGGAAGACCATCGTGGCCATTAGAGGAGGAAAGGTTTTTGTGGTGACCTCTCCCTGCCCCGACAAGGTGTGCATCAAAACCGGGAAAATCCCCGACGACACCTCCTTTATCGCCTGCATTCCAAACCGGGTCGTTATCCGACTTAAGCGTTAGAACCGCCCGAGCTCTCCGGCCATAAAATGGTCAAGCACAAGCGATGCCGCCCCAAGGAGTGTTACGTCCTCTCCCCACTGGGAATAGAGGAGCTGGGGCGTGACGTACTCCCGGTAGAGCAGGCGTTCTTCGAGGACCTGACGGATGGGCCGGTCGATGAACTCCCGGGCTAAAGAAGCCTCCCCGCCGATGACCACGAGTTCCGGGTCATAGAGGTTAACGAGGTTCACCACTCCTACGCCGATGTACCGGCCAAGCTGGGTGAGTAGCTGCACGCAGGCCTCGTTATCTTTCTGGGCCCCTTCGACGATGTGACGGAAGGTGAGCTGTTCCCCACGCTCAAGAAAAGAGCGGAAGTACGGTTCCCCTCCAAACCACCCGATTTCCCTGGCCTTCTCCACGATCTTCTGGGTGCTGCAGTAAAGCTCCAGGCACCCGTAGTTCCCGCACACGCACCGCGGGCCAAAGATGTTGATGCTTGTGTGGCCCACTTCTCCAGCCTTGCGGTGTTTCCCCTGGTAGATTTTCCCGTCGATGAGGACTCCTGCTCCCACGTCCTCCCCCACCATGAAGTACACCATGTTCTGGGCTTCTTTAGCGCTACCACACCAGGTTTCGTGGAGACACGCTGCATCGGCGTTGCTCATCATGAAGATGGGGAGGTCGTATTCCCGGAGGTACTTCCTGAGGTCAAGGCTTTTGTGGAGGAGGAAGGTTGGGTGGGCGAGAATGGTGCAGGTTTCGGTATCCACGGGCCCCGGGGCGCTCACACCAATCCCGAGGATGAGGCTCAGGGACTGGGTGGCGTACTCGAGAACGTGGATGAATTCCTTCTGGAGTTCCAAAAGGGCGATGTCGGTGTCCTCAAGGAGGCTGTAGCGGGAATCCCGGCGAAAGAGGATGTTGGGCCCAAGGTCGGTCAGGGCAATGGAGAATCCCTGACGGGTGAAGGTGATGGCGATGATGTAGAAGGCCTGGTCGTTGACGGCAAGAAGGATGGGTTTTCGTCCGGTCCTTGTGTCGGAGGGTCCAATTTCCCGGACGAGGTTTGAGGCGAGGAGCTCATTGATGATGTTGGTGATGGTGGGCTGGGTGAGGCCGGTGATGCGGGCCAGCTCAATCCGCGAAAGTGGTCCCCGTTTTTTGAGAAGCTGCAGCACCAGCGACCGGTTTTTAATCTTGACATCTGTGAGGTTGTCCCCAACCCAGGTGCTCTTCGGCATAGCGCTCTCCTTATCCATTATATCCCTGCCTCTTGAGAGAAACAACGCGGACACTCTCCCAGAGCCTCTCCCATTCTTCAAGGGTCAGGTCTTCGGCCCGTTTCCCCAAAAGCTCGGAGGCAGGGGATTTTCCCTGGGGAATCACGGAACGCAGGATTTTCCGGCGGTGGCGGAAGACCTCCCGGACGAAGCGGAAAAAGGGAATAAAGTCCTGGGGGAGGTCTTTTCGGCGCCGACCAAGGAGGACGAGGGAGTAAACTCTTGGCGGTGGTCGAAAGGCCTGGGGAGGAACCACAAAGAGCCTCTCTGTAGAGAAGATTCTGGCAAGGCCCACCGAAAGAGGGTTCCCCTTGCCTTCCGGTGGCAGGGAGAGGAGTTTTTCACCGAATTCGTACTGCACCGTCACTACAAACCGCTCCCAGAGGAGTTCCAGGGTGGTTTCAAGAAGGAGCGTAAAGAACGCTGCGGAGATCCCGTAGGGGAGGTTGGCGATGCACTTTCTGGTCGTTTCGGGGAAGGACCGAAGAAGGGATACGAGGTCCACCTGCAGGATGTCCTCCCGGTACAGGGACACATGGGGGTAGACCCCAAGCCGCTCCTTTGCCCGGGAAAAGAGCAGAGGGTCAACCTCAAAGCTTACCACCCGTCCTGCTTTCTGTGCCAGGCGCTCGGTGAGCACCCCCTCTCCTGCTCCAACCTCAAGGACGAGATCCCGGGGGCTCAGTGCTCCAGCCTCCACGATGGCGGAGAGAACTCTCTCGTCGACGAGAAAGTGCTGCCCCAGGCGGGTTCTGCGCATCGTTCAGGTCTTCTTCTTATTCTCCTGCGCAGAGGCAAGGTGGTCTGGGAAAAAATAGTCGCAGCGGTCCACGGGCTGTGTCCGTTCTTTCTGCTCTCCCAGAAGACATCGGTAGATTCCCCGCTCTTTAAGGAGCGGATCGCAGTGACGGCACACCTGACACAGACCTTCAGGGTTGTACAAGTTCTCTCACCCCCTTTCGTCGAGGTCTGACCAGTCAACGTTCTGAACCTCGACATGCACACGGGAGGGCACAATGCCGAGGCGCGAGCAGAGCGCGTCAAAGACGCTTCTCTGCACCCTCCGGGCCACCAGGAAAAAGGATGGAGCGGAGGCGCTTACGGTAATCCTGAGGCGAACCACAAGGTCCTGAGCCTCCAGGGGGACCTTTTCTCCGTGAGGCAAGGCGTCTTCTCCCCGAAAAAGCTCCACCGTCTTTAGGAGACGTTCGAAGTCGTCCCGCACGCCCTCAACATGAACGGCTGCTCGGGTGGCGACCTCGGCGATGGTGGTGGTGCTCAGGCGGATGAAGCCCGGGCTTCCCTCGGTGTTCATCGCTTCGCTCCCTGAAGCCTTGAAAATACGTACTCCACGGCCTCTTCAGCACTCTCAAAAGAGGGGAAGAAGTCTTTCTTGCCCCGGTGGTCCTCAATCTTCCAGGTGTGGACACCGGCGAGGATTTTCCCCAGGCGAAGGGCAAGGGCGATTTCACTCAGGGTTCCCGCCTGTCCTCCACAGGCAATGAGTGCTGACGATGCGGAGACGATGATGAAATTCCGTGCCTCTCCGAGTCCTGTGGCGATGGCGAAATCCACGAAGGGATTGGCATCATCGGGAGAGGACCCAGGAAGGATGCCGATGGTGATGCCTCCGGCTTCCCTGGCTCCCCGGCAGGCCGCTTCCATAACTCCCCCAAGACCCCCACAGAGGAGTACCCCACCCCGCTCTGCGATACCCTTTCCGATACGGTACGCAAGGGCGAGGACGGGTTCCTCCGGAGCATGCTGCCCGAGGACACCGATGTACCACTTACGTCTCGTAGCCGAGGTATTTCTTGAGGTCATCGGGTTTCAGGTTCTCGAGGAACTGGCGGAATTCTTCGATCTCTTTATCGTCAATCTCTCCCATGGCAACCGTTGTTGAACTGCGGATTTCTTCGGAGATGTAGATGGGAGCCCCCATGCGCAGGGACAGGGCGATGCCGTCGCTTGGGCGGGCATCCACGGTCACTTCCCGGCCGTCGATTTTGAGGTAGAGGAGCGCGTAGAAGGTGTTATCGACGATTTTGGTGATGACGACCTTTTCAAGCTCCCCTCCCATGCTCCGGATGACCGAGGCCATGAGGTCATGGGTGAGCGGGCGGGGAGTCTGAACTCCCTGGAGACCAAGGAGTATTGCCTGCGCCTCGAAAAGGCCAATCCATATGGGAAGGCTCCGCTTCTCCTCCTCATCGACGAGGATGACAACGGCCATGGCGCTTTTCTGGTCGAACATGAGACCCTGGACCTTCATCTTCAACATGGCGCTCACGCCCTTTCACCTATATTATACCCCCGCTTCGATTTTTCTCAATTTGCTTTTTGCTCAACCGTTGCCTGTACCATTCCAGGCGGTTTCTCTACCATCCGGACCATGGGCATTCTGTCTTTCCGAGCCGCGAAGCAGTCCCAAGGCCACAGGAAGCGAGATTGCTTCGCAAACGAAAAACGAGCTCGCAATGACTTCCCCCAAGTCATTGCGAGGGGCGAAGCCCCGAAGCAATCCGGCGGTATTTTTCGTCGTTGCGAGCGAAGCGAAGCAACCTCATATTCCCACAGGGTGAGAGAAGAGATTGCTTCGTAAGCGAAATAACGAGCTCGCAGTGACTTTTTTTGTGGGTCACTGTGGGCGAAGCGAAGCAGTCCCAAGGCTGCGGAAGGCAGGACTACTTCGGAAACGACACGACGACCTTGCAGTGACACGGTGGGGTCACCGCAGGCGAAAAAGTCTCAGATTCTCAAAAAGGGATTTCCCCGGGTAGAAAGATGGGTCCGCAATGACACGGTAGAGGGGGCTACTGCGAGTAGAGTACCTTTAAGAAACGCGTGAGAGAGACTTTCCGGTAACGGGGGGCAAAGAGAAGCAAAAACCAGAACTCGTAAAGG
>APKF01000116.1 GCA_000353875.1 Candidatus Caldatribacterium californiense OP9-cSCG | reverse complement strand
GGGAGAAGAAGGGTGTAGCGACCAGGGCGATGGAAAGAGTTTTCAACGGAGGCGTTTTCTGCGGCTTTTGATCTCCTTCACCACCTCCTGAACGGTCAGCCCTCCAAGCCATTCCTCACGGTCCCTGGTGTAGTCGCCGCTTCCTCTTGTAAACTGTTGCAGGAAGCGGGCCATTCCCACCGGGCCCAGAGCCTCTCTCAGTGCTTCAAGGCCTCTCTCCCGAATCTCGGCCGGCGTCATCCTCTGCAGAGCCACCTGTCGTCACCTCCATCAACCACAGGACGGGATTTTCAACCCTCACACGCAAATCACCCTGGATCTTTCGGGCGGTATTGAGCATTCGGTCGTCGGTGGTGAGCAGCACCCGGGCACCCCCTTCCTCAGCACAGGCGATGTGCAAAGCATCGAGGGCCTTAAACCCAAGCCGCTCAAGTTCCTGGGCGCGGACCTGCACTGGCTGGTTCACCTTCTGCCGGGCCCGGGCAACGGAAGCAAGGAGGAAAACCCTGTATCTCCTTTCTTCATCAGGAATGCGAGAAATCTCATAATCCACAGCTTCGCTCCCCAGAAGCTGCCAATCCCCGGCCTGACAGCGCTCCAGAATGAGCAACACTGCTTCGGCTTCCAGGCGAATACGCTCCTGGGACTGGTCGTCAAAGGGCCTGTTCAGGCAGCATACGTCAAGGTAGACGAGCATCGTCTCCTCTAAAAATGAGCGTCACTCTTTGCTGGAACCCCCGAATACCCCGTACCACGACCTCCTCCCAGCAAGTACTATACCAGAAGGACAGGGTTTTGCAATTCCCGGAAGCTTCCTGTGCTCCCATGAGGACTTCCTCACCAAAAGCAGCACCTTCACTGTTTTTGCCAATCAGGAACCCACCATGCACTTACTAAGCCGACACTCGGACGACCTTGCGGAGATGCCTGGGAGAGGGGGGATGCCTCCTTATGCAGAGGGTCTTGAGCAATATGAATCATGGATTACGAGGGAGCAAAAGAGTGGTTGGGAAGACTCTGGAGACGGTATTAAAACACATACCGACCTTCTCGAATCGGCGAGATCAGGGGGAAAATTCCCCCTGTTTTCTGAAGTATCCGGAGGACACCGGAAAGCGCATTTACACCACCAATGCGGCAGAAAGTCTCGTAGCAGGATAGAGGTTTGCATTCCGCCTTCAGGCAAAGGCATGTGAGCGCCACAGATTTTTGCCCCTTTGGAGGGGAAGACAGCGAGACGACCCTCCTTCCTGTCTCCACAGGGGGCTTTTGAAATTGCTTCGTCCCCTTTTTGCCGTTTCGAAGCCCCGGCCCCTTCCTCTTTCCGAAGCCATGAAGTGGCGAGGAACTTCGGAGACTGCTTCGGAAGCGACACTACGACCTCGCAGTGACCCTTTTGTGGGTCATCGCGAGGAGCGAAGCCCCGAAGCAATCCGACAGACGTTTCTCCGTCGTTGCGAGCGAAGCGAAGCAACCTCATATTCCCACAGGGTGAGAGAAGCGACTGCTTCGCAGACGAAACGACGAGCTCGCAGTGACTTTTTTGTGGGTCACTGCGGGCAAAGCGAAGCAATCCCGGGTTACCCTGCAAAGCTGTTTTAATCCTGCGACGAAAAGAGCAGGAATTGCTTCATCGTCTGGCACCACAGGGCCCGAAATTACCGGGGTCTGCGGTCACGATACGAGTTCCCGGCAGGCAGCTACAATATCCTCGACCTGAGGGGCAATCCGGCGCTCAAGGTGCGGATTGTAAGGTGGGGGCATTTCCAGTCCTCCAAGGCGCATGACGGGAGCGTCAAGGTCGTCGAAGGCCTTCTCAGTGATGAGGGCGGCGATTTCTGCCCCGAAGGCTCCGAAGCGAGGGGGCTCGTACACCACAAGTGCCCTGTGAGTTTTCCGAACGGACTCGAGGATGACCTCCTCATCAAGAGGACGGAGGGTCCGCACATCCACAACCTCAACGTCAATCCCCTCCCGGGAGAGAATCTCCGCCGCTTCAAGGCTTCTTCTGACCATGAGGGAATAGGTCACGATGGTGAGGTCCCTCCCCCGTCTTTTAACCTCCCCAACCCCCAGGGGGATAACGTACTCTTCTTCAGGGACCGGTCCTTTTACGCGGTAGAGGAGCTTGTGTTCCACGAAGATCACGGGGTTATCGTCCCGGATGGCGCTTTTGAGGAGTCCTTTAGCGTCGTAAGGTGTTGCAGGGGCAACGACCTTGAGCCCGGGGACATGGGTGAACCAGGACTCGAGGCTTCCGGAGTGGTGTCCTGCGGCTCCGGTGCCGGATCCCGCGGGAGAGCGGACCACAATGGCCACCTTCGCCTTTCCCCCGAACATGAAGCGGATTTTGGCCGCCTGGTTCACTATCTGGTCGGCACAGAGCGTCATGAAGTCGAAGAACATGATTTCGGCCACCGGCCGCATACCAAGGAGCGCAGCGCCTATAGCTGCACCCACAATGGCGGCTTCAGAAATTGGGGTGTCAATCACCCGTTCTTCCCCAAACTCCTCAAGAAGCCCCTGGGTGACGCCAAAGGCCCCGCCGTACACCCCAATGTCCTCACCGATGAGGAATACCGAGGGGTCTTTCCGCATTTCTTCCCTGAGGGCCTCCCGTATGGCCTCGGCGTAGGTGATTTCCCGCTCAGGCATAGACCAGTCGCCTCGCTTCCTCTATGGTCAATTCCGGGCTTTCTTCGGCAAAACGCACCGCCTCTTCGACGAGTTCCTCGGCTTTTTTCTCGAGGTCTCTCAGGGTTTCCTCGGGAACGCCTTCGCCGAGGAGATGTTCCCGGAAGCGCTTTATGGGGCAGCGCTCCATCCACATCCTCACTTCCTCTTTCGTCCGGTACACTCCCTTGTCGCTTTTGGAATGCCCCCTGAAGCGGTACGTCCGGGCCTCGATGAGCGTCGGTCCCTCACCTTTTCGGGCCCGCTCCACAGCTTCTTTCGTGGCCTCGTAGACCGAAAGAACGTCCATTCCGTCAACCGTAACCCCGGGAATGCCGTAACCCTTTGCCCGCTCGGCGATGTCGGGGATGGCAAAGGCTTTCTTTACCGGAAAGGACATGGCGTAGAGGTTATTCTCGCACAGAAAGACCACCGGAAGCCTGAAAACCGCTGCCAGGTTCACGGCTTCGTGGAACTCTCCGGTGTTGGCCGCTCCATCTCCGAAAAAGCACAGAACCACCCGGTTATTTTTCTGGAGCTTGCACGCCAGAGCTGCCCCAGCAGCAATGGGGATGGCCGACCCCACAATGCCTGTGGCGCCGAGGTTTCCCCCTTCAAGGTCGGCGATGTGCATGGAGCCCCCAAGCCCCAGGCAGTACCCCGTGGCCTTCCCCATGAGTTCGGCCATCATCTTCCTGACGTCGGCTCCCTTGGCGATGCAGTGCCCGTGGCCCCGGTGGGTTGAAGTGATGTAGTCCTCAGGGCGCAGCGCAAAACAGGCCCCTGTGGCCACGGCCTCTTCGCCGATATAGAGGTGGAACGTCCCCCAGATTTTCCCCGCCATATAGAGCTCCTCCGCTTTTTCTTCAAAGCGGCGGATGCAGAGCATCGTGAAGTACATTTTGAGTTTGTCACTGACGCTGAGCATGGCCCTCGCCTCTTTTTGAGCAATTTCTCAAATTCATTTGACCACAAAGCGTTCGTTTCCATTATAGCGAGGTAAAAGATAGAAGCAAGCCGTTCGGGTATTTTTTCTCCCCCGTGGTTTTCACAGCCTAGACCCAGAAATTCGGATTTTCTGACGTCCCGGGCCTGGTATAATGGTGGCAGAGATTTGCTGGGGGTTAAGAGGTTGCCTCAGGAGGCGTCTGAGAAACTTTCGAGTTTCAGGGATTTTCGGCTTTCGGGGTCCCTCTGGGTGGTGCTGTGTGTTGCCCTGGCCCTGAGGTTGCTCTTTGCCTTTACAGTCTTTGGGTTTCCCCCCGACATTGCCTGCTTTGAGGGATGGGCAAAGCAGGCAGCAGAAGTCGGGCTTTCCCGCTTCTACTTCGGGGAGATGTTCGCCGACTATCCCCCGGGGTACATCTATGTCCTCTTTCTCCTCGGCCACCTGAAAAGGCTCCTCCACCTTCAGGATTTCTCCCCTTCCTCCCTTGTGCTCCTCAAGCTTCCTGCTATTCTTGCCGACCTTGCCCTGGCCGTTCTCCTCTTTGCCCTGGCCAGGAAACGCCTGGGAGAGCCCCGGGCGGAGTTCCTCTTTGCTGCCTTTGCCCTGAACCCGGCCGTGGGCCTTGATTCAGCTCTGTGGGGACAGGTGGATGCCGTCTTCGTCCTCCCCCTTCTTCTTGGAGTGCTTTTTCTGCTTGAGCAGAAAATTGAGCTCTCGGCAGTTTTCTTCGCCCTGGCCCTCCTCATAAAGCCCCAGACCCTCATTTTCTCCCCGCTGTGGCTTTGGGCTTTTCTCGAGCGGAGGAGCCTGGCTGTTGTCTTCCGGAGCGTCCTCCTGGGCCTTGGGGTTTTTGTGCTCCTCTCGCTTCCCTTTTCGCTTCCCCGGGTCCTCGAAATCTACCGGGGTGCTGTGGGGTCGTACCAGTACGCCACCCTCAACGCCTTCAACGTCTTTGCCCTCCTTGGGGGCAACTGGATGCCGGATACCCGGAGGGTCCTCGTGCTCTCTTTCCGGGAATGGGGGTACGTGGCAGTGGGGGTGATTGTGGTGCTGTCGGCGTTTCTCTTTTTCCGGGAGAAAACAGAGGAGCGTTTCCCCGTGGTGGCGCTTTTCCTCGCCTTTGCGACCTTCCTCTTTGTGCACCGGATGCACGAGCGGTATCTCTTCCCGGCTTTAGTCTTTGCGCCCCTCTGGTATGTTTTCCGGCCATGCAGGGAGGTTCTTGTCCTCTTCTCCGGCCTGAGCGCCACGTTTTTTGTGAACGTCGGCCTCATTCTCCTTTACGGTTTTTTCGGGACGTACCATTTCCCCCGCACTGACTGGCGACTTCTTCTCGTTTCCGGAGTGAATCTTGCCCTCTTTGCCTTTTTCCTCTTTCTGGTGTTCCGAAAAACTCCCGGGAAAGGAGCGATCCAGACCCCATGACGAGGAGAACCTTCCTCTTCCTCCTTGCGCTTTCTCTTTTCTCGCTGCTTGTTTCCCTGTACCGCCTTGGTTTTCGGGATGTCCCGAAGACTTTCTGGGAGCCTCAGAGGCCGGGTGAGACCGTTCTTGTTGATCTGGGGGAGACTTGCAGTGTGGGACGAATCTCGTGCTTTTTCGGTCTTACCCGGGAGAGCACGTACCGCATCGAGTACTCCGAAGACGGGGTGACCTGGAGGAGGGGGCCAGAGATGAAACCCAACTGGGTCTTCCGGTGGGAACACGTTGATGGGCCTTTTTCTGGCCGGTACTTTAGAATCGTTGTGGAGCACCCCCGGGGGATGCTCGGGGAGATGGCCTTCTTTGAGGTGGGAAGTTCCCGTCCCCTCCCCATTGTCTCGGTAACCGCCCTTTCTGCTTCAGAGGGGTACGAGCGCCTGTTCGACGAGCAGGCTATCGCCCAGTACGAGCGTTCATACCTCACCGGGACGTACTTTGACGAGATTTACCATGCCCGCACGGCCTTTGAGCACCTGCGCCGCCTCCCTCCGTATGAGTGGACCCATCCACCCCTGGGAAAACTCATCATTGCCCTGGGAGTGGCCCTCTTTGGCATGAACCCTTTTGGGTGGCGCATCGTGGGGGTGGTCTTTGGGACGCTCCTTGTCCCCGTGGTGTTCTTCCTGGCTCGCCTTTTTGTTCCCGAAGAGCACGCCCTCTTTGCCTCAGCTCTTTTTACCTTCGATTTCATGCGCTTTGTGCAGGCCCGGATGGCCACCGTTGATACGTACGTTGTGTTCTTCACCGTCCTTGCGTACCTCTTCCTTTTCCGGTACTTCCAGGACAAAGCGTTCTCCTCGCTTTTCTTCTCCGGGCTTTTCTTTGGTCTTGGGGCAGCAACGAAGTGGACCGCCGTATACGCCGGGGGAGGTGTGGCACTCCTTTTCTTCCTCGAGCACTGGCGGGCAATTCGCAGGGGCGAGCTTTCGCGGGCAACCTTTTTGCGGCGGATTCTCCCCCTCTCGGCGCTCTTCTTCGTGGCCCTTCCTGCCCTCATCTATGGACTCTCCTACATCCCGTACCTTCTCGTCCCCGGGTACACTTTTCGGGACGTATTTCGTCTCCAGCTCTCCATGTACCGCTACCACCACGACCTCAAGGCGACGCATCCCTTCGCCTCCCCCTGGTGGGAGTGGCCGGTCATGGCCCGGCCCATCTGGCTCTACAAGGGGGAAGGACTTCCGAAGGGGTACATCTCAAGCATCGTGTCCTTTGGCAATCCAGCCCTCTGGTGGACTGGGGGGATTACGGTCCTTTTTGCCCTTGTGACGCCGGCATTCCTGAAAAGGCAGGGAGTTTTCTGGATCCTTGTGGCCTTCTTTTCGCAGTATGTTCCCTGGATGCTTGTCCCCCGCATCACCTTCATCTACCACTACTACGGATGCGTGCCCTTTCTGGCAGTGCTCCTTGGAGTGTTCTTCGCCTGGCTGGAAGAGGACAACCCCAGAGCCAGGATATGGCGATGGGTGCTCCTTGGTGGTGCAGCGGCGCTTTTTGTCCTTTTCTATCCCATTCTCTCGGGTCTACCCGTAAGCAGAGCGTATGTGGCCCGGTTCCTGCGCTGGTTCCCCAGCTGGACCTTTTTCTCGGGAGGGGAGTAGGATGGCAGGTGTGCGCTTCTCCGTCGTTATTCCGGTCTTCAACGAGGAGGAGGTGTTGCCGGAAACGTACCGCCGCCTCACCGGGGTCATGGAGGGGCTCTCCGAGCCCTATGAACTCATCTTCGTGGACGATGGGAGCAGAGACAGAAGCCCTGAAATCCTTGATGGCCTTGCCCGAAAAGACCCCCGGGTGCGGGTCATCCACTTCTCCCGGAACTTCGGCCACCAGGCGGCCATCACCGCTGGGATGGACTATGCCCGGGGGGAGGCGGTCATTGTCATCGACGCCGACCTCCAGGATCCTCCAGAGGTCATCCCGGAGATGGTGGCGAAATGGCGGGAAGGGTACGAGGTCGTCTACGGGAAGCGGGCAAAGCGGGAGGGGGAGACCTTCTTCAAGCGCTTCACCGCCTCCTTCTTCTACCGCCTCCTCCGCGCCATGACCGATATCGACATCCCCCTGGACACAGGGGACTTCCGTCTCATGGACCGGAAAGTAGTCGAGGTCATGAGGCTTCTGCGGGAGAAGAACCGTTTCATCCGGGGTCTGGTCGCATGGGTCGGCTTTCGCCAGGTGGCTTTAGAGTACGTCCGGCACAGGCGCTTTGCGGGGACGACGAAGTACCCTCTCCGGAAGATGCTGAAGCTCGCCTGGGACGGCATCACAGCCTTCTCCAACAAACCCCTGAAGATTGCCGCTTACCTTGGTTTTGCCCTGTCCTTTCTGAGTTTTGTGTACCTTCTCGTCATCGTTGTGACGAAACTCCTTGGGAAGAGCACTGTCCCCGGGTGGGCTTCTTTGGCCGTCATCAACCTCTTCTTCAGCGGGATTATCCTCATTATTCTTGGGATTATGGGGGAGTACATCGGGCGGATTTACGACGAGGCCAAGAACCGCCCCCTCTACGTTGTGGACCGCACCAGGGGGTTCGACAAAACGCATGAAGAGCCTCCGCACGATTCTTGCTGATGCCTGGCAGTTTGGGAAGTTCAGCATCGTGGGGGTCCTCAACACCGCCATCGATTTCGGGGTGTTCATGGTCCTCCACGGGAAGATGGGCCTCTGGTACCCGGTGAGCCAGGTGATTTCCTACTCCTGCGGGATGACGAATAGCTACCTCCTGAACAAGTTCTGGACCTTCAAAAGCCGAAGACGTGTGCACGTTGCCGAGGTGGCGAAGTTCGTCCTCGTGAATCTTGCTGCTTTGGGTATTGCCCTGGGGCTTCTTGCCCTTTTTCGGGGGAAATACGCTCTTGGACCGGCGGAGAGCAAGGTCCTTGCCACCCTGGGATCGCTTTCCGTGAATTTTCTGGGGAACAGGCTCTGGGTTTTTCGGGAACGATGACGCAGGACGAACGCTTCATGCGCCTTGCCCTGAAGGAGGCAGAACGGGCCTTTTTGGAGGATGAGGTCCCTGTGGGGGCCTGCGTCGTGCGGGAGGGTGTGGTCGTGGCCCTGGGGCACAACCGAAGGGAGAGGGCCGACGACGTCACGGCCCATGCGGAGATCGAGGCCATCCGGAAGGCCCAGAGAGTCCTTGGGGACTGGCGCCTGGAGGGCTGTACCCTGTACGTGACGCTTGAGCCCTGCCTCATGTGCGCCGGGGCCATCATCCAGGCCCGCATTGCCCGGCTGGTTTTCGGTGCCCGGGACCCCAAGGGTGGGGTGGCGGGGAGTGTCCTTAACGTCTTTGTCCCCGGCCTTTTCCCGCACAGCGTCTCTGTGACCGGTGGCGTGTGTGCGGAGGAATGCGGTGCCCTGCTTCGGAGGTATTTCCAGGGAAAGCGGAGGTAAGGGGAGGTTTTTCGGAGAGGAGAGGGGTATATGGCCGGTGTTTCAGGACATGTGGCGCTGGTGACCGGTGGGAGTCGGGGAATCGGCAGGGCCGTTTCGCTTTTCCTTGCCCGGGGAGGGGCGAAGGTGGCGGTGAACTACCACCGCCACCACGAGGCGGCCGAAGAGGTGGTGGCGGAAATCCAGAAAAGCGGGGGAGTGGCCAAAGCTTTCCGGGCCGATGTGCAGAACGCCCGGGAGGTGGAAGCGATGGTGGAGGCTGTCGCCAGGACTCTGGGGGCTCCGGATATCCTTGTGGCCAACGCCGGTATAGGGGACCCGGATTACCGGGGGGCCTGGAACCTGGAGGAAGAGGACTGGGACCGGATGATTGCCGTAAACCTCAAGGGGGTGTACCTTGCGGTCCGGGCGGTTCTGCCCTTCATGATGGAGAAACGATGGGGGAGGATTGTGGCCGTTGCCTCCACCTCTGGCCTTACAGGAGGGACCTCAGGCATCCACTATGCCGCCTCGAAAGGCGGGGTCATCGCTTTATGTAAAGCCCTGGCCCGGGAATGCGCCCCCCTCGGCATAACGGTGAACGTTGTTGCCCCGAGCAAAATCGACACCGACCTCCTGCACGCGGTCACCCCAGAAGAGCACATCCCCAGGCTCCTTGCGCAGATTCCGGTGGGGAGGCTTGGGCGCCCCGAGGACATCGCCCGGGCAGTGCTCTTTTTCGCCGCCGAGGAGGCCGACTACCTCACCGGTCAGGTCCTCGTGGTCTCCGGGGGGTATGGTTCGTAGCGGTGTGGAGAAGCCTCTTCAGGAGGGTATCGTAGATTGGCCTCGTCCTGAGGAGGTTGGAAGTCCCGAGGGCCACAAGGCACACAAAGACGATGGCCGGGAGGGCGGAGAACGACCCAGTTATTTCGGCGATGAGGACACTCCCGGTGATAGGAGCCTTGGTGATGGCTGAGAAGTATTCAGCCATCCCCAGGACGACGAGGTTGTCGATGGGAATAGAAGGGGTGCCGACCATTTTCCCCCAGAGCGCGCCGAAAATGTTCCCGAGGAGAGCTCCAACGGTAAGGAGGGGGAAGAAAATCCCTCCAGGAGCGGAAGAGGCATAGCTCCAAAGGGTAAAGAGGAATTTCACCCCGCACAGGATGAGCAGTGCCTGAACCGGGAAGGTTTCACGGCCCAGAGCCGCAATGAGCCTATGCCCTCCTCCAAGTACCTGGGGCAGGAAGAGCCCCAGTATACCTGAGGTCACGAAGGCTGGAACCGGACGAAGGGGGAGGCGAAGCCATCGCCACGAAGATACCCGGTCGGAGACCACGAGAAGTCCTCGGTTGAAAAGAGCTCCCAGCGCCCCCAGGAGTATCCCGAAAAGGAGAAGGACGGGGTAGGCCTCAGGACCGAGGGGTCGGATGTGGCTAAAGGGGAGAATCGGCCCCAGGCCGAAGAGGCGCTCGGACACAGCATAGGCTACAACAGAGGCCGTAAGGGAAGCCAGGACAACCACCGAAGAGAACCCCCGGTGGAGCTCCTCCAGGGCAAAGAGCACTCCTGCAAGGGGGGCGCCGAAAGAGGCGGCAATGCCTGCCGCTCCTCCAGCAGTCACCCAGAAGGGAATGTCCTTCGGTTTTCTGCGGATTTCACCCCACCCCTTCCCTATCATGGCGCCGATCTGCACCGAGGGCCCCTCTCTCCCCAGAGAAAGGCCACCGAAGGTACCAAGGATGCCACCCGCGAACTTCACAAGAAGAATCCGCCACCACACGGCCTGGAGTTTCCCTGAAAGTACGCCTTTCACGTGGGGAATGCCGCTTCCTGCGGCCAGGGGTTCAAAGCGCACCAGGTACCCCACCACCCATCCGAGGAACCCTAAAAACGCCAGCCATGCCAGGGCAAGGAGTACTCTCTCCCGGGCGAGGGTGAGAACTTGCTCGCTTACGCTCGAAGCCTGCTCAAGGAGGTACCGGTAAAGAACCGTGACCATTCCTGCCACGAAACCCAAAAGCGCCCCTTCTCCAAGACGGGCGATGTGCCTTGTAGGGAACAGAGAAGATGTGCGCGTTTTTCATCACCTGCCTGAAAAAAGCCCACAGAGCTGATATTATACCTGAAAGCCCGGGTATTATACCTGAAAGCCCGGGAAAGGGGGGTGGACGAATTGTAAAGGCTTTTGAATCTTTCCATCATCTCCCTGTACTCAATCCGGTATGTTGCATCCAGAACACGTGAAAGAGGTTTCGGTATGCCGGCTTTTCTTTTTGTCCCTCTTTTTTGTCCCGGGTCAGTTGAGTTTCTGAGCAGGGTCGCCAGGGAAACAGAAGATTGCGCATGCCGAAAAAGAAAAAGGACCAGAGGATGTTTGCGGCAAGCTGCAGGAAGTAGGGGTAGGGGATGGTCCTTATCCCCCCGAGGTTGCCTGCCACACAAGGTAAAAGGCTATGCCCATCAGCATGAAAAGCACAGTCCACACGGGGAAGAACAGCCAATTAGGCAGAGTGAACGAGGGCTTCTGGAGCGCAGGGTACCACTCTTTCAGCCCCTGTGAGGTGAAGAGAGAGCCGAGGAAACCAACGGCAAGGGGTATGGCAACCGAAACCGTAAGCTTCACAAACGACAACTTTCTCCCCCTTTCAGGTGAGCAACATGCCCTGGAGGATTGTACTACAGGGGCAGGGTTTCTGAGTCTCTCGGGTAGAGGAAAGCTGCCGGCGTTTCTGGTAATATACCCTCAGAGTCCAGCGTGGGGGGTGTGAAAGGTGTACATAAGAACAAAAATACGTTCCGGTTTTGTCCTGCTTGCTCTCCTTGCGGCTTCTTTGGGGGTGGTGACCGTCATCGTTCTCGGCCGTCTTTCCTCTTCCTTCTCCGCCGTGCAGGAATCCTTTCCCCTTGTTTTCGCCGTTTCTCGCCTCAAGGACCTCATCGCCCAAAACGAGAGCCTTGTGGCTGCCTACCTTGCTGGAAGAGACGAGGCGTTGCTTGAGGAGTGGGAGTCGGGATTTGCCGAACTCCACAACCGTTTCCTGAGTTACCTCGAGGCCTTCCGCCTGGGAAGCGACACCGAGGCCTTTCAGAGCTCTCCATATGCTGCCGTATGGGAGAAAGAGGAGTTCCCTTACAGGATTCAGGCTCTGCCTGAGGGGAGTGCGCTCTTTGCCCGGCTTGAGAGCCTTAAAGCTACGTATCTTGACTATGAGGAGAAAACAGATGCGGTCCGGGCAATTCACCGGAGGTACCTTACGCTTTCCTGGGAGCGGAATGAAAAGGCTGTGGCCATGGACGAACCCTCAAGAGTCATGCTGAACTTCACGAAACTCGTGGACGACTCCATGAAAAAAGTCGCCAAGCCGGCGAACGACACCTTTTTCTTCATGCTCCGCTACCTCGCCAATTCCAACCCCCAGGGGGAACTCCCAGGGTTCATCGATTTTTCTTTAGGGAGCTTCAGGGAGAGTGTGAACGCCTCCACGGTGCTTTCGGAGGAGACTAAGAAAGCTCTCCTTGAGCGGGTTCAGGATTTCCAGGAGAAGTGGAACGCGCTTTTCCAGACCCCCCTTACCGCAGGGCAGGAGAGGGAGGAAAAGTTCGTCGAGGCATACCGATCTTTCAACGCTCTGAGTGCCTTTCTCGATAAGCTCCGTCTGGGCCAGATGGTTGAGCGACTCAACACCCTCAATCAGGAGCGGAAGAACTACCTCTTGCTTCAGGGAGAACGGCGGGAGGAAGCCCGGAAGCGGGTAGAGGACCACCTTGAGGCCTTCCGGAAGTTCATCGAGGAGGATTTCCCCAGAACGTACAGCGTCCTGACCACTCAGAGTCTCGTCAACGAGCACTGGAAGCCCTTTGCGGAAGGATGGAAGGATACGGTTGTCAAGACCGAAGAACTGGATGAGTTGGAAAGGCAGAGTGTTGAGGCCCTTCAGGCCATGCGGTTGTCCCGGGAGTCCCTGCGGGACGCCATAGAGGCGCTGAACCAGGAGGTCCTGAACCTTTTTGGTACCTCTCTTGGGACCGTTACGAATCTCAACAGGAGTTTCTCCCGGGTTCTTCTGGGGATAGCTGTCGTCGTGGTGGTTCTGGGTGTAGTACTCGGCCTGTTGCTCTCAGGAAGCATCACCAGACCCCTTTCTGAAGCCCTGGCCTTTGCGGCAACCCTCGAGCAGGGAGACCTGACCCGGGAAGCCGGTGAAAGGAGGAGGGATGAACTGGGAGAGCTACTTTCTTCTCTCACCCAGGCCGCTTCTGCTTTGCGGGGATTCCTGCAGGACGTCGCCCATGCCGCTTCGGCCATCATGGAGCAGATGGGGCGCCTGGAACACACCTCCCGGGAGATCGCCGAAACCGGTGACCAGAT
>APKF01000115.1 GCA_000353875.1 Candidatus Caldatribacterium californiense OP9-cSCG | reverse complement strand
GGTGAAAATCACTTTTATCGGTGCAGGAAGTCTAATTTTTACCCGAAGACTCCTTGTGGATCTTGCGCGGTTGCCCTTTCCCCGTGAAAGGATAGAAGTTGCCCTTGTGGATATTAACGAGCGGCGACTTTCTTACATCACCCGAATCGCTCAACGAATCTTTGCCGAAAATGGCATTCCTATTGAAAGAATCGCAGCCACGACAGATCGAAAAGCGGTTCTTAAGGGTTCACAGTACGTTTTTATCTCTATTCTTGTGGGCGATATCGAAGCTATCCGAAAGGACATTGAAATCCCCCTGCGTTACGGGGTAGACCAGTGTATTGGGGATACCATCGGTCCTGGGGGCATTTTCCGGGCTCTGCGGACCGCACCGGTGATTCTTGATATTTGCCGGGATATAGTAGAGCTCTGTCCCGAAGCCTTTGTCTTTAATTATACGAACCCTATGTCGATTCTTTGCTGGGTTGTGAAAGAAGCGCATCCCACTTTGCGGTTCTACGGCCTCTGCCACAGTGTACAGCATACCGCAAAGCAGATTGCTGAATACATGGGTTGGCCTCTCGAGGATCTCGAGTACTGGGTTGCAGGGATCAACCACCAGGCCTGGTTCCTGGAGCTTCGTTTTCGAGGGGAGGACGTGTACCCTCTCCTGAGGGAGAAAGCCTGGGATCCCGAAATTGCGGAGAAGGATACTACCCGTGTCGAAATGCTCAAGCACCTCGGGTACTTTGTTACTGAGTCGAGTGGCCACAATTCAGAGTACAACCCCTGGTTCAGGAAAAGACCGGACCTCTTGCAGCGCTTCACTCCAGGGGGAGGGTGGAATGGGGAAACAGGGTTCATCCTCAAGCTCTACGGAAAGGACCGGGAGAGTTACGAGCAAGAACTTGAGCGAATTGCAAGCGGCACAGAACCTATAAGTTACGAGGAGAGCGAAGAGTACGGGATGAAGATTATCTACGCCCTTGAGGGTGGGGGGATTTTCCGGGCGAATATCAACCTCCCCAACCAGGGTACCATCACGAACCTTCCTCCCCAGTGTGTCGTTGAGGTTCCCTGCTTTGTCGAAAAAGGGCGTATTCGGCCTGCTTTTGTTGGGGATTTACCTTTGCAGCTTGCAGCCCTCAACCGCATGGTGGTGCAGAGTCAGGAAATGGCAGTGCGTGGCATTCTGGAAAAGTGCAGAGACTACATATACTATGCGCTCTATTACGATCCTCTCACTGCAGCGGTTCTTTCGCTCGATGAAATCAAAAGAATGGTCGACGATATGTTCGAGGCAGAGCGGGAATACCTCTCAAAAGAGTGGTATCATTCTTGACAATTCCTATCGTCATGGTATAATATCCCCAGCCCAGAAACGATGAAGGGGATGAGTAGTCAGGAAGGGAATCAGAGAGAGCCAGGGAGAGGTGGGAGCCTGGTATTCCTGACCTGATGAACATGGCCCTGGAGTTGCGGTGACGAAGCGAGAGTAGTGACTGACGGGTGGTTCCCGTTACAGGACCGCGGTGTGGAGGAGCACCGGCAAAGAGGCTGGCTTCCCCGGAGTCAGCGAAGAAGGGTGGTACCACGAGCACAACCCCTCGTCCCTTCGGACGAGGGGTTGTATTTTTATAGTGGAGGTGTTGCCATGGGTACGAAGCTTCGAACCTACGAGGAAATCAACGAGAAAATCAAAAAAGGCCAGGTTGTGGTTGTGACCGCAGAGGAAGTCGTAGACCTTGTAAGGGAGAAGGGTGTGGAGAGGGTTGCCCGGGAGGTTGATGTGGTAACAACCGGTACCTTCGGAATCATGTGTTCTTCAGGAGCCTTTCTGAATATTGGTCACACGAAGCCCAGGATGAAAATCCATGAAGCGTATCTGAACGGAGTCATGGCCTATGCCGGTCTTGCCGCAGTCGATCTCTATATCGGAGCCACGCAACCGGCAAAAGATGATCCTCTGAACAAGGTTCACCCTGGGGAATTCCGCTACGGTGGTGGCCACGTCATTCAGGACCTTGTGGCAGGAAAAGACGTGCTCCTTGAGGCCTATGCCTATGGGACGGATTGCTACCCCCGAAAGAAGCTCGTCACCTGGATTAACATCCGGGACCTCAACGAGGCCTATCTTTTCAATCCTCGGAATGCGTACCAGAACTACAACGTGGCGGTGAACCTCTCAGACAAGACCATTTACACGTACCTTGGGGTTCTTCTTCCTCGGATGGGCAATGCAGGATATTCTTCGGCTGGGCAGCTTTCACCACTTCTGAATGACCCGTATTACCGGGTCATAGGCATAGGGACTAAAATCTTCCTTGGTGGGGGAATTGGGTATGTGGCCTGGCAAGGTACACAACACAACCCGGCTGTTGAACGGACGGAACGGGGGATACCCAAGGGTGGAGCAGGAACCATTGCGGTCATTGGCGACCTGAAAGGGATGAGCCCTCACTGGCTCTGGGGAGTGAGCATTCGGGGGTACGGCTGTTCTCTTGCCCTTGGTCTTGGTATTCCAATCCCCATTCTCGACGAAGAAACGCTTTACTACTGTTCGGTGAGCGATGAAGAGATTCTGGCCCCCGTGGTGGACTACAGCCACGCTTATCCCTATGGAACGGGGGAAATTCTGGGGTATGTGAGTTATGCCGAGCTTCGAAGTGGCAAGATTACAATCGGGGGTAAGGAAGTACCCACTTCTCCCATGTCTAGCTACAGTAAGGCCAGAGAGGTTGCCCTGACGCTTAAGAAGTGGATCCAAGAAGGAAAGTTCACCCTGACCCAGCCGGTTGCCCAGCTTCCCGGAGTGGAATCGGGTGTACGGTTCAAGAACCTTGTGGAACGCCCTGTTGAAGCCAGTGTGATCATTGGGAGGTAAGGATGATGAACAACAACGGTTCAAAGAAAGTCGTCCTCCGGTTTCCTCAAGAGGTGGCCGATCGTCCGATCGTCTGCGAGCTTGCTTTGCGCTTTGGATTACGGTTCAACATCCTTCGGGCTTCTATTTCTCCCCATCGGGAAGGGATTATGGTGATGGAGCTCATCGGTAACCGGGATAAACAGGAGGAAGGCCTGGAATTCCTGAGGGAAAAGGGTGTTTTTGTCGAGCCCTTGAGTCAGGACATCCGCATGGTGGAGGAGCGGTGTTACCACTGTGGTACCTGCGTGGGCCTTTGTCCCACAGGAGCACTCTCGATGGAGCGACCCTCCTTCCTTGTGCGGTATGACCCGGCGAAGTGCATTGCCTGTGAACTCTGTGTCCTTGCCTGTCCAACCCATGCCATGGAGGCGCTCCTTTAATTGTACCAGTATGTGGAGCGGTGGTATCGAAAGTATATGCAGGCCGGGGATCTTGTGTCCTTCTCGGTGAAGGTAAAGGAAAGCGACCTTTTTATCTTCGCCGAAAAGGACCTTAAAAAGGAAACGGAGGCCTGTCTTCTTCGGGAGCGAAGGAATCTCGAAGCCTATATCCGATATGATCCCCGCTTCGCCAAATCACTCACTCCTGTCCCCGTTCCCTCCTTCGCTCCCTGGATATGCCGGCGTATGGGCTGGGCTGCACAGGAAGCCGGTGTCGGGCCAATGGCTGCAGTAGCAGGAGCCATTAACGAAGCCATTGCGGAGGAACTTTTGCCTTTCAGTCCTGAGCTTATCATCGAAAACGGGGGAGACCTTCTTGTGGCCTCTTCACGGGATCGGCTGGTAGCCGTTTACGCTGGTGAGGATTCTCCCTTCAGTTTCAGGATAGGCATTCGACTGCGTGGTGGAAGCACCTGGGGGGTTGCCACCTCTTCAGGGAAGGTGGGTCCTTCTTTGAGTTTTGGGCATGCCGATGCCGTCGTTGTCGTGGCCAAATCTGCAGCTTTAGCTGATGCCTGGGCGACGAGCCTCGCTAACCGGGTTCGGAGAAGAGAAGACGTTACCTCCGTTTTGCGCTTAGCTCGGCGTATTACCTCTTTGGAGGGGGTTGTCGTGATTTTTGAAGATCTTCTTGGGGTGGAGGGCAATATCGAGCTCGAAAAGCTTACCTGAGGCCCTTTTTCTGCTAAAATGAGAAAAAAAGGGTGGAGGTAAGGAAACCGGTGTTTCTCCTTCTCCTTGCAGCACTTGCGGTCCTGGCGCTTTATCTCTCGCGTATCGAGGTTCGAGATATTTTCTCCCCAGAGCTCAGAAAGCTTGTCCTTCTTGCCTTCAGGTATCTCCGGGAAAAACGGTACCGGGAAGCCATCGAGACCTACAACGTCCTTCTTGAGCTGAAGCCAGATTACGCCGAAGGGTATGTGAACCGCGGTAATGCCTATTTTGCCCTTGGGGAAGCCGAAAAAGCGCTTGCTGACTACTCGAAGGCGATTACGCTGCGACCCGATTTCGCCGAGGCCTATAACAACCGGGGGAATGCCTACCTCTCGCTGGGTCGACTTGAAGAGGCTTTGCAGGACCTCTCCCAAGCCTGTGAGCTGAATCCGCGTCTTTCTGAGGCCTTCTTTAACCGGGCTATAGCGCTTGCAGAGCAGGGGAAGCACAGGGAGGCAGTGGAGGACCTCACAAAGTGCATTGCGCTGAATCCTTTTGATTCCGAGGCGCTCTACTACCGGGCACTGCTTGTTCTCAGGCACAAGGGGTGTGAAGAACTTGTTGTGCAGGATGTTTCCAGGGCTCTGAGCCTTCGACCCCTTGATCCAAGGCTGTACCTGCTTCGGGGTACCTATTTCTTTCACAAGGGAGAACACAACAGGGCGCTTGAGGATTTCTCAAAGGTTATCACCCTACAGAGGCAAAACCCCAGGGCTCATTACCTCAAGGGTATAGTCCTGCTTGAGCTTGGGCACTATGGCGAGGCAGTGGAAAGCCTGAGTGAGGCCATTCACCTTGATCCGGCCCTTTTCCGGGCATATTTTGCCCGTGGTCTGTGCTTTTACAGAAAAGGAGAGTACGAGAAGGCCCTTGAGGATTTTTCCGCAGCGATTCTTCTGAACCCTGCTTTCCTCAGAGGATATGCTTTCCGGGCGCTTACGTACAGGGCTCTGGGGCAGCAGGAGAAAATGGAGCAAGACGTGTCATACCTAAAAGAACAGGGTTTTCCGTGGAGCGTATTTCTCGAGAGAGAGGGAATATTGCAGGAGGGTTGTCCCGGGGAGGAAATCGGAGTTTTTGACCAACTGGGGGGCGACGTCCCGGTGATGGAGTATGGAGGAGCCACGTGAAGGATGTTGCTACTTCTGTGGAGAAAGGTCCTTTCTCATCGCCGATTTCCTGGGTCTTTGTCGCAGGTGTATCATTGAAAACTTTTCCCAGGTATGCTCCCATATTCAGGAGGTTCATCGTCGGGCTCGCCAGTCTTTTGGTCTTCCCTATCCGGCTCCTTCAGGGACTTCTCAGTGCAGGCTCTGTGTTCATACCTGTGCGCAGGGGGAGAAGAGTTTCTGCGGTCTGGTTGAGGAAGGGGAGCGTTGGGCGGGAACACCAAAAAGGGGTCTTCTGGAGTGGTACTATGACGACCTTCCGACGAATTGCGTTGCAGCTTCTGTTTGTCCTGAGAGGAAACACTTTGGATACCAGAACCTTGCCGTCTTCTACGCAGGGTGTTCCCTGAATTGCCTTTTCTGCCAGAATTGGCATTTTCACCACCTTCTTGCCGAGCGGAAACCTCTTGCAAGCGTTGAAGACCTCCTCAAAACACTACACCCCCGAGTTGCCTGTGTATGCTTTTTTGGTGGGGATCCAGTGCCTCAAATAGCCCATGCCCTTGCATTTGCCCGAAAGGTCAAGGCAATGGTTCGTATTTGCTGGGAGACCAATGGGACAGTGCATCCTGAAATCCTCCAGAGGATGTACCAGCTTTCCTGCGAAAGCGGAGGGATTCTTAAGGTGGATTTAAAGGCCTTTGATGAGCGTATTCACTTTGCCCTCACTGGAGTGACAAATCGCAGGACCCTCGAAAACTTTGCCTGGCTTGCCGAAGAAAGCAAAAAGCACGAAAGGCCTACCGTTGTGGCGAGCACTCCCTTAGTACCCGGGTATGTCCCTGAGGAGGAAGTGGAGCAGATCGCCCTCTTTATTGCCCGCCTTAACCCTGATATCCCCTACGTCCTTTTGGGTTTTGCGCCGAATTTCTTCTTCGATAATCTCCCGACAACATCCGTTCGCCATGCTGAGGAGGCACTCAAGAGGTGCCAGAGGGCAGGGTTGAAGAACGTCTTTATAGGTAACCGATTCCTGCTCTCTCAGTGGTACTAAGGTGCTAAAAAAACTGCGGGTCCCAACAAACCCCTTGAATCCCAATTTTTGCTTCAGAGGCCGGAGCTCTGCGACCTCCGTAGGAGCATCAGGGAAAACCCCTCAGCTCATTGGGACCTCGAGATTCCTCGGGACCCGCAACCTGTACCACAGGCTCCAGCAAACCTTCCGCTGCAAGACCCAGCAGCCTGAGGATTTCCTCTTCTGCCAGCTCCCCAACTTCCAGCCTCCTGAAACCTGTGGCAATTATATTATCGCCCCTTCCTCTTTCCCTGTCAAGGGGGAGATGAAATTTTTTAGAGTTTTATACCCCAGACTTTTTTATACCCCAGACTTCCGAGAAAAAGCGACTTTCAGGAAGTATTCGTGCACCCGCGTATCTTCCGTAAGCTCGGGATGAAACGTGCATCCAAGGATGGCGCCGTATTGCACCATTACCGGTTGCCCGTCAAAAGAGGAAAGAAAGTAGACCTCAGGATCGGCTATTTCAATCCGGGGTGCTCGGATGAAAACCCCTGGGAAAGGTCGTGACGGGTCGAAGGCGAGAGTAAGCGGGGCAACGAAGCTCTCTCTTTGCCTGCCATAAGCGTTTCTCTGCACCCTTATCGGGAGTACTCCTAAGGAGGTAAAGTGTTTCCCTTCAATTTCCCGGGCAAGGAGGATTGTTCCTGCGCAGGTTGCAAGTGCAGGCATACCTTGGATAAGGGCCTCCCGAAGGGGTTGCACAAGGTCCCTGTTTTGAAGGAAAATTTCCATAGTTGTGCTCTCTCCTCCTGGAAAGACGAGAGCATCGATTCCTTCGAGATCTCTTGCGTACCGGATTCTTCTGGTCTTCACCCCAAGCCGCTGAAAAATCCT
Organism: Candidatus Caldatribacterium californiense OP9-cSCG; assembly: GCA_000353875.1. Classification (GTDB taxonomy): domain Bacteria; phylum Atribacterota; class Atribacteria; order Atribacterales; family Caldatribacteriaceae; genus Caldatribacterium; species Caldatribacterium californiense. The sequence continues at coordinate 5,969 of APKF01000115.1, read as the reverse complement.
CTCGTGTTCCTCAACGCTTCCCTGAAAGCCGAGAATACCGATTTCCACCGTTACCACCCCCGTTCCTGGAGGAGTACTGTAAGCTCCTCCTTCACAAGACCCTTCATGGCTCCCCTGATTCCCCTGCATGCTTCAAGAAGGGCTTCTTTATCGTCAAAGAAGGTACAGGCCTGGACGATACTTCTTGCAAAGGCGGGAGGGTTTTCCGATTTGAAAATTCCCGAGCCAACAAAGATGCCATCGGCTCCAAGAAGGCGCAAAAGAGCAGCATCCTGAGGGGTAGCAATGCCACCAGCGGCGAAATTCACCACGGGGAGTCGTTTTTCTCTGCGAACTTCCTCAAGGAGGGCAGGAGAGACACCCATTTCCTTGGCGACTCTGGGGAGTTCCTCAGGGGGAAGAGAGCAGACGTAGTGTATCTCGCGAGTGATTCGTCTCATGTGCCGCACAGCCTCAACGACGTTCCCTGTGCCCGCTTCGCCTTTGGTGCGAATCATCGCCGCACCTTCCTGAATTCTCCGCAAGGCTTCTCCCAGGTCCCGGGCTCCACAGACAAAGGGCACGGTGAAAGCGTGTTTGTCGATGTGGTTTTCTTCATCTGCTGGGGTGAGGACCTCGCTCTCATCGATGAAATCCACTCCCAGAGCTTCAAGAACCATGGCTTCGGCGATATGCCCAATACGAACCTTGGCCATGACCGGAATAGAGACGGCTTCCATAATGGCAACGATTTTCTCGATTGAGGCCATGCGGGCAACACCGCCTTCGCGACGAATGTCAGCTGGAACGCGTTCAAGGGCCATGACAGCGACTGCTCCTGCATCCTCAGCAATGCGAGCCTCTTCAGGGTTTGTTACATCCATGATGACACCCCCTTTCAGCATCTCCGCCAGCCCCTTCTTGACCACCCAGCTTCCCTTTTCCATTTTCCTCACCTTCCCTTCTGGCTTTTGCAAAAAGAAAAGCCCCAACCTTCGTTGGGGCTCTAAAAACAACGGAACCAACCTTCGCCCATTCGGACTGTACCGTCGGCACCGGATTCTCACCGGTTCAACCGCTGAGGCTGATGGGCTCGTCCCCTCAAAAGAAGGGGCATCACCACCGGTTGGGAATTGGAGGGAAGCGCCCTCCTCACCCTGCCCCGAAGGTTGGAAAAAGCAACATTATTCACTTTTGGAAAAGTATACCACAGGGCTCTTGACAGCGGAAGCTACGAAGTATAACCTATATGTGCATTTTGCATATAAGTGATATTTTGAGGAGTGAGAGTCCGTGTGCTTTTCATCGCACTGCGAGTGTCCGGGATTCAGGGTTGAACGGTTTCTGCAGCCGTGTCTCCTTCTGTGCCTTGCCATTCGGTCCTCTCACGGGTATGAACTCATGGAGCGGCTGAAGCACTTTCTTCTTGAGGATGAATCCCCAGACCCTGGACTCGTATATCGAACCCTTCGAAAAATGGAAGAGGATGGGTGGGTTTCCTCGGAGTGGGTTACGGAAGCTTCAGGGCCGGCAAAGAGAATCTATACCCTCACCGGTGAAGGCAAGACGGTACTCCGGCTTTGGGCGGAGCACGTGCGGAGACAGGTGCTAAGGCTTCAGAGATTTCTTGAAGAATACGAGAAGCTGCAGAGGGAGGGCGAGCACCATGGGTGATATCACCACGTTTGTTCTCTACGGTCTTGCCCTTTCCTGGCTTGCCTTCTCTTTTGCCAGAGATCGAAAAAAGACGGAACAAGCACTCAGAAAAGCCTGGAAAAGCTTTGCGGCCATCCTCCCTGCGTTCCTTGTAGTCCTCCTCATTCTTGCCCTGGTTGTGGTCCTCCTTCCCGAGGCAACCATTGCCACTTTTCTGGGAGAAAGAAGTGGTTTTCTGGGATATCTTCTTGCCTCTGTCGTTGGGGCAGTTACCCTTGTTCCTGGTTTTGTCGCTTTTCCCATGGCAAAGGTGCTCCTTGACCATGGCGCGGGGGTTGCCCAGATGGCCGTATTCATCTCTACCCTCATGATGGTCGGCGTTGTGACCCTCCCCCTTGAGATCCGATACTTTGGGGTAAAAGCCGCAGTGTGGCGAAATCTCCTGGCCTACTGTTACGCCTTTTTCGTAGGGTACGGAGTCTGGATCTTTGTAAGAGTGGCGAGGTGAACCATGGTCAAGGATATTCTTCGAACCTACCGGGGATTTTTCGTTCTTCTGGGACTGTGCTTCGTTGCGTTTTTCTTTTCTCCCCTCCTAGGGAGAAAGGTCTTTACGGTAGCCCTGCGGAATATCCTTTTCATGCTCAGCGTTGTCCCGCCTGTGTTTATCCTTGTCGGGCTCTTCGATGTGTGGATCCCCAGGGAAAAGGTGGTGAAACGGCTGGGAGAGGCTTCAGGGATGGTTGGTATCGGTATAGCTCTGGCCCTGGGGGCCCTTGCTGCCGGTCCTCTTTACGCTGCATTCCCCGTGGCTGAAGTTCTCCTTCGAAAGGGTGTAAGCTTGCGGAATGTATGGATTTTCCTCGGAGCGTGGTCAACGATGAAAATCCCGATGCTCCTTTTTGAGATACAGAATCTCGGGCTGGTCTTTGCCGCGTCGAGGTACTTCATGTCTTTTCTTGGAGTCCTTGCCATTGCCTTTCTCCTTGACCGTTTTCTGAGCCTTGAGGAGAAAAATCGTATATCTCCCTTTTGAGGCGCCTTAAGGTCTGGTACAATGGAGCAACGCAGGAAAAGAGAGGAGGGATGGCGATGCCCTCGGTGGAGGTTCGCCCCGGTATCTACTGGATTGGCGTCAACGACCACACCACAGACCTTTTTGAAGGTCTCTGGCCCATAACGCAGGAAGGGGTTTCCTATAATTCGTACCTCATTGTTGACCAGAAGAATGCCATCGTTGATCTCGCTAAATCCCTGAAGGTTGATGAGTACCTTGCGCAGATGAACGAGCACATCCCCCTTGAAAGCCTCAACTACATCATCCTCAACCACATGGAACCAGACCACACGGGAGTTTTGAGGATTCTCAGGAAACTCGCTCCTCAGGCGGTTATTCTCTGTTCACCTCAGGCGAAAGACATGGTTTCAGCCTTTTATGGCATCTCCGAAGGTGTTCAGGTCGTCCGCGATGGGGAACGGATCGACTTGGGGGAAAAGAAACTGGTCTTCTACCATGTTCCCATGGTCCACTGGCCGGAGACCATGGTGACATATGAGGAGAAAACGCGGGTCCTCTTTTCCTGTGATGCCTTCGGAGGTTATGGAGCCCTTCAGGGGGCGATTTTCGAGGACGAGTGCCCGCAATTCGACTTTTACATCAGAGAATCGCTCCGATACTTTGCGAATATTGTAGCCAAGTACAGCGCTATGGTCCTGAAAGCTATCGAGAAACTCTCACCGCTCTCGATTTCCATCGTGGCTCCCTCGCACGGTCTCATCTGGAGGAAGAACCCAGGTCGGATCATCGAGCTTTACCGGAAGTGGTCTCAGTACGCTGAAAGTGGAGGAGAAGTGGGAGTTACGTTGCTTTATGGCTCAATGTACGGCAACACTGAGGCCATGGTGGACGCCCTGGCTCAGGGGATAGCCGAAAGCGGGGTTCAGGTCGACATGTTCGATGCCCGACGGGTGCATCCAAGCTACATTCTGGCTTCCCTCTGGGAGAAAAAGGGTGTTGTGGTTGGGGCACCGACGTATGAGGCCGGACTTTTTCCACCGGTAGCACAGGTCCTTGATCTGGCACTTCGCAAAAATGTGAAGCACAAAAGGGCAATGTACCTTGGAAGCTTTGGATGGTCTGGAGGAGCAAGGAGAGAGGTCGAGCGCTTCGCCCGTGAACTTGGCTGGGAGATGACGGTTGCCTTTGAGTTCCACGGTGGGGGGACGAAAGAGGACCGGCAACGGATACAACAGCTGGGACGGGAATTTGGAGCATCTCTCAGGGGTTAAAAAGTAGAAAGTTCCTGGGAAAGGAGGATTCTTATGCTGAGTAAGCGTCTTGAAGAGGCGGTGAACGAGCAGATTAAAAACGAGTTTTATTCTGCTTACCTTTATCTGGCGATGGCGGCGCAGTGTGAGGCGATGAACCTCAGGGGATTTGCCCACTGGCTTAAGGTACAGGCAAAAGAGGAAGTCGCTCACGGTATGCGCCTTTTCGATTTTGTGAATGACCGAGGAGGGCGCGTAGTGCTCCGGGCCATCGAGCAACCTCCTGTGGAGTATCCTTCTCTCAAGGCCATGTTTGAGGCAGTTCTGGAGCACGAGAAAAAAGTCACAGGGATGATTCATAAGCTCTACGAAATGGCCCGAGAGGAGAAAGACTATCCCCTCATGACCCACCTGCAATGGTTTGTTGATGAGCAAGTTGAGGAAGAAAAGAACGCTTCGGAGATTTTGGGATATCTCAAGATGGCAGGGGAAGGACCAGGGCTTCTTGTGCTCGACGCCAGAATGGGGGAAAGAAAGGACTGAGGGGAAACCCCCTCAGTCCTTTCTTTTTCGGTAACAGAGTGCCTGCGCGAAGGCAACAGGTATCCCATCTTCATTGTATGCTGTGAGGCTGTAAAGACCAGTTCTTGGAGTGAGAGCAACTTCTTTTGCCTCGGCAATAAGCTCTCCGGCAACCACAGGTTTCATGTAATGCACGGTGACGCTTATGGCCACTGCGTCCTCCACGTGGGAGTTGCAGGCGAGTTCGAAAGCTTCATCAAGCAGGGAAAAGAGCGCCCCTCCATGGAGGGTGGAGAAGATGTTGTACAGGTGTTCCTGCACCTTCATCCGTACCCGGGCGTAACCTTCGGCAAGCTCCTCGAGTTCCATTCCAAGAAACCGGGCATATCCCTCCTTAGCGAACTTCTCCCTCAAAATAGCGATTTTCTCCATGTTCTACTCCTCCTACAGGGCCTGTCGGATTATCCCTGCTAAGGCTTCGGCGAAGGCCCGATTGTCCTCGGCATCCCAGTGGATGCCATCTCTGGGGCTTGTCCGTACCACTTCCTGGGCATCGAAGAAGAGGCACTTGAGTCGCTCCGCCTGGAGACGGTAGAGGTGTCCGAGCTTTCGAGATTTTTCCTCCCCTCCTGCGAAAATTTCCGCCTCCTGAGGTAGAGGCCCAATCGGTGGTGGGGCGATGAGAAGCACCATAGGAGCACAACCACCTGGCCCGGCAGAACTTCTCTGGGCAATTTTCACCAGCTCTCCCGCGCTTTGGGCGATGTCTGCAGGGTGGAGGTTGAACCGCTGCTTCAGATCGTTGGTGCCAAGGAGAATGACGACAAGATCCAGTGGTCTGTGGGTCTCAAGGAGCATCACAAGATGTCGTCGACCGTTCTTGTCACCCTCAATGGGATCGTCAAAACCCGTGGTACGGCCGTTCAGTCCTTCCTCGATGATTTCGTAACCTTCCCCGAGGAGGCGAGCTACAATCCTCGTCCAGCGCTTCTCGGGAGGAAAGCGGTCCTGGTTTTCCGGATCCCATCCCCAGGTGAGGGAATCGCCAAAGCAGAGGATACGCCTGGGATGCATTTCCAGTTCCCTCCTTTTTCCTGAAAGTTACCAAGAGGTTCTGGGGGTGTTCAAGGGGGTTGGCAAAATATTTGGGGAAGAGGTACAATGTATTTTGAGGGGCAAATGGTGGAAGATCTTGAAGAAAAGCTTGTCCTTCTTGGTTCTGAAGCACGGTTTGACCTGTGCGGGTCGTGTTTTGGGGGAGAGTCACGCATCCGCCATCCCAGGGGTGGATGGATTTACCCTGTTGCCCTCCCTGATGGTCGAAGGGTCCCGGTTCTGAAGATACTCCTCTCTAACGAGTGTATTCACAACTGTTTCTACTGCGCGAACCGGGCTGGAAGGCCGTCTCTTCGGGCAACGTTCGTCCCCGAAGAGCTTGCTCGCCTTTTCATGAACCTCTACGGGAGAGGTCTTGTGCAGGGACTTTTCCTGAGTTCTGCGGTTTTCCGGGAACCCTCCCGGACAATGGAAGACATGATTAAGGT
>APKF01000114.1 GCA_000353875.1 Candidatus Caldatribacterium californiense OP9-cSCG | reverse complement strand
TTGAAAAGTTTTTCTGGTTTCGAGAACTCCAGATGAGGGGGGAACTCCGTGGAGGGTTCACCACCCAATTCGTCGTGGGGGCAGCCGGAGAAAAGGATCGGGAAATCCTCAAAGTAGCAGCCGTGCTTTATCGGGAGTTTCAGGCACAGCGTGTGTACTACAGCGCTTTTCAACCCGTTGTGGGAACCCCACTTGAGGACATGCCTGGCGTTTCCACCTGGCGGGAACACCGGCTGTATCAGGCCGACTTTCTCATCCGAAAGTACGGGTTCTCCTTTGAGGAAATACCCTTGAGGGGCGATGGCAACCTTTTCCTTTCGAAAGACCCCAAGACTGTCTAGGCGCTACAGCACCCCGAGTACTTTCCCGTTGAAGTCCATCGAGCACCTTATGAGGTACTCATCCGTGTCCCCGGGATTGGGCCGGAAACGGCCAAGAGTATCCTTAAGTTGCGTCGGCAGGGAGTACACATCACCCCGGAAGTTCTCAAAAAGCTTGGACCCTCCACCACAAGAGCCCTACCTTTTCTTCTGTTTCGTGGCAAAAAGGCCGTTTCTTCCTTTTCTCAGCCTTCGCTTTTTACCGAGGAAGTCCCCGTCTGAGCAAGGAATTCCCTCAGAAAGGTGAGTATCGCCTCCCCCTCTAAAGGAGGGATACATTCCCATCGCTCTGCCACAAGTCCAAAACGCGGCGTGAGAGGAATTTGGCGGAGGGGAAGAGGGTCTTCCCCTCCGCATCCGGTAATGTAGGACCATCGTTTCCCCAAAATTTCGGCAAACCATATTCGCACACCGTAACGCTCAAGGATTTTCTCGGCGATGGTGCGCAGAGCATCTAAGAGATTTCCTTTTGCTGCTTCTTCCTGTATTTTCCCCAGCCAGTCCTCAAATGCGAAGGTCCCTTTCTCCACGTTCGATTCGCTCCAGGTACTCCCGAACAATGGGTTTCAGAGCTTCATCGAGCTCGGCAAACTTCTGTTCGATGATCCTTTCGCCGACACTCCGGGTTTCTGGAGAGGCGTAATCGATGAGGTACTCTTTAAAGGTAAGGATGGCATTTGGCATGCAGAAATGGTGGATTTTGCCCTTTTTGGCGATCCCCATGAAGTATTTCCCGGTTCTCCCACAGCGATAGTCTGCGGTGCAGAAAGACGTGATGTATCCCATCTCGGCGAGTTCTCGCACCACTTCGTCCAGAGACCTGGGATCGCCAATCTGAAATTGCTGTCGCTTGAGGTCCTGCTCGGTATACCGATCGCTGTAAGCCCCAATGCCAATGCGCGTGGAAGCGTCAGTCTGTGTACACCCCACAGGGATGACCTCACGGCGGATATGCGCTGGCTCTCGAGCGGTAATAATCATTCCGGTGTAGGGAACAGAGAGACGGATAACGGCTACAAGCCGCTTGAAGTCCCGATCAGAGACCTTGTATTGTGTTTCCTGGACGAAAGGGGTATTGATAGCCGGCTCAAGGCGGGG
>APKF01000113.1 GCA_000353875.1 Candidatus Caldatribacterium californiense OP9-cSCG | reverse complement strand
GTTTCGTGGCGGTATGTCTCCTGGAAGACCTGGAACGTCCCGATACCAACTTCTTTGAGGACCCGAAGGCGAGCAATGTCCATGGGTGCTGCGTTGACGTTAACCCTGCGAATTTCCCCATTGCCGACTTTTGTTTCGTAGACGGTTTGGATGGTTTTGGCAATATAGTCAACATCAGAAAGAGGGTGCTCTCCGTACACCATGATGAGGCGTTTGTGCCCCATGGAGACCAAGGCTTCTGCTTCCCTTCGGACCTCCTCGATGGTGAGCTGCCTCCGTTTCTGCAGGTGATTGTCCCTTCGGAATCCACAGTAGAGGCAATTGTTGACGCAGAAATTGCTACAGTACAGTGGGGCGAAGGTGACGATGCGGTCTCCGTAGACCTTCCGTTTTACCTCACCTGCTGCCTGGAAAATTTCTTCCCATAGCTCCTCATCCTCAACGTTGAGGAGCGTTGCAGTCTCCTCCGGTTCGAGGCGTTCCAGAGCAAGAGATTTGGCAATGATGTCCCGGATCCTCTGGGGTTCAGGATTCCGGTGCTTTCGGAGGAGCTCTTCAATCTCCTCGTCATTGATGAAGTCGCGCCCGTTGACGAGATACCGGTTGATTTCTTCTTCTTTGATGACACCTTGCATCCACTCTCGCACATTGAGTGGAACGTCTCTCGTCAGCATACTGTCACCTCCCGGTATAAAACAAAAACCTGGCCTGCGGGAGGAGTAGACCAGGTTCACCAACTCCCTTGGTTTCAGAAGCATTCCGCTTCCTCACCGCAGGCAGTTTTTGCTTTTTGAAGTATTATACCACGCTCTGGCACCGGGAAACACCAGTTTCCCGGTGCCGTCTTTCATGAGAGGCCATTGAAGCAGGTTTTGAGGTGAGCCTCGTCTGGGGGTCGCGTGAAGCGGCTCACCAGGATGGTTACGAGAGCAGCAAGAGGAAGTGCAATAACGATGGGATCCACCGACTTTCCAGGGAAGGCCCCACAGGGCCCCCCGTCCGAAAAGGGCCTGGCACAACCCAAGGACCTGGGATTCCTTTTCATGCACGAAGAGGAACCAGAACATGCTTGCGGCAAAGCCCGTGACCATTCCGGCAATGGCTCCGGCCCTGGTGATGCGGCGGGAGTACAGAGCCCCGATGTACATGGGGAGAAGCGTTGAGGCGCAGAGACCGAAGAAAATGGAGGTTCCCCGGGCAATGATTTCTGAACCCG
>APKF01000112.1 GCA_000353875.1 Candidatus Caldatribacterium californiense OP9-cSCG | reverse complement strand
ATGGTGCCCCTTCGCCCTGTGAGTGTTTCGAAGATGTCACGACTCAGGGCTGTGCCTATCGTGTGGTATTGACTACTCATGGTGGACATGGCTGCAGCAAAAAGCGTGACAAGAAAGAGGATGCTGAACCAGGGAGGCATGGTTCTTTCGATGAAGAGGGGAATGATGGAATCGACCTGTTTCTGGGCGGCAAGGAAGGAAATCTGGCCGGTGGTGTTAAAGAAGTAGACGTTGGTGAGTGCTCCAACAACAAAAGCAACTCCTGTCATGGCGAGGATGAAAATCCCTCCAATGGCTGTAGCCCGGTTGAGCTCTCTGCTACTCCGCACAGTCATGAAACGGACAACAAGCTGCGGCTGCGCCAGAACCCCAATACCCACTCCAAGGACAATTGTAGACACGACTGTCCACCAGAGAGGAGAAAGAAAGGCAGGCATGCTGGTGAATCCCCGGTGTCCCATGGCGCCGAAGACCTCCTGGGCCTTTGGGGTGAGAGCGGTAAGGGCTTCGTGAGCCTGGGTCACGCCTCCAAGGCGATAGTAGGTAAGGAAGAGGAGAGAGAGCATGCCAGCAAACATCACAGTCCCCTGAAAGGCATCGGTGTACATGACGCCTTTCAAACCCCCCATGATGACGTAGAGGGCGACAATGGCAGAGAAGAGCAGAAGACCGGCTTCGTAATCCACTTTGAGGTTCACGGTGAGAAACTGCGTGGCTCCCATGAGGACTGCAGAGACGTAGATGGGCATAAAGAGGAAGATCAAAATGCCACTGAAGACCTGGATGAATCTGGACTGGAAGCGCTTTCCCAGAAGCTCTGGAAAGGTGTGCGCATCGAGGTTATATCCCATAGCGCGGGTTCGGTGACCGAAAAAGACAAAGGCGATGAAGATCCCGACAAAAATGTTCAGAAACGTGAGCCAGAGAAGGCTCAGTCCAAAGAGCGCTGCTGTCCCTCCAAAGCCCACGATGGCTGAGGTGCTGATGAACGTTGCTCCATACGACATGGCCATGATGTAGGGATGAGCTTCCCGTCCGGCAAGGAGGTAGTCTGTGGTTGTCCTGGTCCTCCGGTAGGCGACGTATCCAAGATACCCCGTGATGAGGAGGTACACAAGCGTTGCAAGCACAAGGGCAAGACGGTACATGCTTCTCCCTCCTTACTCCGTTAGCTCCTCTTCTTCTTTCTCCCAGCGGAGGATTTTCTCCGGTTGCACACCCTCTCCACCCCGGTTCCAGTTGACCAGGCCGTATACCACACAGAGCAGGGTGCTCCCGATGCAGAGAAGGTACGCAAGGATAATCCAGAAGTCGTGCAGCCCCAGCATATTCTCCCCCCTTTGAAGAAGTTGTCACAATTGTAGCAGGAAGATTGCCGCTTGCAAATCCCTGATAGTATAATTACGAGTTGTTGAGTGCCTCAGGAGGAAGAACATGTCTTGTGAGCGTCAGGAGATTGTGGTTTTTCGAGACATAACCAAGATTTTCCCACCGGGTATCCTTGCCAATGATCGGGTAAGCTTTGGGGTTGAGCGGGGAACGGTCCACGTTCTTCTTGGGGAGAACGGAGCGGGGAAGACCACGCTCATGAACATCCTCTACGGGATCCACCAGCCCGATGGAGGGGCTATTGTCCTCCGGGGGAAAGAGGTTCGTATACCTTCACCCCGGGTGGCTATAGAGCTGGGTATCGGGATGGTTCACCAGCACTTTCGCCTCATTCCAAACCACACCGTCTGGGAAAACGTTGTGCTTGGATTTCCTCGAGTTCCCCACCTTTTCCCTGCTTTGCGAGCACGCCAGATGATTCGGAACCTCTCGAGGGAATACGGTCTTGATGTGGATCCGGATGCCCGGGTGTGGCAGCTCTCTGCTGGAGAACAGCAACGGGTGGAAATCCTGAAGGCCCTCCTTCGAAAGGCCGAGATTCTCATCCTCGATGAACCCACCTCTGTGCTCACCCCCAAGGATGTGGAGAGGCTTTTCCTTGTCTTGCAGAGGATGAAGGAAGAAGGAAAGACCAGTCTTTTTGTCACCCATAAGTTCAGCGAAGTGGGAGAAATCGGCGATCGCATTACCGTTCTTCGAAAGGGAAGAGTGGTGGGAACGGTTCCACGAGGCGAGGCCGATTTCGAAACTCTCGCTGCCATGATGGTGGGAGAGAAGATTGCGCTTTCCCTGCCCAAAAAGGCGCTTTCTCCCGGTTGCCCTCTTCTTCGAGTTGAGGACCTCTGGGTGCTGGATGACCGAGGATTCCCCGGGGTACGGGGGGTGTCTTTCGAGGTTCGAGAGGGGGAGATCGTGGGCATAGCCGGGGTGGTGGGAAACGGCCAGCGGGAGCTAACCGAGGCTCTTGCTGGTCTTCGTCCTCCTTCGCGGGGACGCATCCTCCTTGGCGAGGTGGACGTCACAGCGTGGTCCCCCCAGAAAGTTCGTGAGGCGGGTCTGGCGTATGTTCCTGAGGATCGTCGAATGGCACTTGTTGGGGATATGACCCTTGCCGAAAACCTTTTCCTCCGGGATTACCGGAAAGCACCTTTCCGCCGCGGAATCCTTGTGGACTGGAACAAGGTGCGTGAACACGCAGAGGAGATGATTGCCACCTACCGGATTGTGCCACCGGTTCCTCAGCTTCCGGTACGTCTTCTCTCCGGGGGCAACCGTCAGAGGGTGATCCTGGCACAGGTTCTGACCTCTCGTCCCCGTGTTCTTGTGGTTTCCAATCCCACTGCTGGTCTCGACATCCTGGCTACTGATTTCATCCACCGACTCTTTCTCTCCTTGCAGGAAGAGGGTGTTGGCATTCTCCTTGTTTCTGGTGACCTTGACGAGATCCTTGCCCTTTCTGACAGAGTGCTTGTCCTGTACAGGGGAACCATCCTTGGCGAGAGAAAGCGTCCCCAGAGCGGGTGGAGCGAGGAGGATCGCAGGGATATTGGGATGATGATGGGAGGGGTTCCGGGTGAACGCCTCGTGATGGTTCGATGAGGCTAAGGCTCCAAGTAACGAGACGACTTGAACCTTCAGCCTCCATGGTGTTCTTTGTCTCCGCACTCTCGCTTCTTCTGGCTTTCCTGGTCAGTGGTCTGCTTTTTGTTTTTCTTGGAATCTCTCCTCTTGAGGCGTACAGGGTTTTCTGGCAGGGGGCCTTTGGTAGTCTCTATGCTCTTTCTGAAACGGTGAAGCGGATGATTCCTCTGGCCATTATCGGGGCGGGTCTTGCGGTATCCTTTCAGGCTTCGGTATGGAATATCGGTGCCGAAGGGCAGATGCTCATCGGAGCCATTGTGGGAACGTGGGTGGCCCTCTTTTCGCCCCTTCCTCCTTCCCTGCTTTTGCCTGTGATGTTTGTTCTTGGGTTTTTGGGAGGAGCACTATGGGGGACCTTCGCCGCGTGGTGTCGAAATAGGCTGGCGATCAATGAAATCATCACTACGCTGATGCTCAACTATGTTGCTGCGAATCTCGTGCTTTACCTCATTCTCGGTCCCTGGAAAGGGAAAACGGTTCGGGGATTTGCTTATACAGATCCCTTTCCTCAAGAAGCTTGGCTCACCACCATCGGCACTACCCGGGTGCCTCTGGCGACCTTCCTTTTTGCCTTCCTCACGGCTCTTTTCTGTTACTTCCTTTTGGCAAAGACTACCTTTGGTTTTGAGCTCCGGGTTGTCGGAAGAGGAGAAAAAGCGGCGCATCTTGCAGGAATTCCTGCAAAGCGTGTTGTGGCTCTGGTACTCTTTCTCTCAGGAGGGCTGGCCGGTATTGCAGGGGTGGGTGAGGTAAGCGGCATTCACCATATGCTTCGTCATCCTGCACACATTTCCCTGGGATATGGGTTCACGGCCATTATCGTTGCCTGGATCGCCCGGGCAAACCCCCTTGGCGTTCTCGCAAGCGCTTTTCTTTTTGGGGCTCTTATGTCTGGACAGGATGCATTGAAAGTTGCTTTTGGCATTCCCTTCCAGGTGATGTACATTCTCAACGGGCTGGTGCTCTTTTTCCTCATCGCTTCAGAACAACTTCTGTACTACCGGGTTACATTGCGCGTTGCACCATGGGGTGAGAAAGAGGATGAGTACGATAGGGTTTTGGATTAGTGGAGTCGTTGGAAGGACCCTGGCCTACAGTGTCCCGTTGCTTCTTTCGACTTTAGGGGAAATTTACGCCGAACGATCCGGGATCCTGAACCTCGGTGTCGAGGGCCTGATGTCCCTTGGAGCGTTTTCGGCTTTTGCCGTGGCATTTTTTTCGGGGAATCCGTGGCTGGGAGTAGTTGTTTCCGGTATTGTTGCTGGATGTGCGTCGCTTGTTCACGCCTTTTGTAGTGTCACGCTCCGGACGAATCAGGTGGTTTCGGGACTGGCTCTGGGAATGCTCGGCATGGGGATTTCGGGGGTCTTGGGGAGAGATTTTGAAGGAAAGGTCCTTGCCACAACGCTTCCAGTGTTTCGTTTACCCTTCCTCTCCGCTCTTCCAGGTTTTGAGAAGCACAATGTCTTTGTGTACGCGAGTTTAGGGCTGGCTGTCGTTCTCTGGTTTGTCCTTTTCCACACGCGCTGGGGCATCGTCATCCGCTCTGTGGGGGAAAACCCTGCAGCCTGTGATGCCATGGGGATCAACGTTACCCTTGTCCGTTACGCCTGTGTGTTCTTCGGAGGAGTTCTTGCCGGTCTTTCGGGAGCATATCTCTCTTTGGGGTATCGTCCTTCGTGGTCTTATGGGATGACTGCAGGAATTGGATGGCTGGCCATTGCACTCACTATTTTTGCCTTCTGGAATCCTCTCTGGGGGATGGTGGGAGCATACCTTTTTGGGATTCTCTACCACCTTTCTTTTCGTTTCCAGGCCCAGGTTTCCCCGGAGCTCCTGAATACCCTTCCATATCTTTTTCCCCTCGTGGCCCTGAGTTTTGTCTCTCGTTTAGCAGCTCGCAGGAAAGTGGGGCCACCCGCTTCCTTAGGGGTGCCTTATCAGAGAGGGAGCAGTTAGTACAATTCCGGTGTGGAGGTGGTGGAACGGTGAAACGGTTCACGGTAGGAGTTTTGTTGGTGTTCCTCCTGTGTTTTGGTTTCGTGGCCTTGGGAAACACACAGGAAGCAAAGATTAAGGCTGGGTTCATCTACGTTGGGCCCATCGGGGACTTTGGCTGGAGCTATGCCCATGACCAGGCTCGACGCATTGTCGACGACACCTACCCCTGGCTTGAAACCGTGTATGTTGAAGCGGTACCGGAGGGAGAAGTCGAAGGGGTTATCGACCGTCTGATTAACCAGGAAGGTGTTGATGTCGTTGTTACAACAAGCTTTGGTTTCATGGATGGAACGCTCAGTGCGGCCCAGCGGTATCCTGACAAAATCTTCTTCCACTGTTCCGGCTTTAAAAGAGCACCCAATATGGCCACATATATGGCTGATTTCCACCAGGTATACTACCTCAACGGAGTCATTGCGGGAGCACTGACGAAGAGCAACAAGCTCGGCTACGTTGGTGCTTTCCCGATTCCAGAACTCAAACGCCACATTAATGCTTTCGCCCTGGGTGCTCGTCGGGTTAACCCCAATGCGGAAGTCCTCGTCCGCTGGCTGCAAACGTCCTGGTACGACCCTGCAGGGGCAAAGGAGGCTGCCGAATCCCTCATCGCCGAGGGGGCTGATGTTCTGGCCTTTACCGAGGATTCTCCCACGGTTGTCCAGGTTGCTGCCGAGCACGGCCTCCCGAGTTTTGGGCACTACTCCCCGATGTACAAGTTTGCTCCTGACTTTGTTGCTTCGGGGCAACTTGTGCACTGGGAGGCAATCTACCTCGATTTCTTCGCCAAGGTTTACGCCGGTCTCTACACCCCGAAGAACCTTGAGAACGTCGATTACTGGTGGCTTTTGCGAGAAGGTGCTGTGGAGCTTGGTGCTGATTTCGGTATGCCGATCAACCCGGTTTTTGAGGAACAATTGAGGTCCACAATTGTGAACGACCCGGTGTACGGAGAAACCAGTGTTTATGACCTTGTCTTTACTCTCCTTAAGGCCATGGCTGATCCTGAGTATGCCTTCAGTCCCTTCACCGGTCCTATTCGCGATCGCAAAGGGAACCTTCGCGTTTCCGAAGGCGTCCGTTTAACCATGGATGAGCTCATCACCATGGAGTGGGCGGCGGAGGGTATTACCGGGGCCTGGCCAGGGGAACCGGAAAAGTGAGAGTATTCACCCGCATCCCTGTATCCTCAGGGATGCGGGTTTTTTTTCGGGAAACAGGCTCTGTCTGAGTCCTTGGTAGAAGGAATAAAAGGGAAAGGCTACGGGTGTCCGAAACCTGGAAACTCAAGGAGCGGTGAAGTGCAAAGAAAAGCGCAAAAACCCTGCTGATGATTCTCTATCCCTGGCGCGCCTGGAGGGACTTGAACCCCCAACCCCTGGATCCGAAGTCCAGCGCTCTGTCCAGTTGAGCTACAGGCGCGCTCCGGAAGACTTCTCGCCTTACCTTCTTATCCTCAACCATCGTAAGTTTACCCTGTTGCTGGTGAGAAGTAAAGGGGGTCCGGAGACAACCCCCTGAGCTTTGATACCGATATTTCTGCTTACTTTCACGGGTTGGGGTGATGACATTGTTTCAGGAAGTCGCTCTCCCTCTTGACACCGTACAGGAATTTAGGTATTATAATACCGGAATTGAGAAAGGAGGCGAGAGAAGTGTTCTGTTACCAGTGTGAACAGACCGCCGGAGGCACAGGGTGTACCAACTTTGGAGTGTGCGGGAAAGACCCCGAGACCGCTGCTTTACAGGACCTTCTGGTATACGCAACCCAGGGAATCGCCATGTTCGCCAAAAGGGCCAGAGAACTCGGGGTAAAAGACCGCGAAGCCGATGTTTTTGTTCTTGAAGCTCTCTTCAGTACGGTCACCAACGTGGACTTTGACCCCGAACGGTTACAGATGTACCTCAACAGGGCTTATGAGATCAAGGAGAGGCTGAAGCGTCTGTACCTTGAGGCCTGCAGAGAGCAAGGAAAGACTCCGGAGGATCTCTCGGGTCCTGCCCGGTGGGTTCCTGCGGGGAGTTTGAATGAGCTCGTTCGCCAGGGAGAAGAGGTCACCCTCGAGAGGGACATTGAGCGGTTTGGAGAAACAGTGGCTGGAGCAAAGCACCTTGTGCTGTATGGCCTGAAGGGGATGGCAGCTTACGCAGATCACGCCCAGATTCTTGGCGTGGAGGATGACGAGGTATACGCCTTTTTCCACAGGACTCTGGATTTTTTGACCCGCGAGGATTTTACGCTGGAGGAACTCCTCGCCACGGCCCTGAAAGTCGGTGAGTACAACCTCCGGGTTATGGAATTGCTTGACCGGGCCCATACGACCACATACGGTCACCCGGTGCCAACACCGGTGCGTGTTACCCCTGTGAAGGGGAAGGCCATTGTTGTTTCCGGTCATGACCTGAAAGACCTCGAAGAACTCCTGAAACAAACCGAGGGAACAGGGATTAACGTGTACACCCATGGAGAAATGCTCCCTGCTCACGGGTATCCCGGTCTCAAGAAATACCCGCATCTTGTGGGCAACTATGGCAGTGCCTGGCAGAACCAGCAGAAGGAGTTCGACGTTTTCCCTGGTGCCATTCTCATGACGACGAACTGTCTTCAGAAACCCAAGGAGAGCTATAAACACCGCATCTTCACCAGTGGGCTTGTGGCATGGCCTGGAGTCGTCCACATTCGAAACCGCGACTTCTCCCCGGTTATTGAAGCTGCTCTGAGGGAAGAAGGTTTCCCTGAGGACGAACCGGAAAAGACCATCCTTGTGGGATTTGCAAGGAATGCTGTTCTCAGTGTTGCCGACAGGGTCCTGGACCTTGTCAGACAGGGGAAAATCCGGCATTTCTTCCTCATTGGTGGGTGTGACGGAGCAAAACCGGGGAGAAACTACTACACCCAGTTTGCTCAGGCTGTTCCTCAGGATGCTGTCATTCTCACCTTAGCCTGTGGCAAGTACCGCTTCAACAAACTCGAGTTTGGGGCAATTGACGGCATTCCACGCCTTCTTGACGTTGGCCAGTGTAACGACGCCTATTCGGCCATTCAGATTGCTCTCGCTCTGGCCCAGGCATTGAACACTGATGTCAATAGCCTCCCGCTTTCCCTTATTCTCTCCTGGTATGAGCAAAAGGCAGTGGCCATTCTCCTGACTTTGCTGCATCTGGGCGTAAAGAACATGCGTCTTGGGCCGAGTATGCCGGCTTTCGTCAAGGAACCGGTATACAAGGTCCTTAGGGAACAATTCAACCTCATGCCCATCACCACACCTGAAGAGGACCTGAAAGCAATCCTCGGATGATCCCTCAAAAAGCGCCAGTCTATTGCTCCTGGAAAGGAGCAGTGGACTGGCGTACGATGAGGTAAGGAGGAACGGTAATGGATTTTTTCCGTATCTTCTTTTTCTCGATGAGCTTGCAGAGGAGTGCGATGCCTTCTTTGGCGATGCGGTCAAAAGGCTGAGCTACTGTGGTGAGGGGAGGAGAAAAAACCTCGCAGAGAGGGTTGTTATCAAGGCCGATGACTGAAATGTCTTCAGGAACTCGCCAGCCCCTCTCTTTTGCTACCTGAATGGCACCGAAAGCCATCATGTCGTTCATGCAAAAGAGGGCAAAGGGGGGAGAAGAGAGCGAGAGGATGGTTTCCATGGCTTTGCGCCCTCCCTCGATCTTGAAGTCGCCTTCAACGACCAGAACGTCATGGGATGGAATGCCTTCCTGAGCGAGTCTGGCGAGAAATCCTTCAAGGCGTTCCCGGCAAACAGTGATCTTCTGAGGTCCACTGATACAGGCAAACTTCTTGTGGCCGAGCTCAAGGAGGTGCGAAGCTGCCAGAGCTCCTGCAGCAAGGTTATCGAGCTTTACTGTTGGGGCTTCTTCGTGCTCAAGAGTTCGGTCGAGGACAACGTAGGGGACTCTCGAGAGCGAGGGGATCCGGAAAAGCAGGCTCTCATCCGAAACACGGGGGAAGATGATACCCTCCACCTGCCGTTGCAGGAGTACCTCAAGATAGTGGCGTTCTTTCTTTGGGTCCTCTCCCACATTACAGAGGATGAGGTTATATCCTCTCTGGTAAGCAGCTTCTTCGATGTATCTTGCGAGTCGGGCGAAAAACGGACTATCGATGTCCGGGACAAGTAATCCCAAAAGCCTGGTTTTCTGGCTTCTGAGGCCCCGTGCCAGAAGATTTGGTCGGTACTGGAGGACCTCAATGGCTCTCCAGACTCTTTCTTCGGTTGCCTTGCTGGTTTTTCCCCTTCTATTGATGACCCGGGAGACGGTAGTAACGGAAACTCCTGCAAGTCTCGCAACATCCCTGATGGAAACCATGCGAGTACCTCGAAAACGTTTTCCTTCTTGAGGAAATTATACCATGAATGGAGCAAAGAAAAACCGGTATTGACAGGAGAAATTGACTGTGGTAGTTTTTTAGCGTAAACGTTATCCCAATAGACTTTCTCCCGAGTTTGCGATATCCTGTTGGCAAAATTTGCGGGAAGGAGATTCTCCTATGGGAACGATGAAGATGCTCCTTGACATTGCCCTGAATCAGGGTCAAGGCGTTTTACGTCTTTTCCCCACCTGGGTTCCCAGGTCCTTCTGTATCCCTGGAAAGCGGCTAAAACTTCACCCCGATGATTACTACGCCTTTGGGGTCCACCGAGGAGGCATTGATGAACGATGGTTCGCCTCTACGGTTCAGGCGGACAACGGTCCCGAAACACTTCCCGATGAGGGGCTGAGCTACATCTATGTTGAGGATGGAGGGAAAGCAGAGAAGGTCCTCCTTCGGGATGCCATCGAGCTTGCGGGGAATGTCATTGTCGGAAAAGCCATGATGGAAAAGTACGGGGGATGGCCGATGTTTGCCAAGTTTTTCGACAACATGAACCCCCTTTTCCACCATGTGCACCATGATGATGAGAAGGCCAGGCAAGTTGGAAGGCTTGGAAAACCCGAAGGGTACTACTTCCCCCCACAGCTCAACAACCACGGCGGGTACTTTCCCTACACTTTCTTTGGTCTGAATCCAGGGACAAAAAAGGAAGATGTTATTCGTTGCCTCGAGATGTGGGACAAAGGGGACAATGGCATTCTCTACCTTTCCCGGGCGTACAAGCTTAAACCCGGAACCGGCTGGATTGTTCAACCTGGAATTCTCCACGCCCCCGGGTCTCTCCTCACCTACGAACCCCAGAAGGCCTCCGATGTTTTTGCGCCTTTCCAGAACATCGTCTGGGATCGGTTCATCCCCTGGGACCTGGTGGTGAAGGACGTCCCCCCAGAACACAAAAACGACCTTGAGTACATCGTGAGCCTCCTTGACTGGGAGGCTAATACCGACCCGGATTTCTTCGCTCACCACTACCTTGAGCCAAAACCCGTGCGGCCTCTTGAGGAAATGCGGGCTGAAGGGTATGAGGAGTACTACGTGGTCTACGGGTTAGAAGATTTCTCTGCTAAGGAACTCACGGTGTTCCCCGGAAGGAGTGTCACCATTAGAGAAGATGGACCATACGGGGTCATCGTGGTTCAGGGACATGGGAAATTCGGGGCTCTTGAAGTTGAAGCGCCTACCCTCATTCGTTTCGGAGAAATGACCCGTGATGAGCTCTTTGTGACCTACGAGGCTGCACGAGCCGGGGTCACCATTGTCAACGAGAGTGCGACTGAAAACCTGGTGATGCTCAAACACTTTGGGCCCAAGGTGGAGTAGGGCATAAGATGAGTGATGTTCCTATTCTCCATTTTGAGAAGCTTACTAAGCGTTTCCCCGGGGTTCTGGCACTTAATGGGGTGACGTTTTCTATCCGAAGAGGAGAAGTTCACGCCCTGGTGGGAGAAAACGGAGCGGGGAAATCCACGCTGATCAAGATTGTCACCGGGGTGTACCAAAAAACCGCAGGGGAAATATTCTTTGAGGGGAAGCCAGTGAATTTCTCCTCTCCTCATGAAGCCCTGAAGAACGGTATTGCGGCGATATATCAGGAATTCAACCTCATTCCTGCTCTGACGGTGGCCGAGAACATCTTCATGGGACATCACTTCGTGACACGGAGATTCTTTGTTGACTGGAACCGGATGCGCAAGGAAGCTCAGGAGCTCATGCGCTTCCTCGACGTGGACATCGACGTGGACCAGAAGGTCCGGGATTTGGGTGTAGCCAAAAAACAGGTGGTGGAGATAGCCAAAGCACTTTCCCACAGGGCAAGGGTTCTCATCATGGATGAGCCTACGGCGACTCTGGCACAAAAGGAAATCGAGGGACTCTTT
This sequence comes from Candidatus Caldatribacterium californiense OP9-cSCG, assembly GCA_000353875.1. Classification (GTDB taxonomy): domain Bacteria; phylum Atribacterota; class Atribacteria; order Atribacterales; family Caldatribacteriaceae; genus Caldatribacterium; species Caldatribacterium californiense. The sequence goes on along the minus strand of APKF01000112.1, from coordinate 6,086 downwards.
CGGATTATCAAATTTTTGAAGAGTGAGGGTGTGACCATCATCTACGTTTCTCACCGCCTGGAGGAAATTTACGAGATCTGTAATCGGGTCACGGTGCTGAGGGATGGTCAACATATCGCGACCCGGGACGTACAGGATGTCACCATGGAGGATCTCATCCGGATGATGGTGGGACGTGAGGTCGTCGAGAGGTTCCCCCGGGTATCACACACCGCTAAAGGAGAAGTTCTGAGAGTGGAGGGTCTTACAAGGCGTGGAGTCCTTGAAAACATCAGTTTTTCCCTCCGGAAAGGTGAAATTCTCGGCATCGCCGGAATGGTTGGTTCAGGGAGAACAGAGCTCCTCCGGGCAATCTATGGCGTTGATCCCATTGACGAGGGGAAGATTTACATCCGGGGAAAGGAAGTCCGCATCCGATCTCCTCTTGATGCTATTAACCATGGTATTGCTCTCCTTCCTGAGGAACGGAAGGTCCATGGGCTGGTCCTCCTCCTCTCGGTGCTCGATAACCTTGGCCTTCCTGTTCTACCACTGGTTTCGGTTCGGGGATTCATTCAGGATGGGCGTTTGAGGGCTATAGCTCAGGATATGGTGCAGCATATGAACATTAAGACGCCCTCGCTTTTCCAGAAGGTGATGTACCTTTCGGGAGGCAACCAGCAAAAGGTGGTCCTCGGAAAATGGTTCGCCCGCAATTGTGACATCTACCTCTTTGACGAACCAACCCGGGGAATAGACGTTGGCGCGAAAGTCGAGATTTACCACCTGATGAATCGGCTTCTCGAGCGTGGTGCTTCCATCATTATGGTTTCCTCAGAGCTTCCTGAGATTCTCGCCATGAGTGACCGGATTCTTGTCATGCGGGAGGGCAGAATAGTCGGGGAACTTTCTCGTGAAGAGGCGACGAAGGAGGCCATTCTGAGACTTGCTCTGGGGAGGAGGGAAGAGTATGCCAGTGTTGGTTGAGGAGAAGAGCACCCAGATTTTCCAGAAGTTTTTTGTCTTCTGGGATAGGGTTGGCATCCTTCTCGCCTTCCTGGTGGTCTTTGTCATGTTTGGCGCCCTGACCCCCGTTTTCTTCCATCCTCTGAACATTCTCAACGTCATCCGGCAGGTATCGATTATCGGGGTTATCGCCGTGGGAATGACCTTCGTTATTCTCCTTGGGGGGATCGACCTCTCTGTAGGGTCTATCGTGGCCTTCACGGGAATCATTGCTGCGGGGTTCCAGGTCAAGTGGGGTGGAAGCCTTTTTCTGAGTATCGTTGTGCCGCTACTCATTGGTGGAGGCATTGGCTTTCTCAACGGATTCATTTCTACCAAAGGAAAGCTCCACCCTTTTATCGTGACTTTGGGCATGATGAGCATTTTTCGAGGGGCAACCCTTCTTGTGGCCCAAGGGAAGCCTATCTCGGGGATGAGCCCTGCGTTTCGTTTCATCGGGGCAGGGATGGTTGGTCCTATTCCTTTTCCGGTCATCCTCTTTCTGGGTTGTGTGGTTATTGCTGGCATTGTGCTCAAGAGGACTGTTTTCGGTCGCTACATCTATGCTATCGGTGGTAACGAGGAGGCAGCGCTTCTCTCGGGCATTATGGTTGAGCGGTACAAAATCAGCGCCTTCACTCTTCTTGGGTTCCTCTCGGGATTAAGTGGACTCATTTTGACTTCTCGTCTGAACTCTGGGGAACTTGTGGCGGGGCAAGGATATGAACTCGACGTGATTGCCTCTGTGGTTATTGGTGGGACGAGCCTCATGGGGGGAGAAGGAGGAGTGTACGGGACGCTGATCGGGGCTCTCCTTATCGGGGTTGTCTCCAACGGTTTGAATCTTCTGGGGGTCCAGCCATACTGGCAGATGATCGTCAAAGGTATCATCGTCATCTTCGCTGTACTTTTGGACAGATTGAAGCGCCGATTCAGAACTGCGTGAGGGGGTGGGAAAGCGTAATAAAAATTGTATGGTTATCCTTACCGCAATTGGTCTTTGAGGAGAAAGCGCCATTGAGGGGAGGTTGACAGCGTGAGGAAGCTTATTCTGGGGTTGGTCATTGGGGTATTTCTGGTGTGCTCGGTGCTGGGATCTCTGGCTCTCAGTAAAGACCTCACCATTGGTCTCTCTTTCCCAAGCCTTTCTTTTGCCTGGTTTGCCTTTCTGGAGCAGGCGGTGAAAGATAAGGCGGCCCAGCTTGGGGGCATTGAGGTCATTTCGCTTGAGGCTGAGAATAACGTCTCAAAGCAAATCTCCATCATCGAAGACATGATTATCAAGGGTGTGGACGGCGTTCTCCTTGTCCCCATTGAGGTCGAAGCGGTTATTCCGGCTATCGAGGCCCTGAACAAGGCCAACATCCCTGTTGTGACTGTGGACCGGAGGATTAAAGAAGGAGCCCCGGTGCAGATTCTGTGCCATGTTGGTGCTGATAACGTCGAGGGTGGAAGAAAAGCGGCAAAGTTCATTGTGGAAAAGCTCACCGAAAAGTACGGCGAGCCCAAGGGAGTGGTCATCGAACTCACGGGAACTCCTGGAGCTGGTCCTGCTATTGACCGGAGTGCTGGGTTCAACGAGATTATGAAGCAGTATCCGAACATTGTTGTGAAGTCTCAGACTGCAAACTTCCGCCGCGAAGATGGCATGAAAGTGATGGAAGACTTCATCATGAGCACGCCACAGATTGATGCGGTATTTGGGGCCAATGATGAGATGATTCTCGGAGCCATTCAGGCCCTGGACGCCAGTGGAAAATTCGACGTCAAGGAAGTCATTACCGTTGGGTTTGACGCCCTTCCCGAAGCCTTGAAGCTCATTGAAGAAGGAGTTCTTGACGCGACTATTGAGCAATTCCCTGGGAAGCAGGCAGCCACGGCCTTTGAAATCCTTGTGAAGTACCTCCGGGAAGGCGTAACCCCTGAAAAGTCTCTCGTGTACATCGAGCCAAAGGTCATCACCAAGGACAATCTCAACGAGGCTGAGAAGAGCTTCTAAAAGGAAAACAAAAGCCTGGGGATGCGATGTCCCCAGGCTTTTGTTTTTTAGAGGATTTCCCAGGGGATGCCCAGGATTTCACACACCATGATGAGCTCGTCCACATAATCGCCATAGACTGCGTGGATGTGATTGCAGGGGAATTTCTCGATGAATCGCTCCATGGAGGTCTCGAGGCGGCAGAATGCGTGAGGCCACTCAATCTGGGTTCTCCGCATGATTTCCTCGTTGGTCTTTGCATCAAATTGCACGAACTCTCCCCGGAGAATCGCCATCCAGTACGTCCCATTTTTACGACCAAGACGCGCCAGGGTGACCTTTCCCGGGTGGGCGAGGTGGTGAACTGCAGCTCCTCCGGCGGGGAAGTAGAAGCCCTCGGGGTAGAAGACCACTTTAGGGAGGTTGTCCCGGTAGTCGAAACTCCCTCCGGCAAAATATGTTGCGTGCTGTCCCGAGTTGCATAGGTCGAGCACCCCATAATCTTCGTGCCAGTGCCGAACGTCGGCAAAAAGAACAGGGGTTCGGGCGAGTTTCTTGAGGATTTCCATGGTGATGGCTGCGTCCATGTCGGCTTCGGTTGCACATACAATGGGCTCTTTAGGGCCATCGAAATCGTAGGGATCGTTTAAGAAAGCCTCCGCGACATCCATGGTACAGAAGTTGTTGGTGAGCTCTGGTTGCCCTTTGATACCACAGAAATCAAGGTGCAGCTCCTCGCAGAGCGACTTGACGGCGTAGTATGAGGCGATCTGACGTTTCAGGATTTCGGGGGTTAGCTGTTTTCCGTCGTAGAGAATCTTTCCCACATTTTCTTCGCACCACCTGAAGGCCTGCTCGATCTTCTCCCGGGGGATAGTCTCGGCCCTGCGGACGATTTCCCACTGATCAATGTGCTCCACATCAATGCCAAAAACCTTTGCCCAGACGTCCGCTCCCACGGTGGCTGTGTACATCCCCATGGGGCGTCCACCAAAACACCCGAAGGTCTCTCCTCGAAGAGACTTGACGCAGGACGCGGCGCGAATGAAAGTTTCGATTTTTCGAAAAACTTTCTCATCCTCAACGTCTCCAGAGACCCGAATGTACGGTATGCCGACGTTGGCCAGTGCTCCAGAGCTTGCCAGCATTCCCACAAGTCCAGGGTATCCGGGGTTGATATTCGAAAGGCACAGGTAAGGTCGGGGAGCGAACTGGGCAGCGAGAACCGTAAAATGGGGCCATGACCAGATGGCGTAGTTGAAGATAGTGCAGTCCACATCTTCTCTCTGCAGTATCTTCCCAGCCTGTACGGCGGTTTCGTTGTTCCACGGGGGTTCAGGAGCTGTCACAACCTCATGTCCGGCTTCCCGGAGACGTCGCACCAGTCGTTCCTGGAAGGCAAGGTTCATGGAGAGGAGTTCTCGGTGTACGTGAGGGCGCCCATCTGAGAAGGTTATGACACCAACTTTCGCCACAGTGTTCACCTCCTGCGAATCTCTCTCGTCACCATAAATTGTAAACGAGCGTGATGTTTTTTCGAAGAAGTCCCAGGAGAAGGATGGAAATTTCCCCTGACGCACCCTATAATAGGAGAAAAGCCGTTGGAGGTGTCACGTGCATATCGTTCTTCCTCAATCCTTGAAGGATGCCATTCGGTCGCTTGTGGAACAAATCGTTTGTACCCAACCTTTCCAGGACTTTGAGAACACCCGTTCCATGCTCTCGAAGAATACCGAAGCGCTGCGACTTCTTGAGCGCCTTGAAGAGGAACAGAGGTCCTTGAGCCGGATTGCCCTCCAAAGGGACCTTGTTGATGAGGACTTTGCCGGGATTGAGCAGGCTCGCCAGGAAGCACTCTCTCACCCGGTGATTCTGGCATATTTTCAGGCTCAGGATCGTCTGGTTTCTCTCCTTCAGGAAATTAACAATGAAATGAGCGCCCTTTTAGGTTTTGACTTTGCCTCTTCTGCTGCTCAGCCTGAGCGGGAACTCGAAGAAGGCTGGGAATAGATAGCCTCTTCAAGACGTAGAAGCAGTGCTCGCTCTTTCCCCATACAGGGAAGGCGTTCGAGGAGCGTTTTTCGTTCATCGAATTGAAACGTTCGGCATTCTTCCGGTGGTGAAAAGGAGTCGGGGATGGCAAGCCCTGCGTAGAGGGTATGCCATCCCATCTCTTTGAGTTTCTGGGCTACGGAAGGGCTGCAAATCTCATCAACGGACTGGTGCTTTTTGATGAGCGTGCACCGGCCAGAGGTCAGGTCCTCTCCCCATCCCAGGGGATGTCCACTTCTTGGCTCGAAAAAGACACAGAACCGGCAACAGTCAAGGCGAGTCTGGCAACGGGGACAAAAGACCGGCCTTCTCCGAACACCGATGCCTTCCCCAGGAAGCGCAACGAGGATGTGTTCGATCTCGGTTTTACAGAAGGGACAGAGCAGAGAACTGGGGCGCGATACATGAGTGATTGCTGGGGAAAGGGCGAGGAGTTGTTTTTTTTCTTCCCACAAGAGGTCAAGCCGCGGTTTGATTTTCCACAGAAACTCCGGGTAGTGGATGGCGGCAACAATCCCGTAACCGAGGCCTCGAAGAGGAGAGGCTTTCCTTTTCCAGGAGAAGACGGCAAAATACAGGGTTGTGGAGAGAAAGAGAACAAACCACGCAACTCCAATACTGCTGGAAACCCAAAAGGAAGGGAAAGCAATCCTGCTTCCCACCCAGCCTGCAAAGAACGCAAGGTGCACCAGAAAGTTCATCAGGTACGGTTTTCAATAATTCTCAGCCGGGGCTCTTCAATGACCACCTTGGTGTTTGCCGGGATCGAGTGAGTGAGCCACACATTCCCTCCAACGACACTCCCTCTTCCTATGACCGTTTCGCCTCCTAAGATTGTCGCCCCTGCATAGATGGTCACGTTGTCCTCGATGGTCGGATGACGTTTTCTCCCACGAATGATTTTCCCTCGTTCGTCTTTCGGAAAAGAGAGCGCTCCAAGGGTCACACCCTGGTAGATTTTTACATTGTCTCCAATCTCGCAGGTTTCGCCGATGACTACTCCTGTGCCATGGTCGATGAAGAAGCTCCGGCCTATTTTGGCTCCGGGGTGAATATCGATGCCCGTGATGCT
>APKF01000111.1 GCA_000353875.1 Candidatus Caldatribacterium californiense OP9-cSCG | reverse complement strand
GTGAGCATACTCAGTCATCATCCTGGGGATGAGAGGAATGCCTTGGACAAAGAGTTCATGGGCCATGCGGTAGATGGAGATGGCAATGACACAGGGATAACTCAGGATCACCTCTTCGATGCTCTTTGCTGCAGGATCTCCGTCGAAAGCAGCCTGAACATCCTCATCAAGCATTTCCCGAATCATCGGAAGCTTTTCAAGGAAACGTCGGGCTTCTTCGCGAGCTCGTTCTTCGCAGGAGCGAGAGGTTCCCTCCATGGCCTTTGGGTCACTTCGAAGAGCCTTGGAGATTTCCTGGCTCAGGGCAACGAAGAGATGGTCGAGTTTGCATCCCACGAAGTACTCCACATTTGCCCAGCACATATGGGTGTTACCGAGGTACCCGGGAAAGAGAAGCCCCCGGAGTTCTTCGGTGATCCAGATTACTTTTTCCCGCGAGGGGAACTCCCGTTCCTCGCTGCAGGTGATACGGGGTGTTTTCCGGTAACTTTCCACCAGGGCCTTGGCAATGTGCTCAACAGGAACCCTTTGGAATCCCTCCACGGTCATCACCTCAAAACTGGGCAATAACACCTTCTATCCTGGCAATCAGGGCCTCGGGCACGTGGTCGTTTTGACCGTTGTGCCGCACCATATCCCAGAGGAGGCGCTCGAACTCATACCGCTCGCAGCATTTCCGGCACAGAGCCAGGTGCTCTTCAATTGCCCTCCGTTCTTCTTCAGAGAGGACTTCTCCATCAAGGTAAAAATAGAGCTTTTCTACAAGGTCTTTGCAGTCCATCCCTTCTCGTTCTCCTTTTCCATGTCGGTTTTTCGCGTAGAGTACTCCCAGAGTAGCTTCTGGAGCAGCTTTCGTCCTCGGTGGAGACGGGACATCACTGTGCCTATGGGAATGTCCAAAATTTCAGCCGTTTCTTTGTACGAAAAACCCTCAACGAGGGTGAGTACGACAACCGCACGGAATTCAAGAGGCAGAGATTCGATGGCCCGGAGGATATCCTCCCGGGTGAGCGTGTTGAGCAGAGCTTCCTCAGGGGTGACACCTTCGAAGGAGGGCTGAAAAGAAGTCTCGTCTTCCATCTCTTCAAGCGATGGCGCTTTCTGCCGGTCCCTGAGGCGGTAGTAGTTATTGATGAAGGTGTTGGTGAGAATTTTGAAGATCCAAGCCCGGAAGTTCGTTCCTTCCTCAAAACGGTCGAAAGCGGCGAAAGCCTTGGTTACAGCTTCCTGGACCAGATCCTCGGCATCCTCGCGGTTTCTGGTCATGCGAAGAGCTGTACGGAAAAGTGCAGGGAGCTCGGGAACCAGAAGCTCCTGAAAAACCTTCTTTTGCTCCTCTTTTGTCTTCATCATGTTGACCAGGCCTCAGGAGTCTTTGAGAAAATCAGCATTTTTGAGTTTTTCGAGCTCTCTATGGAATTCGATAACCTCGTCAATAGTGATCTGCCCTCGGGGGGCCTCTTTACGTCGCTTCTTAAAAATCTTTGCCACATCTTCAACCTTCTCGAGACTAAAGGTTACTTCGCCAAAATCGCGACAATAAGGGCAAATGTACCGAATGTACGCTGAACCTCGGTATGCCGGAATCTTATAGATGCCAATCTCGGTGACATCTTCAAGGCCGATAATGGCCTTGCAGTGCTTGCACTTGAGAGGGAGTTCGGGCATTTCTTCCTCCTCTGAGCTCTTTTTGGGATATTCTATCAAGGAACGGTGAATAAGACAAGTTTCGGAGTGGTTAGAGGAAAAAGCGAAGGAGGTGAGGTATGCCGAAGTTTGTCATCCATGAGCACTGGGCTTCGCACCATGACTTTGATCTTCGTCTGGAGAGAGATGGGGTTTTGCGGAGTTTCGCAATTCCCAGGGTATTCCCCGGGTGAGTGGAGAACGGGGGCTGGCCATCCCGGGGAAAGACCATCCGCTTTTTATGCCAATTGCGAGGGAGAGATTCCTGAAGGATATAGGAAGGGAGTGGTACGTCTCTGGGTAAGGGAAACTATGAGGTGGAGAAGTGGACGGATAGAGGAATACTCGTCCGGTTCCTGGGACGGAGGATTCAGGAGCCCTATGCCCTTATCTGTTTTCGGAAGGGTGACTGGTTGTTCATCAGACGGAAGGAGGAAGGACATGAATCTTGAAGCCATTTTCGAGTTTGCTCTGAAGATGGAAGAGGATGGACGGCAGTTCTATCTCAGCGGGATTTCCCGGGTCGCAAATCCCCTGAGCAAAGAGGTACTGAAGCGTCTGGCCGATGAGGAGCTCGTCCACATCGAGAGGATCCAGGAGGGTTTTGAACGTATCCGCAGAGGACAGCAGTTCGTTTTTGAGAGCTGGGGGGGCATTCGAAAATCCACACGGGAGTACTTCGAGAACATCTTCACCGAGGCCCAGAAACGTGCAGAGGAGCTCATCCCTCCCACAAGTGAAGAGCTCGACATCCTCCAGGCAGCTATGGACCTTGAATCCAAAGCTCACAGGTTTTACGTGGAGAGGAAAAAGGAGGTTCAGGAGAAGGACGTTCAGGATTTCCTGGATTTTCTGGCCTCGGAAGAATATCGCCATTACAACCTCCTCTTCAACACCTATGAGTATCTGCGCAGTCCGGAGGAGTGGCATTTTGGAGAGGAAAAACCTATTTTTGAAGGTGGTTGATTTGTTATAATTAAGGCATCACAATCCAAAAGGAGGGATGCATTATGGTTCGGGTGCTCCTCATCATCTATAGCTGGCTCCTGCTCATCATGGGGATTCTCGGGCTTATCCCGGGGCTTAACATCGGTACGGAGCCAGCCTGGCATGCTGTTGTGAAGATTATTCTGGGCATTGTGGGTATCTGGGTGTCGATGACAAAGAAGAAAGAAGGATGACCGTTCTGCCCGTGTCCCCTCTGGGACACGGGCAGAAATTTTTTAGGGCATGGAATCTTGAATTCATATTAAGATATTGTTATAATGTATGGCAGATTCGTGGGTCCCGATTGAAAGGAGGTGAGACGCCAAAAGGGAGTGCAGGGTAAAAAAACAGAGTCTCTCAACCGAAGTGTAGAGGAGGTAAGACACGATGACTCAGAGACGTGGTTTCCGGATGATTGTTCTTTTGGGAAGTCTTTTCTGCTTCCTTCTGGCGCTCGGAGTGTCCCAAGCACCGGCCCAGAAGAAGCTCCCTGTTGTGGGTATATCCACCGGATCTTCCGGGACTTCCTGGCGTACCATCATGATCAACGGCCTGGAAGAAGTGGGCAACGAGTACAAGGCGGCGGGGAAAATTGCCGATTTTAAAATCGTCAACAACGTTGTCAACGGCGATGCTACAGAACAGGCCAATATCCTCCGCGATTTCATCGCCCAGGGTGTGGACATCATCCTCGTGAACCCCAATTCCCCCACGGCCCTGAATGCGGTTATTGAGGAAGCTCAGGAAGCGGGAATCCTTGTTGTAGCCTTTGATGCTACAGTGACTGCACCAAACGTCATCAACGTCACCCTTGACCACTACACATGGATGAAGAAAAATGTGGAGTGGATCTGTTCCACGCTACAGAAGGGGAACGTCATTCAAATCTATGGCCTTGAAGGGCATCCTGCGGACAACGACCACCGCAGAGCCGTTTACGAAGTACTCAAGCAGTATCCCGATATCAAGCTCATTGCCGACACGAGCGGGTACTGGGACCAGACAAAGGCTAAAGAAGTTGCGGCCCAGATCATCGCCTCTGGCCAGCAGATTGATGGGGTCATCACGCAGGATGGGATGGCGTACGGTGTTCTTTCGGCCTTTCTTGATGCTGGAAAACTTCCCAAGGTCATGTTTGGCGATCCAGGAACCGCTTTCTTCAAAGAGTGGAAGAAACTCCGCGAAGCTGGGGCAGACTTTAAGGCCTGTACCCAGCCGAACCCGCCGGGAATCGGTGGTACTGCCTTCCGTATCGCTCTGCAACTCTACAACGGGAAACAGTTCAAGCCGGGTGTTCTCGTAGATAATACCTTCTTCTACAAAGTGAGCATGTTCATTACCGACGAGAATTTCGACGAAGCGTGGGAGCTTTTGAAGGACAAACCCGATGATTACCTTCTAACTGAAATCATGTCCGAAGAAGCCGTCGCCGAGCTCTTTGAGTAATACCCAAAGCGCCGGAGGACTCTTCCTCCGGCGCTTTTCTTGTTGGAGGAGGGAACATTCGTTGGTCGTCCTTGAAGCCAGAGGCATTCGGAAACACTTCGGCGGTGTTGTGGCACTTTCAGATGGAAACCTCTGCTGCCGGCAAGGGAGGATCACGGGGCTTCTTGGGGCAAACGGCTCGGGGAAGAGCACCATGTCGAAAATTATCGCTGGAGTGTACAAGCCCGATGGGGGAGAAATATGGTACAAGGGGCGACTGGTGCACTACAGGAACCCGAGTGAAGCAAAAAGAGATGGTATTGCTCTTGTCTTTCAGAACCTCAGTCTTGTTCCTGATCTCACAGTATGGCAGAACGTTGTGCTGGGTATGGAGAAGAGCCGGGGCATTTTCCTCGACAACCAGGAAGCGAAACAGATTGCAAGAGACATTCTGAGTAAACTCCTGCCAGGCCTCGACATCACTAGGAAAGTATATGAACTCAGTCCTGGAGAAATGCAGATTGTGGAGGTTGCCAAGGCGATAGCCGAGAAACCACAGCTTCTCATCCTTGACGAGCCCACGGCGGCTCTTGAACATGCTCAGGTCAAAAGTCTTTTTGCCTACATGCGGGCCTTGGCACAAAGTGGTGTAGCTATTGTTTTCACCTCCCATCGTCTCTGGGAAGTCATGGAGATTTGCGATGACGTCACCATTTTCCGGAACGGTGCCACGGTGGCGTACATTGATTTCGACCGGGAGGAGAAGGACCCTGAAACCATCATCGGCCACATTACCGGAGAAGTCGTTCGACCTTTGCTGGCGGAGAGAACCTTTGGGGAAGGGTCTGAGTCCCGTGAGATTCTTCTCAGGGCTCGCATCAGAAGCAGGGTAAAATCTCTGCGAGATGTTTCCCTGGAACTCGCAAGAGGGGAGATTCTTGGCATCGGTGGTCTTGCCGGTCAGGGGCAGAATGAACTGCTCTATGCCCTGGCGGGAAGCTTCCCCGGGGTACAGTGCGAGGTGGAAATGGGAGGAAAGAAAATCATCCTGCGTCGCCCTCAGGATGCCATCCAGAATGGCATCCTTCTTGTTCCCGGAGACCGGCAGAAAGAGGGCCTGTTTCTCGAGCATTCGGTGTACAGTAACATGGTTTTCCCCAAGTTTGGTCTTCCCCGGCATCCTGTGGTCATTCCCGAAAAGAAGTACCGGAGAGAGTGTGAGGATGTTGTTCGGCTTCTCTCTATCAAGGTTTCCGGCCTCGATGCTCCGGTGAGTACGCTTTCTGGAGGCAACCAGCAGAAAGTTGTTGTGGGAAAATGGCTTTCTTTCAATGTCAAGGTTTTCCTTCTTGCCGATCCGGCAAAAGGTGTGGATATTGGTGCCAAAAAGGATCTGTACGAATACATCAGGCGTCTGGCAAGGGAACGGGGTATCGGTGTTATCCTTTATGCCAGTGATCACGAGGAGCTGGCCCAGTACGCAGATCGGGTGCTCATCATGTACGAGGGTAGCATTGTGGCCGAATTAACGGGAGAGGGCATCAGCGAAGAGGCTATCACCGCTGCTTCTGTGCAGGTCCGGTAAAAGGGGAGAGGTTATATGGATGCGGCAAGAAAGGGTATCGTTGCCCTGCCTTTCGAGGTTCTGAAACGCGCCCTGCTCCAGCCCGAAACCTCCAGTCTCTTGATGTTCTCTGTGCTCTTTGGTATTACCGCTATTTTGCAGGAAAACTTCTTTGAAGCGAAGTCTATTGTTCGAACCATCAACTCTTTCGCCCCCTTGATTCTCCTTGCTATGGGGCAAGCCATTGTCATCATTTCTGGGGGAATTGACCTTTCCTCTGGAGCGGCGTTGTCGCTATTCACCTGTGTACTCACCACGGTTATGAAAAAGGACGACCCGGTAACAGGTGTCTATGCACTCATCTTGGCATTCCTCGTGGCTCTGGGTACCGGTGTAGTTAACGGCCTTGGTATCGGGTACCTGCGGATTCCACCGGTTATTGTGACCTTTGCCACATCTTATGCCTGGCTTGGGATTGCGCTTTTCTTGCGCCCAACCCCGGGTGGAGAAAGTGTTCCCTGGTTCAGGGTGTTCTACAATATGCGCGCGGTTGAGGGTGTTCCTGAAGTGCTCAAAAGCCTTGGGAACTACGTCCCTCCGGCCCTCCTCTTAATTGCTGGAGCATGCGTTTTGTGGTATGTTGTAAGTCGAACCCGTACCGGACGGTACATCTATGCCGTGGGAAGCAACATCGAAAGCGCTTACGTGAGCGGTATCAATACGGGAAAAACACAGATGCTTGCCTGTGTACTCAACGCCATTCTGATTTTCCTGGCGGCTCTTTTTTTTGTTGGTCAGAACCAGACTGGCGATGCCCGCATGGGGGGGCCACTGACGCTTCGGTCCATCGCTGCGGTGGTTGTCGGGGGAATCGCTCTTTCCGGCGGTCGGGGAAGCGTGTACCTTGCCATTGTGGGTGCGCTCATTCTTGGGTTTGTGGGGAGGATTATCTTTTTTGCTAACGTTCCCAATGCGTACCAGACCCTGGTTTCGGGCATCATCGTCATTGCTGCCATTGCAGGTCCGGCATATGCTACCCTGCGTCGAGAACTCCGTTAAGGTGAGACGTATGGAGACGTTTCTAAAGAAAACATTTCCCTGGTATGGATGGATTCTGGGTTCCTGGTTTCCTATGCAGTACCGGAAAGCTTTTACCATTCTCCTTCTCACCGTTCTCCTGTACGTTGGTGGTGGTGTAATCGTTCCGGGATTTTTGACCCTTGAGCAAATCCTTTTGACCCTGAAACTCGCGGCTTTCATCGCTCTTTTCGGCCTGTGCCAGATGATTGTCATCGTTGCCGGGGGAGGAGGACTGGATCTCTCTGTGGGGTATACGGCAACGCTTACCGCAGTGCTCACCGCAAGCATCATGGATGGACGGAATGCCTATCTTGGGGTAGCGCTTCTTGTGGCTCTTGTTCTCGGGCTTTTGGTGGGGCTTGCCAATGGGGCACTTACGTCGTACCTGAAGCTTCCTCCGCTTGTTGTCACCCTGGCAATGGCAGATATTCTCCAGGGAATTGTGAACGCTTATGTGGCGGGGAAGGCCATCACAGGGAGGCCATCGCCAGTCCTTGTGACCCTTGCCGCGAGGTTAACCGGGGTGTTCCCGAACATCCTCTTTGTGCTCATCCCGGTGGCCGTCCTCGCGATACTGGTTTTTGAGAGGACGAAGTGGGAGCAGATTCTTTTCGGTGTCGGTGCCAATGAGCGGACGGCATATCTCTGCGGCATTAACGTCAAAAAGGTTCGGTTTCTGACATTTGTGGCAAGCGGTGTCCTGGCAAGCCTTATTGGACTCCTTCTTCTCGGCAACATGGGGATTGCTTTTAAAGATATGGGGTCGAATTACGTTATGCCGAGTATTGCCGCCGTGGTGGTCGGAGGAGTGCCGCTTGCCGGCGGTGGAGGTAGCTATTTTGGAGTGATTTTGGGTTCGATTTTCCTCCAGGCACTGACCAATCTCCTCACTGCTCTTGGCCTTGGTGATGCCGGGAAATGGCTGGGATTCGGTATCATTCTCTTTGCCATGTTGAGTGTGTATGCCGGTAACCGGCGAAGCCGCTGAGGTTCTCTGTGATCACAGAGAACCTCAGCGACCAATCAGAGGCTTTCGAGGACTTTGAGGATTTCTTCAATACTGGGCCGCTCAGAAATGGGGTAGATTTTGACCCATCGAACGGTGTGTTCTCCATCGAGGATGTACACAGCTCGCTCTGAGAAGCCGTCGTCTCTCCTGAAAACTCCGTACATCTCCGCAACCTCGCCGTGGGGCCAGAAATCCGAGAGGAGAGGGGTATGTTTTACTCCAATTTCTTTGGCCCAGGCATGCTTGGCCGGTACGGGATCAACGCTGATGCCCAGGGCAACAGCGTTGAGCGCATCCAGTTGCTCTTTGGATCTCTCCAGGTCCTGCATCTGGTAAGTGCATATGCGGGTGAAAGCCAGAGGATGGAAGGAGAGAACGACTTTCCTGCCGCGGAGGCCTTCGAGGGCGACAACGTTCCCATGCTGATCCTTCAGCGCAAAGGCTCTGGCCTTTTCACCAATGGGGATGGGCATCCCAATCGCCTCCCTTTCTTCCAAATTTTGGTTTTCTTTTTCAACCAGGAAAGGCGGATTTTATTCTGAAAGTCGTGTAGAATTGAAGAGGGTGATGTCTTTTGAAGATTCTGGGTATTCGCGGTAGTCCCCGTAGAGGGGGGAATAGTGATGTACTCCTTGAGTGGTTTCTTTCTTCCGGATTCTCCGGCGTGGAGATTCTCACTCCCTCCCAGCTTCGTATTCAATTCTGCCGGGGCTGCCGGTACTGTGAAGCCACGGGAAAGTGCGTCATTCAGGATGACATGGCCGCGGTGGTTGAGAAGCTCCTTGCGGCAGATAGAGTCGTGGTGAGCACCCCGGTGTTCTTCTACGGTCTTCCTGCTCCTTTTAAGGCACTGGTGGACCGGACGCAGGTGCTCTGGGCAAGGAGGTATCTCTTCAAGGAAGATATGAAGCCTAAGAAAGGTTTTCTCCTGGCGGTGGGAGCAACGAGGGGAGAAAGGCTTTTTGAGGGAGTAGTTTTGACCATAAGGTACTTTTTTGATGCCTTCCGGTGTTCGTACGAGGGAGGGCTGTTCTTTCGGGGGTTTGATGCCTGCGCTTCGATAAGAGAATGCCACGCCTGCCAGGAAGAAACGAAGGCCAGTGGCCGATTCTTTCTCCGGAGTGAGGATGCGTGATAGTTATCGGGAATCATGTTCTTGATGAGAAGGAAAAGCGTGAACTTCAGGAGAGCCTTCGGCATCGTGGCTTTGTGGTGCACTTTGTGGATTTTGACGGGAAAAAGACGGTTGTGGTCAGTGAGCGGACTTTCCCCGCTTCTGAAGTCCTTCCTGCCTCCTTTGTGGAACGGGTGATTGACCTTGAGACATCGTTTCAGCTGGCCCATCGTGCTTTCCTGCCACAGGGCACTGTGGTGCGGGTTGGGGATGTTGCCATAGGTGGGGAAACCGTGGTGGTCATTGCCGGGCCCTGTGCGGTGGAGTCGCAGGACCAGCTCTTCCGTACTGCAGAAGTGGTGAGGCGTTTCGGGGGCCATATCCTTCGGGGAGGAGCCTTTAAGCCCCGCACTTCCCCATATAGCTTTCAGGGACTGGGAGAGGCAGGGCTTGAAATCCTTGCCAGGGCCCGGGAACGTTTTGGTCTTCCCGTGGTTACCGAGGCGACGAGTCCCGAGAATGCTGAACTTGTGGCTGCGTATGCGGACATGATTCAAATTGGTGCCCGGAACATGCAGAATTTTGAGCTTCTCAAAAAGGTGGGAATGTTGCGGAAGCCCGTTCTCCTAAAGCGAGGCATGTCCGCCACTGTTGAGGACCTGCTTCTCGCGGCGGAGTACATTCTAAGCCTTGGGAACTTCCAGGTGGTTCTCTGCGAGCGGGGCATTCGGACCATTGAACGCTTTACCAGAAACACCCTGGACCTCACCGCTATTCCGGTGGTAAAAGAACTCTCGCATCTTCCCATTGTGGTGGATCCAAGCCACGGTACAGGTCTCAGGGAAAAAGTCATCCCTATGGCAAGGGCTGCTGTGGCCTGCGGAGCAGATGGTGTTATGGTGGAAGTGCATCCAGAGCCAGAGCGAGCGCTCTCCGACGGTCCTCAGAGCCTTCGCTTTGAGCAGTTCCGCAAGCTCATGAGGGACCTTGAGGTGATCAGCGTTCTCGTGGGCCGGGAACTCAAGCGGGAGGACATTGCTGGAACCGTACCGTACTCTGGAAGGACCGCTGGAGGCTCAAACCCCGAAAAGCCGAGAGTGGCATTCCTTGGGGAACAGGGATCCTTCAGTTCCCAAGTGGCTCGACGTTCCTTTGGGGAAGATGTGGAACTTCTTCCCTGCCAGAACTTCCGCGAGGTTTTTGAGCAGGTGGTGAGCAACAAGGCAACTCACGGAGTGGTTCCCCTGGAAAACACCATCACGGGGAGTATTCACCACAATTTCGACCTCCTTCTGGAGTTTCCGGAAACGTTCATCGTTGGAGAGCGTTTCATCCGGGTTTCCCAGCACCTGGGGCTTTACCCCGGAACAGCGAAAGATACCCTCCGGGTGCTCTTTGCGCATCCTCAGGGGTTCGCCCAGTGTGGGAAGTTTCTCGAGCGTCTTAGGGGTGTGCGGATCATCAATGTAGGGAGTACGGAAGAAGCAGCCCGAAGAACTGCCGAGTTTGGTCCTGGGAGCGGTTGCATTTCAAGCGATGAGGCCATTGCCAAATATGGTCTTGAGAAGGTGGAAGAGGATATCGAAGATAACCCTCGAAACTTCACCCGCTTCATCATCATTGCCACGCGTTTTGAACCCCTTCCTGAACACGATAAGGTTTCCTGTGTCTTTGCTCTCCGGAACTACCCGGGAGCGTTATACGAGGCTTTAGGGGTATTTGCCCGAAGGGGCGTGAATCTCTTAAAACTTGAGTCCCGCCCTTTCATAGGAAGGCCCTGGGAATACCTCTTTTACGTGGACTGGGAGGGAAATCTGGTCGAGGAGAAGTACCAGCAGCTCCTTGAAGAACTCAAAACGCGGAGTACCTTCCTCAGGGTTCTGGGAAGCTACAGGAATGCCTGGAAACTCGAGGTATAGCGTCCAGTGTCAGGAGTTGTGGGAAGGAAGGCATCGGAGTATAATTTTCGACTGAACGGTCAGATGGTTCCCTGGAGGTGGTAATGGATGGAGCGCCTTGCCCGGTGGGTTCGGAAGTACGCCTGGCCTATTCTCGGGATAACCCTTTTCCTCACCCTGCTTTTCCTCTGGAAGCTGCAGAGCATCCACTTTGAGGACGATGTCACCAAGTATGTTCCTGAAAGCGACCCCGAAGTATCGTTTTACAACACCCTGGAAGAGAAGTTTTCCGGTTTTCAGAAAAAGAGCATGATCGTGGCCTTGGAGTTTGACGACCTTTTCACCCCCGAACACCTCGCCCTTCTCCAGAATGTGGTGGAGAAGATTGAGAACCTCCCTGTGGTTCAGAAGGTTACCGCCCTTACGAATATGCCGGAAATCCTCACCACAGAATACGGCATCGAGGTTCGGGAAGTTGTGGAGGCTCTCCCCAAAAGCCAGGAAGAAGCCCGAGCACTCCGGGAACGCTTAGTGGGTAACGACCTGGTGTGGGGGAAGATCGTGACTCCCGACGGCAGAGGGACCATTGTTGTAGTTTCCTTTTTCGACAACGTCGACCAGGGGCAGGCCATCCGGGATGTAACGGAGACGGTCCGCGGCGAGATTCCCCCAGATGTTCAGGTAACCTTCTTCGGGGCACGCATCATCATGGAAGAAATGTCAAAGGACGCCCAGAGGAACATGCGGCTTCTGACGCCTGTGGCGGGAGGTGTGCTCCTTGCCATCCTCTGGTTTGGGTTTCGGAGTATTCGGGGAATGCTCTTACCCATTTTTGTGGCTCTGCTTTCAGCTCTCTGGGCTATGGGTGTTGCGGTGTTTTTGGGGAAATCCTTCACCGTCATTTCGGCTTCGCTCCCTGTACTCTTGCTCGCCCTGGTCAGCGCTTATGGCATACACTTTATCAATCGTTACTATGAAGAGCGAAAAGTCGCAGAGGGCAAAGAGGCGGTGGAGCGGGCACTGCAGGGTGTTTTTCTGCCCATTCTCATGAGTGCTCTGACGACGATGGGCGGATTTTTGTCTTTGCTTACCGCCGAGATCCGGCCGGTTTCCGATTTTGGTCTCTATGCGGCTTTAGGCGTCCTCTTCGGAATGGTTCTTTCGACTTTTTCCCTGGGGGCGTTCTATACGGTTTTCCCTATCCGGTACGTTCCCCATCACCTGGAGCATTCCGGAGAAAACGGGGGAGACTATTTCCACCGATTCTTGCGTTTTCTGAGTCACTCCTTGCTCCACCGGAAACGCGCTGTTGTGCTTTTCCTTGTGGCTGTTACGGGCATCCTCTGTGTCGGTATTCCCAGGATTCACGTAGAGACGACAATCCGGATGCAAATGGGCGCAGAACATCCCATCACGAAACTCGTCGAGTACTTTAAGAACCGCTTTGGGAGCACGGACTACAATTACCTCTGCATAACTACAGAGAATATCAGAGAACCCTTTGTACTCCGGGAGATGATCCGGATTGCCCAGTATCTGAAGAGGTTCCAGAACTTCCAGGAACCTTCCTCTTTGGCCTCTTTTCTTCTGGATCTCAACGAGGCCATAGAGGGATGGCGAGCAATTCCCCTTGAGGAAGAGAAAATCAACAACCTGTGGTTCTTTGTGAACGATAACGAGTATCTGAAGGGGAGAATGACCGAGGATGGGCGGGAGACGTTCATCGAGTTCAAAGCCCGGGAAACAACCTCAGCGGAGCTCAGGGAAGAACTCAAAAAAGCACGGGCATTCCTTGAGAGCCGTCCGAAGCGAGTGAAGCGGGTTCCCCTTGAGACTGCCGAAGCCCGAGAATTCCTCGCAAAGACCATTATCGAGGATCTCGCCCTTTTTGGCGTTTCCCTTCCCCGGGAAAAAGCTCACGCTGTCGTTCTTGAATTCCTTGAAAAACCCTGGCAGGAATTTATCAGGAAAGATGACCAGTTTGTTCAGCGGATTGTCCAGGATGCTCGCCTTGAAATTGAAGATCTGGGCCTTGAGGAAGAGGCAGTTCAGGTGGCTCTCGTTGAGAGCCTTGCTGGAAACCTCCCTCTTCCGAGAGTTCTTGAAGAGCAGCTTGGCCTTGATGCCGAGAGCGCTGAGTACCTGGGGAGTGTTCTCGAAACATCCCTTGAGCGGGTGGCCAAAAGGGTAAAGGTTGAGACCTTGCGGGAAAAGCTGGAAGAACTTTCGGGTGTTCGTTTTGAAAAAAGCTGTGACTTCGCGCTGTATGAGGTCCTTGACGAGGCGGTATACCTTGAGGCAGAGGATGGCGATATAACGGTTGCCTACAGGATTACCGGAACCCCGATTATCGCCAACCATATCAACGAAATGCTTTTCAGTCAGCAGGCTAAGAGCATGTTCCTTGCCCTGGTGATTGTCTTTGGCCTTCTTGTGTTGCAGCTTTTGTCTTTACGACGGGCAAGCATCGCCATGGTTCCTATTCTACTCACCGTGGTGACATCTTTTGGGGTGATGGGATGGTTCCGCATCCCGCTTAATGTAGCTACCCTCATGGTGGCGAGCATTGCCATTGGTGCGGGGATTGATTACGCCATTCACTTCACGGCCCGCTGGTATAGAGAAGTTGCGCAGAACCCTGGAACTCGGGCCCTTCAGGCAACGTTCACCAATACGGGCAGAGGTATTCTGCTGAACGCTCTGGGTGTTGCCGGGGGTCTCTACGTCCTTGCCCTTTCTCGCATTCATATGCTACGGATTTTCGGTTCCCTGGTGGCAACGGTGCTCCTCATCGGGGTTTTCTACACCTTCCTTGCTTTGGCTCTCTTACTGCACCTTGAGGAGTACCTCGGAAACAATAAAGCCCAGCAAAGGGGGAATGTCTGATGAAGCGCGGTATTGCTCTGGTTTTCCTCGTACTGTTCCTTTTTGTCGCAGGTCGTGTGTTCGCCCTCACCGCTTCGGAGATCCTCGACGAAATGGAGGCGCGCCGGACGCAGTTTACGACTCAGAAGACGGTTGGCAGAATTGTGCTTGTTGATGCTTCGGGGAAAGAGGAAACACGGGAGATGGTCATGTACTCTAAGGATGAAGGGGAAGACAAGGTCTCCATCATTTTTCGTTTCTTGAGCCCTGCAGATGTCAAGGGGGTTACGCTATTGAGTCTTCGAAACGGTGAGAAAATCTACCTCTACATGCCGGCATACAAGAAGGTTCGTCTCATTGCTGGCTCGAGCAAGAGTGAAAAATTCATGGGGACGGATTTTAGTTACGATGATCTCTCTGGAGGCTACGGCAAGGAGGATTACGAGAGCACGTTGAAAGGGGAGGATGACACCAACTACTACCTTGAGCTTATCCCTAAAAAGGCAGACTCAAAGTATGGGAAACTTGACATGACCGTGGACAAGGAAAAGTTCTACTTCAAAAAGATTGACTTCTTCGACACCGCCGGAAATCTCTGGAAAACGCTGGAAGTTCATGAGGTTCGGGAAAGAGAAGATGGGAGTATTCAGATTCTCAAGCTCTCCCTGAAAGATGTGAAGGAAAACCATGCAACCATCATGGAGGTTTCGTCCATCGAGGAGGACATCCCTCTACCTGATGATTTCTTCAGCGTCCGCACCATTCAGCGGCCGACATTATGAGGTGACGCCAATGAAGCGGTTTCTGACAGGAGTGGTTGTTCTCCTTTTTGGCTATGTTCTGGGCCCGGTCTGGGCTCTTGAGACCCAGGGGAACGTTGCAGCTTTCAGCTCCTACAGCTTCCAGGAGAGGGATCTCGACTACGGCATAAAGGTGAATTTTTCTTCCACCATACCCCTGGACAGCCGCTATTTCGGCAACGTGGAGCTTCTCCTGAAGTACCAGGACGAGAACAATATTCGCCCCTTGCGGGTGCGGGAGGTCAGTTTCCAGGGAGTTCAGGCCCCCTGGGATGAAACAGACTTCCGGGTGGGGCTTCTTGAGATCACCTGGGGAGCCTCAGACGTTATGAGCCCTGTGGACGTCCTGAATCCCCGCCCGTTCTCCCGAGATCTCAGCGCCGACATCCTCGGGGAGAAGATTCCCGTTCCGGCACTTGACCTTGAGTGGTATCTTAATGCAACCTGGTCTTTGGAGTTTTTCTACCAGCCGAGGTTTGTAGCCAATTTCGTCCCCGAATTTGTGGAGAAACAATTTCTCCTTCCCTCTCTCCTCCCCTTTGGGGTGGACCCACAGAGGACGAACATGGTCATCACCAGGGATGAGCCGCCGGTGAGTTTTTCCTCTCCTATCTGGGCTCTCCGGGCCCGGGGATCGATGGGTGCTTTTGACATTGCTTTGAGCTACATTCAAGGATATTTCCTTTCATCGTACCCTCGAGAAACCACCATTACCCTTCTTCCCGAAGGCCTGTGGGATGTTCGGGTGCATTCGGGGTATCCGAAAAGGTCCATCCTCGGTCTGGAGTTCCAGGGGACCCTTGCCGGGATAGAGGGACTCACCCTCCGGGGAGACGTGGCCTTTGTGGTTCCCGAAAAGTGGATACACACCGTGGCCCTTTCCCAGGGGGGAGAGGTGCAAATTCCCGTTTTCGATGCGCCGTACTGGAAGGCGAGTCTCGGGGTCGACTATTCCTGGAACAACACCTATGTGAATCTCGCCTACTTCCTGGGGAACCTCTGGGAAGAGGGAGAGCGGGTTTCCCCGTACGGATATTTCCATGTCGACTGGCAGAGCGAAGACGGGAAGTGGAAGCCTTTTCTGAATTGTGTTACGAGTCTTGAAGATGGAAGCACGGTATGGATGCTTGGGACGGAATATAAACCAGGGGATAACTGGAATGTCACCTTGACGTATTCCGTCTCTTCAGGCGCCCAGGGGAGCAAACTGGGTAGAGTTGGTGAGGGGATTGCTCTTGAGGTAAAGTACAGCTTCTGAGGTGGTGAGTGTTGGAGGACACGAGGAGAAAGATTCTTGAAGCGGCGAAGAAGATTTTCGCCGAAAAGAGTTTTTTCGATGCCACTCTCGAAGACGTGGCTGCCCTTTCAGGAGTGAAAAAGTCCACAATTTACTACTATTTTGAAAATAAGCTCGACCTCCTCATGAGAGTCATTCAGGAGGTTTTTGAGGAACTCGCCACAGCCTTAGAGAGTACCCTCCCCAGGGGAAATGCTAAAGAGATTCTAGCAAGGATTGTGGATTGCTACTGTGAGTTTTTCTCAGAGAAAAGGGATCTCCTTTTTGTGTTCCAGCGTGCTGCCTTTGACCTTCTGAGCCATGACGAGGCCTGTCAGCGTTTCCAGGAAGTCGCCCGGAGGCTTCAGGAGATTCGGAAGAGGATAGCAGAGAAGATTGGAGAAGTGACCACGAGGACTGGAAAGAAAATCTCGGGAGATGCACTCTTGCGGATGGTTGCTGCGAGCATTGGGGGGTACTGTATTGAGGAGTTGAAAGAGGGAAGGACCATTACTCAGGATGACAAGGAGATCCTCAAAGAGGTTTTCACTGCTTTTCTGGCCTGAGGTGAGACGATGAAGAGAAGAATCATTGACCTCCGCCGGGATACCATCACTCTCCCCACGGAGGAAATGAAGCGGTTCGCCTTTCAGGCTCCTTTGGGAGATTCTGTGTACGGTGAAGACCCCATGCAGAACGAGCTCGAATCCCTGGCGGCATCCCTTCTGGGGAAGGAAGCGAGTATCTTTCTCCCCAGTGGCACCATGGGGAATCTCGTGGCCCTTCTCACCCATACCACTCGAGGGGATGAGGTTATTCTTGAAGAAAACGCCCACATTCGAACCTCAGAAACCGGAGGTATCGGGGCTATAGCGGGACTCATGGTACGGACGATCCGGGGAGAGGATGGTGCTCCGGATCCCGATGATGTTCGTCGGGCGATTCGCCCGCGGGATATCCACTATCCCCGTACTCGTCTTATTTGTCTTGAGAACACCCATTACCGCTATGGGGGTATCGTTCCTCCTCTTGAGAAGCTCAGGGCCATCAAGCACCTGGCAGAAGAGGTTGGATTACGGGTCCATCTCGACGGGGCCCGCCTTTTCAATGCTTCGGTGTACCTTGGGATTCCTGCGAAAGACATCGCCGCCTGTGCGGATACAGTGATGATTTCCCTCTCGAAAGGGCTTGGAGCTCCTGTGGGTTCGCTCCTTGCTGGTCCCCGGGATTTCATCGAAGAAGCAAAGCGGTACCGGAAAATGCTTGGAGGGGGAATGCGCCAGACCGGGTGGCTCTGTGCCTGTGGAATTGTGGCACTCTCTCCGGAGAATATCGCTCGTCTTGAAGAGGACCACAGAAACGCTCGACTTCTTGCCGAAAGACTTGCAGAGATTGAGGGGCTTTCTGTGGACCTTTCCCGGGTGCAGACGAACTTTGTCCTGCTTCACCTGCACCGAAAAGACCTTACTGCGCATCGCTTCGTCGAGCTTCTTCAGGAACGGGGTGTTCTGGCTACCCCGGTTTCTGCATCGCTTGTCCGGTTTGTGACCTCAAGAGAGGTAACAAGAGAGGACATCCTCGAGACGGTGGAGATTGTCAAAGAGGTGTTGCGGTAGCGATGAGGCGTCTGGAGAATGTGGTGAGAAAGCTTCTCCATTCCCTTATCGATGCCTGTCCTCAACAGGGGTTCATTCCCCTCGAAGAGTATGTCTTCCAGGAAGCCGTAAAGGCGTATCTTGCGGACCTTTCATGCCTTGATGCAGAAGATATGGGAGCGCTCCTTTCGGAAACGTCGTTTCTTGGGATGCTGCAGCGGGTCACTGGGGGATGCTTCCTTCAGTTTTCCCGTCTCACCCTCTTCTGGCTTGCTGAGATCGAGAGGGTCCTCGGGGTACTCCGGGAAGGGTTGGCCCAGGCACTGGATTCCAGAACGGTCTCCCTTGCCTTTCGGGAATAAAGGCTTGTGTTCTTTTGCCCCGAGGAATATAATGTTACTGTAGAACAGAAGTTCTAAGGAAGGAGAGAGTGACGGTTTTCAGGGAAGGAGAGCTCTTTGGAGTCCGGGAAGAAACAAAGCCTCTTGCCTTTCGAATGCGTCCCCGAACGCTGGATGAAGTTGTGGGACAGCCCCATCTTACGGGTCCCCAGGGGTTGTTGCGCCGGATTGTGGAAGCCCAATTTCTCCCCTCTCTCATTTTCTGGGGGCCACCGGGAACGGGAAAGACCTCTGTGGCCTTTCTTCTTGCCGAAGCCTGTGGGTACCGCATGACTTCCCTGAGCGCAGTGGCTTCGGGGGTCAAAGAGATTCGGGAAGCGGTGCAGGAAGCTGAAAATGTCCTGAAATTCCATGGGAAGAAAACCGTTTTCTTTATCGATGAAGTGCACCGCTTCCACAAGGGCCAGCAAAGTCTCCTTTTGCCCTACGTTGAGGAGGGGCTTATCACGTTTATCGGATCCACCACGGAGAATCCCTCTTTTGAAATCATTCCACCCCTCCTTTCCCGGGTACAAGTGGTCGTCTTCCGGGAAATACCTTTTGAAGACCTTTTGTATCTCCTTCGACGTGCCCTTGAGGAAGAGCGGGGCCTCCGGGGGAAGGCTCCACCCTTTGAAGAGGAAGCCCTGCAGTGGATTGCCCGTCTTGCCGATGGTGATGCCCGTCAGGCGCTGAATATGCTTGAAACTGCTGCCCACCTTGCGAGGCAGGAAGGCAAAAAGCAGGTTGATGTTGATTTCTTGCAGGGCCTTTTCCAGAAAGTCTCCTACCTCTACGATAAGTCAGGGGAGGAACACTATAACCTCCTTTCGGCCTACCATAAGAGTCTTCGAGGAAGTGACCCCGACGCGGCACTGTACTGGCTTGCGCGAATGCTTGAAGCTGGAGAAGACCCCCATGCTATTCTGCGTCGTCTCATTGCCTGTGCTTCGGAAGACGTCGGAAATGCCGATCCTCAGGCACTGCTCATTGCCCTGGCTGCTCGGGAGGCTTTCGATTTTCTGGGAGAGCCTGAAGGGCGACTCGCCCTTGCGCAGGCCACAGTCTATGTCGCCTGTGCCCCAAAGAGCAACGCTTCGTACCGGGCACTTCAGGAGGCTCTGGAGGATGTGAGGAAATACGGCTCGCTTCCTGTTCCCTTACACCTTCGCAATGCTCCCACCGGGCTTTTGCGGCAAATGGGGTACGCCAAGGAATACCAGTACGTCCACGATTTTCCGGAAGGGTTTGTGCTTCAGGAGTACTTTCCCACTTCGCTGGGAAGGAGAGTGTACTATCGTCCCACCCAGCGCGGTTATGAAAAGGTCCTTGCGGAACGTCTGAGTCTCCTCTGGGGAGAACGGAAGTAACCACCACCAGGGATTTTCGCGAAGCCCCCTTGACGAGGCTGGCAATGTTCTTTTACAATGGATAGCGATATCATGTTTTTATTTTGTTATTACAAAGGAGGTGTGGTGGTGGATTACACCTGTCAAGACATTGCCAAAATGATTGACCATTCCCTCCTTCGACCCGATCTCACCGATGAGGACATTGTGAGGGGGTGTGAGATTGCCAGGAAGTACAACGTTGCCTCGGTGTGTTGTCGCCCTTCTGATGTAGCCCTGGCCAGGAAGCTCCTTGAGGGGAGCAAAGTCAAGGTTGGGGCTGTGGTTGGCTTTCCCCACGGTGCTCACAAGACGGAAACCAAGGTCTTCGAGGCGGAGCAGGCCATTCGCGATGGAGCAGAAGAACTCGACATGGTTATCCATATTGGGAAACTCCGTTCCCGCGACTTTGAGTACGTGAAGCAAGACATCCAGGCAGTGGTGGAGGTTGCCCACCGGCACGGAGTCATTGTGAAGGTCATCCTTGAGAACTGCTACCTCACGGATGAATTGAAACGCATCGGGTGCAGGCTCGCTGAAGAGGCAGGGGCTGACTTTGTCAAAACTTCCACAGGGTTTGGCCCCGGAGGTGCGACCATTGAGGACCTTATCCTGATGAGGCAGTCCGTTTCTCCAAAAGTCCAGATCAAGGCAGCGGGAGGCGTACGGGATCTCGATGCCGCCCTGAAGGTTCGAGAGGTGGGTGCCACGAGGTTTGGGGCAACGAGGACTGAAGAGATTATGGAGGAGTGTTACCGGAGAAAAGGGAAGGAAGAGTGCTGTTGAGTACGACGAGAGGAGGCATTCCAGTGAAGAATCCATATTTCCCCCATCTTTTCTCTCCTATCGAGATTGGGAACTTTGTCGTCCCTAACCGGATTGTCCATGTGCCTACGGATATCAGTTCAGCAAACGCCGACGGCTCGGTGAACGAGCGAGTTATCCGGTACCATGAGGAAATTGCCAAGGGGGGCTGCGGCTTCATCATTGTTGGCGCGACAACTCCCGACAAGGCAACGGGAAGACCCACTGTGACCTGCCTTGCAGCGGATGAAGATCCCATGATCCCCGGGCTTGCCCGTCTTGCCGAAGCAATGCACCGTCACGGAGCACGATGCGCTGTGCAGATCCAGCATCCGGGACGGCAGGCAGCCTGGCCGAGGAAAGACCTTTTCTCCGCTACTGATATGGTGGTGTCCCTTCCCGGTTCTGCAGGACACGAAATCGTCTACGCCGAGGAAGTTTCCAAGAAAGGGAAATCCATCCGGGCTATGACTATCGAGGAGATTTATGACCTCATTGAGAAGTTCGCTGAGGCTGCCTGGCGCGTTCAGCAGGCGGGTTTCGATGCTGTGGAGCTCCATGGAGCCCACGGATATCTCATTGCCCAGTTCATGAGTCCCTACATCAACCGGAGGAATGACCGGTTTGGTGGGAGTTTCATGAACCGGATGCGATTTGTCCTTGAGATTATCGACCGTATCAAGCGGAAGTGTGGGAAGAACTTCCCCATCGGTATCCGGTACTCCGGAGAAGAGTGGATCGAGGGAGGCAGGACTCTCGAAGAGAGCATTAAGATTGCCAAGCTGATGGAAGAAAACGGTGTGGCGTTCCTTGACATCAGTGCTGGAACGTTCGAGGTGCCCGGACCGACCATGGATCCCATGTACTACCCTCAGGGGTGGAACACCTATGCTGCCTGGGAAATCAAAAAACACGTCAGGATTCCTGTTATAACGAGTCATACCCTGCGGGACCCTGAGTACTGTGAGCGAATTCTCGCTGAAGGAAAAACCGACATGGTTGGGCTCTCGCGACAGCTCATTGCAGATCCCTACTGGGCAAACAAGGCCAGAGAGGGAAGAGTGAAGGAAATCCGTAAGTGCATCTCGTGCCTTGTGGGATGCTGGCAGGAATCCCTTATGGTTAAGCGGGAGTGTCGCTGTGCAATCAACCCTGCAATGGGTGACGAACGGTTTATCGATCTTCCGAAGGCCAGGAAGCCCCTTCGGGTTGCCGTCGTCGGTGGGGGTCCAGGTGGCCTTGAGGCAGCGAGAATTGCCACCCTGCGAGGTCATGAGGTCACGGTATTTGAGAAGACCGGAGAACTGGGAGGAGCGATACTCCTCTGCTGTACTGTTCCGGGGAAAACGAAAATGCGCTGGTATGCTGACTGGCTACGGGAACAAATCACGCAGCTTGGTGTTACCGTCCGTCTTCGGACCGAGCCCACCATCGAGGATCTTAAGGCTTTCGACGTTGTTCTTGTGGCCACCGGGGGCAGGGTTCTTCGTCCCGATATTCCCGGTATTGATCTGCCTTTTGTGGTTTCCTTTGATGAGGTTCTTCGGTGTAAAGCCATAGGGTGCGCGTACTACCCGGGTGATAGGCCAAAGCCACTGGAATGTGGGGAAACGGTACTCATTTGGGGGGACCATTTTGGAGCGGCAGACACTGCAGAGAAACTCGGATTCGAAGGAAAGAAGGTCTACATTGTTACCGAAAACCGGGAGTTTGCTTCCTGGATGGAACCGTGCCACCGGGACGTCATGATGAAACGTTTTGCAGGAGGGAATGGTGAGGCCCTCACCCTTCGTCCTTACAAGCATCCGGTAACGGTCTTTACCCAGACAACAGTGCTTGAAATTCGCCCCGAGGGAGAGGTTGTGCTTCAGGACAGTGAGTTCAGACGAAGGGTGATCAAAGTCGACCAGGTCATCCTCGCCAAGGTTGTGCCCAACGATGCTTTCTACAGGCAGTGCCTTGAAGCGGGACTTCTTGTTGGGAAAATCGGCGATGCAAAGGAAGTCCGCAATCTCCGGGGAGCCGTTACCGATGGAGCTAATGCCGGTCTCCTCCTTGAGGAGGATGTCATACTCAATGGAAACCTTGCCCTGGTAGCCTCCCTGCCCACAGAGGTAAAGGGGCGGTGAGCGTTTCCCGGTACCCCCTGGGATGATGGCTGAAAGAAGGTGAGTACGGTATACTTAGAAGGCGTACTCCTCCCGGGAGGGGAAAGAATCCTGAACAACAGGAGGGTGGAGCAATGCCTGAGATTCTTGAAGAGAGTGGTATTCCACTGTACCAGCAGCTGAAGAATATCCTCAAAGGCCAGATTCTCAGCGGGGTACTCAAGCCGGGGGATCGGATTCCTCCAGAGACCGAGTTGTGCGCGAAGTACGGGGTGAGCCGGATCACGGTTCGACAAGCCATTCACAGCCTTGTGGAAGAGGGATTTCTCTACCGGAAACAGGGGAAAGGAACCTTCGTCACCTCTCCGAAACTTCGTCGAAGGCTGCCGAAGCTCTACAGCTTTACCGAGGACATGCTTGAGCTTGGTCTCCAGCCGAGTTCCCGGGTACTTTCCTGCGAGGTGGTTACTGCGGATGACAAAATACGGGAAATCCTCCGGCTTTCTGCACAGGAGGAAAAGGTGAACCGGATTGTCCGGGTTCGCTGTGCTAACAACGAGCCAATTCTCCTTGAAACCACTGTTATTCCTCTGTATCTCTGTCCGGGGCTTATCGAGGAAGACCTCGAGCGGGGGTCGCTCTATGCAGTGCTTCGGGAAAAGTACGGTCTTCTCCTTGACCACGCCTATGAAACCTACGAAGTTGGGAAAGTGAGAAAGGAGGAAGCGCAACACCTTGAATGTCGCGTCGGCCTTCCAGCGTTCATTATTGAACGGGTGACGTACCTCCGGAATGAGGTCCCTGTGGAATGGACGAAATCCGTGGCCCGGGGAGACCGCCTCCGCTTTACGGTCCTTCTTGTTGCCGATCAGGCTCAGATTCGCCGCCAGGTTGAAGTGTAGGAGGTTGGGAGACGATGGTTGCCAAGGCGCTGTTTCTGGGAATTGACCTCGGGGGAACAAATACCAAAATCGCCCTTGTGGACAAGGACGGAGTGGTACTTGAGCGAAGCGTCATCCCCACGAGGGCCATGCGAAGCGCACAGGAAGTCCTTGATGACATTGCCCAAGAAGCACTCCAGCTTCGCCAGAGGTTCGAAGCCCGGGGGTTCAAGGTCTGGGCGGCAGGAATCGGCATACCGGGGCTCATCGACTGGAAAACCGGGGTGGGGATTCTTCTGCCGAACTTCCCTGGAAAGTGGCACGGTGTTCCGGTGAAGGAGTGGCTGGAGAAACGCCTTGGGCTTCCCGTAGCAGTGATTAACGATGTCCGGGCAATTACCCTGGCGGAAAAACGATTTGGTGCAGGGAAAGCTGTCAACAGCATGGTCATGGTGGCCATTGGTACCGGCATCGGTGGAGGGGTCATCATCGACGGAGAGCTCTACATCGGAAAGGATGGGAGCGCCGGGGAGTTCGGCCATATCACGGTGGAGCCCAATGGCGTGCGCTGTGGGTGCGGTAACCGGGGATGTCTTGAAGCGTACGCTTCAGGCCCAGCCATGGTGGCTCAGGCCTTGCGCGCTCTGGTGCAGCAGAATGACACCCTGATTCGGGACCTTGTTGCCGATGACCTCACCCGGGTCACGCCAAAGGTCATTGCTGAGGCAGCGCAGAAAGGAGACAGTGTGGCTCTGGAAATCATCGAACGGAGTGGGGCGTACATTGGACAGGCGCTCTCCTGTATTTGCGTGGTGGTGAACCCGGAAATGATCGTCATCGGTGGGGGTGTTGCCCAGGCAGGGGAACTCCTTTTTGAGAGTATCCGCAAAGGCCTCCGGGAACGGCTTTTCATGGTTCCGGTTGACACCATTCAATTCGTTCCCGCACAGCTTGGTCTTGACGCAGGGGTTATTGGGACGGCGACCTGGGCAAAGGAACGCCTGGAGAAGGGGGTTATAGGGTGAGAAGGACGCTGAAGGTTGGGGTTATTGGTACTGGGTTCATCGGTCCCGCCCATATCGAAGCAGCGCGACGGACCTTCCTTGCCGAGGTTGTGGCGCTTGCTGATATTAATGAAGATGTCGCTCGTCGTAAGGCAAACGATCTTGCGGTCGAACGCGCTTTTGGAGATTACCGGGAACTGCTCCGGCAAGACCATATCGAGGTCGTGCACATCTGCACACCCAATCACCTGCATTACACCATGGTGAAGGAGGCCCTCCTTGCTGGGAAACACGTGGTCTGTGAAAAGCCTCTGGCTATGAACCGAAGAGAGGCCGAGGAGCTCGTGGAGCTTGCCGAAAAATTAGGAAGGGTTCACGCAGTGCACTTTAACGTCCGGTTTTACCCCCTGGTACGGGAGGCGCGTTCTCTGATAAGCCAGGGAAAGGTTGGGAAGATTTTCGCCGTCCATGGCTCGTATCTTCAGGACTGGCTCTTTTACGAAACGGACTACAACTGGCGTCTGGAGCCCGAGCTCAGTGGACCCTCGAGAGCGGTGGCGGATATCGGTTCCCACTGGCTGGACCTTGTGGAGTACATCTCGGGACAGCAAGTAGTAGAGGTTTTCGCTGATTTTGCCACCTTCCACAAAACTCGAAAAAAACCTCTGAAGCCTGTAGAGACATACGCCGGAAAGATTTTGAAGCCCGAAGATTACGAAACCGTCCCCATCACTACCGAGGATTACGCCAGCGTGCTTCTACATTTTGACGGTGGTGCCCATGGGGTGATGACCGTGAACCAGGTAGCGGCCGGAAGGAAGAACAGAATCACTTACGAGATTGATGGGTCTCTCTGTGCGCTCTTTTGGGATTCGGAGCGACCGAACGAGCTGTGGATTGGGAGAAGGGATAAGGCCAACGAGCTTCTCATGAAGGACCCGTCTTTAGTGAGTGAAACCACGCGCCAGATCATCTCTTTCCCCGGAGGGCACAACGAAGGTTTCCCGGACACTTCGAAACACTTCTTCCGGGAAGTGTACTCTGCAATCCTCGACGGCCAGCCAAGGGAGGAATGGACTTTCCCCACTTTTGTGGATGGGTTGCGGGAGGTCGTCCTGTGTGAAGCGATCCTCGAGAGCGCCCAAAAAGGCGCGTGGGTTCAGGTACGGTAGGAGGGAAGGCCATGAAACTGGGATTTATGACTGCGTGTTTGCCCGAGATGAGCCTTGAAGAGCTCGTTGCGTGGGCTAGCCAAAACGGCTTTCAAATGCTCGAGGTGGCCTGCTGGCCGAAGGTTTATGAAAAGCGGAGGTACGCCGGAACCCAGCACATCGATGTTGCCAGTCTCACCGAAGAGGAGGCTGCCCGGATTCGGGAGCTCTTTGCCTCCCATGGGCTTGCCATTTCTTCGCTTGGGTACTACCCCAATAACCTCGATCCTAACCTCGAGAACCGCCGCTTTTACCATGAGCATCTCAAGAAGGTCATCAAGGCGGCGCAGATGCTTGGGGTTTTGGTGGTTGGGACTTTCGTTGGTCGGGATCCGAAGATGAACGTGGAAGAGGCCCTTGAGGAATTCCGCAAGGTCTTCCCCGACCTTGTGAAGTTCGCCGAGGACCATGGGGTGAAGCTCGCCATTGAGAACTGCCCCATGCTGTACACCTTGGACCGCTGGCCCGGAGGGACGAATCTCGCCACCACTCCCTATATCTGGGAACGGATGTTTGAGGCCATTCCCTCTCCCTACTTTGGGTTGAACCTTGACCCCTCCCACCTCATCTGGCAGCAGATTGACTACGTCCGGGTAGTGTATGACTTCAAGGAGAAAATCTTCCATGTCCATGCCAAGGACACGAAAATCCTCTGGGACAAACTGTATGAAGTGGGGATTTTCGGTTTTGGCTGGTACGTGGACAAGGTAGCCGGAACAGGAGACATCGACTGGTCTGCCTTTTTGACGGCACTCCACGAGGTCGGGTATGACTACGTGGTGAGCATCGAGCACGAGGACCGGAGTTTTGAGAAGGACACCGAGAGCAAACTCCGGGGAATTCTCCTGGCAAAGAAGCTCCTGGAACCTTATATTGTGTGACGGTGGGGGATTTCCCGGAGACCAGCCCTCCCCTCATGGGGAGGGTTTTTGTGTCTGGAGGAAGAAATTTTTTGACCTTACTTGACAAATGAAGAGTTGCTCGATAAACTGTGAATAGTCGAAGAAGGTAAAGGAAAGGAGGTGGCAACATGGAGAACAAGGAGGAACTTTTGCATGACGAAACGAGCCATGAGCAATCCATCCCACTCCAGGAAACCGGGGAAGCATCACTGCAAGAAGAAATCGCAAAGCTCAGAGCAGCCCTTGAGGAGGAAAAGCAGAAAGCCCTTGAGAAAGAGCAGCTGGCCAATGAGTACCTGAATGACCTCAAACGCGTAAAGGCTGATTTCGATAACTTCAGGAAACGAGAAATGCTCTACAGGCAGCAGTTTGTGAAGACCGCCAATCGAGATTTGATTCTGAAACTCCTTCCCGTTCTCGATGACCTTGAAAAGGCCCTTGCCGAGGGACAGAAAAATGAAGTTCATGAGGCGTTCCTCCAGGGTGTGGAGTTCATTTACCGGAAGTTCCTGGGGATTCTTGAGAAGGAGGGTGTTCGACCCATAGAGACCATGGGTCAGAAGTTTGACCCCAAGTACCATGAGGCGATGATGACGGTTTCCCTCCCTGACCGGGAGGACTTTGAAATTGTCGAAGAGATACGAAAAGGGTATCTCTATCACGATGAGGTCCTGCGCCCAGCGCAGGTCAAGGTGAACCGCATCTTACAGGACAGAATGGCCTGAAAGGAGGTTGAGGGAAATGCCCAAAGTCATTGGGATAGACCTTGGAACAACAAACTCGGTGGTCGCTTATCTTGAAGGTGGCCAGCCGGTCGTCATTCCCAATAAGGAAGGATCTCGTTTGACTCCGTCAGTTGTGGCATTCACCAAACAGGGCGAGATCCTGGTGGGGCAGCTGGCCAAACGGCAAGCGATCACGAATCCCAAAAACACTATTTTCTCTATCAAGCGGCTTATGGGTCGCCGTTACGACGATCCTGAAGTGGAAAAAGCCCGCCGTGTGCTCCCCTACGAGATTGTCCCCGGGAAACACGGTGAGGCCTGTGTCAAAGTGGGGGACCGGATCTACACTCCTCCGGAAATCTCGGCAATGATTCTCCGTAAACTCAAAGAGGACGCCGAGGAGTACCTGGGGGAGAAAATCCAGGAGGCCGTTATCACCGTTCCAGCCTACTTTAACGATAGCCAGAGACAGGCGACCAAAGACGCAGGAAAAATCGCAGGACTCGATGTCAAACGCATCATCAACGAACCCACTGCAGCAGCCCTGGCGTACGGCCTTGGGAAGGGGAAGGAAGAAATCATCGCGGTGTACGACCTTGGAGGCGGAACGTTCGATATTTCCATCCTTGAAATTGGCGACGGAGTCTTTGAGGTCAAGGCGACTGCTGGGGATACATTCCTCGGCGGCGACGATTTCGACCGCCGACTCATGGACTATATCATCGAGGAATTCCGCAAAGACACGGGGATTGACCTCCGGGGCGACCAGATGGCGCTTCAGCGTCTGAAGGAAGCTGCGGAGAAGGCAAAGTGCGAGCTCTCTACGGCACTGCAGACAGAGATCAATCTGCCCTTCATCACTGCCGATGCCACCGGTCCAAAACACCTGGTCATGACCATTACCCGGGCAAAGCTCGAGCAGCTGACCATTGACCTCATTGAGCGAACCATTGGACCCTGCGAACAGGCCATGCGTGACGCCGGTCTCAAACCCGAAGATATCGACGCAGTGATTCTTGTCGGTGGCATGACCCGGATGCCGAAAGTCCAGGAAATTGTCGAGAAAATCTTTAAGAAGGAGCCTCGCCGGGGTGTCAATCCTGACGAGGTTGTTGCCATGGGTGCAGCCATCCAGGCTGGTGTCCTCAAGGGAGAGGTGAAGGACGTTCTTCTCCTTGACGTTACGCCTCTCTCCCTGGGTATTGAGACCCTTGGTGGCGTCTTTACGAAAATCATCGAGCGAAACACCACCATTCCGGTTTCGCGGAGCCAAATCTTCACCACTGCTGCAGATAACCAGACAACGGTGGAAATTCACGTTCTCCAGGGCGAACGACCCATGGCGAAGGACAACTTCTCTCTTGGCCGGTTCCAGCTCACCGGGATTCCTCCGGCTCCACGGGGTGTACCACAGATTGAGGTGAAATTCGACATCGATGCCGATGGTATTCTCCATGTCTCGGCCAAGGACCTTGCGACGGGCAAAGAGCAGGCCATCACCATTAAAGCATCAAGTGGCCTCACCAAGGAGGAGATCGAGCGGATGATCCGGGAGGCCGAACTCTATGCCGAGGAGGACCGTCGCAAGAGGGAAGAAGCAGAACTCCGGAACCAGGCGGATAACCTCATCTACACGGTGGAAAAGACGCTCCGCGAATCAGGCGATCGGCTCTCAGGGAGTACGAGGTCTCGTGTCGAGAGTGCACTGAACGCTCTGAAGGAGTCCCTGAAGGGCACCGATGTCGCAGACATTCGCCGGAAGATGGACGATCTCCAGTCGGCCTCGCACGTTATGGCTCAGGAGCTCTACCAGAAGGCGGCCCAGGGCGGGTCTTCAAGTGGCTACTCCTCAGGGGGTAGCGCTACCGGGAACACTCGGGATAACGTCGTGGACGCAGATTACCGGGTTGTGGATGACGAAGGAAAGTGACGGAAAGAAAGCCCATATCCTGGAGGATATGGGCTTTCTTTTTTTGTAAGAAGCGCTAAGGTGGGTGGGCAATGAAACGGGATTACTATGAGATTCTTGGGGTTGACCGGAACGCGACCCAGGAAGAGATTAAAAAGGCATACCGTCGCCTGGCTCGCCAGTATCACCCCGACGTAAACCCCGGGGACAAGGAGGCGGCTGAGCGGTTCAAGGAGATTAACGAAGCCTACCAGGTTCTCTCCGACCCCGAGAAACGGGCTCTGTACGACCGTTTTGGGCACAGTGCTTTCGGAGGCGAGGCACAAGCAGGGTATGGTGATTTTGGACCCGATTTTGAGATTTTCCGGGAGTTCACGGGTTTTGGGGATATCTTCGATTTCTTTTTTGGATCCGGAACGCAAACCCGGCGGAGGGAACGGGCGGCGCGGCCTGTTCGGGGTGAGGATGTCACGGTTGAGATTACGCTGGAATTTGAGGAGGCCGCGTTCGGTACCGAAAAAGAGATATCCTTCCGGCGTCTGGAGGAGTGCCCTGACTGCCGGGGGATAGGGGGA
Source organism: Candidatus Caldatribacterium californiense OP9-cSCG (assembly GCA_000353875.1). Lineage (GTDB taxonomy): Bacteria > Atribacterota > Atribacteria > Atribacterales > Caldatribacteriaceae > Caldatribacterium > Caldatribacterium californiense. The sequence goes on along the minus strand of APKF01000111.1, from coordinate 14,260 downwards.
AGAAGAAAGGTTTCCTGTGGTAGTTGTCACGGTACAGGAGAAATACGCCATACTCAGACCTCTTTCTTTGGTTCCATCATTACGTCCCGTCCATGCCCGTACTGTCAGGGCAGGGGCTGGGTGGTGGAAGAGACCTGCGCCACCTGTCGGGGTCGAGGGAAAGTCCAGAGGGAACGAAAGATGAAGATCAGGGTTCCCCCTGGAGTGGACACAGGGTATCGCCTACGGATCTCGGGAGAGGGAGGAGCAGGTGAACATGGAGGTCCTCCAGGAGATCTCTATGTCCTCGTAAAGGTGAAACCGCATCGACTTCTGGAACGGAGGGGACAGGATCTCTACTATGACCTTGTCGTCACTTACGCTCAACTTGTCCTTGGGGACGAAGTCGAGGTTCCTACCTTGCAAGGAAGCGAAAGGATCCGCATTCCTCCCGGGACGGAGAGCGGAACTCTTTTGCGCCTTCGCGGGAAGGGTCTTCCTGATCCCCGGACGGGGACCCGAGGAGACCAGATTCTGCGGGTACGACTTTATGTCCCCCGGGGGGTCAGTGGGGAGCACCGAAAACTTCTGGAACGGCTCCTTGAGATCGAGCGTGGTAGTGTTCAGGACGGGACTTCTGGAGAGAACCGGAAGGGAGGATTTTTTGACCGTCTGCGGGAGGCCTTCATCCACCCTGAGGAGTGACACCCATGGGTCGTTTTCTCTTCCACCCGACGCCCCGAATTGGGGAAGTTATTGTGCTTTCTCCTGAGGAAACCCACCATCTTCAGGTACAGCGAGTTCCCCTCCGGGCGTCTGTCCTCATTGGCAATGGCAGGGGGGGACTGTATCGGGGGGTACTGCTCGAGAGAAAAGACAAGCATGCCCTGGTGCTCGTTGAAGAAAAGGTGGAGGATGCAGTTCCTTCTTTTTTCCTCTCCGTCTGGCAAGGTTTCCTCAGAAGCCCAGCGCGGATGGACTGGATGATAGAGAAACTCGTCGAAATAGGGGTCACGGAGATTGGGTTTTTCCCGGCAGAACGCTCCGTAAAAGAGCGGGTTTCAAAGGACCGCATGGCGAGATGGGAGAAAATCGTCGTGAGTGCCTGCAAACAGTCCGGGAGAACCTGGTTTCCCGCGGTACGGGTTTTTGAGTCGTGGGAGGACTTCCTCGTTGGTCTTTCCGGGAAAAAGCAGCGGGTATTCCTTGCCGATGCCTCTTGCAAGGAGCAATTTCTTGAAGTTCTGCAAAGAGAAGAGGTGGGGGGTTCGGCAGCACTTATTGTCGGTCCTGAGGGGGATTTCTCCGAAAGGGAAAAGGAGGCGCTCTCGAAGATGGGGATATACCCGGTGTCTCTGGGAAGGAGGATTCTCCGCAGCGAAACCGCGGCGCTTTTTGGGGCATCGCTTCTTGTGGCCTTTATGGAGGGCAACCATGCGAGTAGGTGTGAAAACCCTCGGGTGCAAGGTGAACCAGGCAGAAAGTGACCTCCTGCTCTCGGCTTTTCGCGGAGCGGGCCTTGAGGTGGTTGACTTCGAAGAAGTTGCGGATTGCTATGTTATCAACAGCTGTGCAGTGACTGGGGAAGCAGAGCGTAAAACCCGGCAATATGTTCGTCGGGCTCTACGGAAGAATCCGGAAGCTCTGGTGCTCCTTGTCGGTTGCTGTGCCAAGGCCTGGCAACGTCGTGGATACAGGCCCCTTGAGGAAAGGGTGATTGTACTCGTCTCGGACCAGAAAGAAAAGGAGGTTTGCCGCTTCTTCGCTGAACACTTGGGCATTACCCTTTCTCTCCCTCCCTTTCCTCTTCCTTCTCGGTCCCGGGCTTGGGTGAAAGTTGAGGATGGATGTGACCACTTTTGCAGCTTCTGTCTTGTGCCCTATCTCCGGGAAGGGGTGAAAAGCAGGAGTCCTGAAGATATCCTGCGAGAGGTTCAGTACCTTGAAGCACAGGGGGTTCAGGAGGTGGTTCTCTGTGGAACGAACCTCGGGTACTTCGGCAGGGACCTGCAATCCGTAACGCTTATTGACCTTCTGGAGCTCCTTGTGCAGAACACCAGGAACATTCGCTTTCGGTTGAGCTCTCTTGAACCCTATCTCCTCTCAAGTGATTTCCTTCGCAGGTTCTTTGCCCTGGGAACGAGAATTTGCCCTCATTTGCATTTGCCACTCCAGAGTGGAAGCGATAGGATACTGGCGAAGATGTCTCGCGGGTATTCCTCCAGAGAATACGAGGCGCTGGTGACGACCGCAAGGGCACTCTGCCCCCATGTGGCCATCACCACCGATGTCATTGTGGGGTTCCCGGGAGAAGAAGAGAAGGATTTCGAAGCAACCGTGCGTTTCTGCCAGACCGTGGGCTTTTCGAGAATGCACGTTTTCACCTTCTCCCCTCGATCCGGTACCACAGCTTTCGAATGGGAGAAGAGGGAGGGCATTCCTAAGCTTGAAAAGGAAAGGAGGGCGCGACGCCTTATCGAGGTGGGGAGAGAACTTTCCCGGCGCTACCACCAGTCCTTCGTGGGCAGAAGGCTTGAAGTCCTTGTGGAATCTTGCGAAAATGGTGCAGGAGTGGGTCACTCGGAGAATTACATTGTCGTGCGGGTGGAGAATCTCCAGGAAACGTGGATAGGGAAGATTCTCCCGGTTCTTGTGGAGGGTGCTGACGACACTGGTGCCTGGGGGAGGGTGGCGACGGAGTGAAAAACGTGCTTTTTGGAGTTTTAGGCGTGGTGCTGATGGCTTTTCTTGTCTTCCCCTTCGGGGCCTTTGGGGAGGGGGAGCTCCCTGAAATTCGGGTTGCGAAGTGCGTCCGTCCAAACCTTGTCGTTGCCGAAATTCTGGAAAAAGGGGAATTCAAGAGGGTTCGAGTGAAGCTTGCTGGTGTTTCATCTCCCCTTGAGAATCCCGAGATATACCGTCTGGCTCTTTCCCGTCTGCGGGAACTGGTGGAAGGACAGAAGGTGCGTTTTGACTTTGCTCTGGGACATACTTCGGAAGAACACCCCTGGGTGGGGTACCTTTACGTGCAGCAGGATCCGGAAGAAGAACCCTGCATCGTCAATGCTGTACTCCTCTGTGAAGGTCTTGTGACTCTCGACGAGAAGACTGCAGGGAGAAACCTCCTTGGGTATCTCCTGAGCATGCAGGAGAAAGCCAAGGAGGCAGGACTCGGTCTGTGGAAGAAAGCCCCCATAGGGTCCAAAAAGGAAACCGACGAATGTCCCTCCTGCGTCATCCGCTGAGGGTGGTATCAAGGAATTCTTGAAGGACTCCAAGGTGATCCAGAAGGTCAAGGAGCGTCACCCGATCGCGCAGGAATCGGGCAAAAAGACAGGCCTCACGGACCATCACAGGAGAAAACCCCAGGGCTTCGAAGCTCGTGGGGATACCTGCCTGCTCGAGAAGGTGAAGAGGATTCAGAAGGGCGATTTTCTCCTTCACAGCCCGCTTGAGGGTGGAAAAGTCAATTTCTGGCCACAGAATGTTGAGCTTTTTCCGAGCCGGCTTTTCGATAAAGGGAAAGAGGGGGCCGAAGTGGACTTTCAACGTTTCCTGGTCCACGGTGGCTTTAAGCCTTTCTCTCTGGGGGAGTTCTTCGGCGAGGAAGCGCTGGAAGAGGTTCCACACGATACAAGTTGCCGCTCCCACCCGCAGACCGTGGAAAGAGGGGTGAATGCCTCTGTGGAGGGCCATCATTTCGAGGTGATGGGCGATGAGATGCTCTCCTCCTGAGGCAGGACGGGAATCCCCGATCATCTCCATGCTGAGCCCGGACTGGATGAGGGCCTGTGTGAGTACAGTGATGGCCTGCTCATCCCGTTGTTGTACCCCTTCAGCGTGGGTGCTCAGCGCTTTCAGGAAGGAAATGGTGTGTTCCCAGAGGGCGTCGCAGAAATCCTCGCCGAAGAGTACCCGGCGAATGGTCCAGTCGGCGTTGGCAGTGATTTTTCCGACGAGGTCCGCAAAACCAGCCTGGATGAGGGAAAGGGGAGCAGAGCAGAGGACTTCTATGTCGGCAAAGAGCACTACCGGAGGCGTGGCGTCATAGGTCACCTTGTACCCCCCAACGAGCATCGGTGCTCCGGGAGACACGTATCCATCCATGGATGGAGCGGTGGCAACAGCCACATAGGGAAGACCCGCTCTGTGGGCGACGAACTTCGTCAGATCATTGATCACTCCTGATCCTACGGCCACGAGGAAATCCGGCCGATGGAAGAGGAACTCTCCAACCTGGCTTCTGGCTTCTTCATCCGGCTCAAGGAAGGGAAAGTGTTCCTGCTTTTTGAGAAGGCCAGGAATGACGGCAAAGCCATGCTGGGAAAGGAGGCTACACACCTCTTTTCCTGCGGCTTCATAAGTTGCATCATCAAAAAGCACCAGGGCCTTTCCACAAAAGCCGAGTTCTCTGAGGACTCCAGGCATACGGGCGAGAATGCCCTTGCCCACGAGAATCCTCCTCGTCCGAATCCTGTGGGTTTTGCCACAGGAACAGGAGAAAGCTGTTCCGAGGAGAGCAAAAGGGTCTTTTCCCACTTCCCTCACCCCCTGATGGCTTGAGCCAATTCTTCAAGGGAAGCGAATACAAAGTCTGGCTGCCATGGGGAGGACTTGAGGTCCTCACGACGGGTTTCCCCGGTGAGCAGGAGAATGGTGGTGATGCCGGCTTGCCGCCCCATGGCGATGTCGGTGTACAACCGGTCTCCAAGAATGGCGACTTCACCCTTGCTCGCTCCTGTGCGCCAGAGGGCGTATTCCACCATTTCCGGGTAGGGCTTCCCAAAGTACCGGGGGGTTCTTCCGGTTGCAGCCTTGATGGCTTCCACAATGGATCCAGCATCAATCAGCGGCTCGCTTTCGGTGGGGCAGTTAAGGTCGGGATGGGTAGCAAAGAACGGGATGCCCTTTCGGAGGAAAATGCAGGCTTTTGCCAGCCTGGAGTATGTGAGCGTTGTGTCAAAGCAGAGAACCAGGATATCCGGGTTCTCCTGAACCAGGATGAATCCAGCCCGCAGGAAGTCTATGCTCACCTCCCGGGGAGCGAGGAGGAACACCCTGGAGCCGGGATAGTTCCTTTTCAGGTAGAAGATGCAGGCATCGGTGGAGGTGATGATGTGCTCTTCAGTGAAATCCCGAAGGCCCAGTCTCTGGAGTTTCCAGACGTAGAAAGTGGCCCGGTGGGAGGAATTGTTAGTGAGGAAGTACAGGTTTTTCCCCTGCTTCTTGAGAGTTTCAGCGAAATCCAGAGCTCCGGGAAGCAGGCGGTTACCAAGGTACAACGTTCCGTCCATATCGGAGAGAAAAACCCTGATGTTCTGGAGCATTCCCTTTCACCTCTACTTGAGGAGTTCTGGATACCGGAAAGCCAAATCCTCGGTAATCCGGATACTGAGGTTTTTCATTTCCACGCCGTACTGTGTGGTGAGAAACTTCATGTAATCCTCGTTCTTCAGGAGGTTTTCTAAGAAGGCAGGACGCCCATGGAGGTACTGGTACGTGAGGGCACGGAGAACCTCAGGTGTCAAGCGCAGAGGGTGGTCTAAGGAGGCTTTCTCAATGGCGTATTCCCAGAGTTCTTGGGCATAGCTTTGTGGATGCTGTGTGATGTACTGTGCAAAGTACTCCTGGATTTCTCCTCGGAGTTTTTCATAGGTTTCACCTTTTTCGTGTTCCTCACGCAGGTAGGTCATGATTTTTTCAAAGATCTCCGCGTTTTCGGCAACGATTTTCCCCATCTCCTGGGGTTCGAGCTTGTACCAGGGGTATCTCTCGAGGTACTTCCAGATCACAATCTTCCGCTCCGAAGGAGAAGGGGCGGGAGCTTCTTTGAGGACTTTTTCGGCAAAATAGAGCTTAAAGTGGAGGCTCTGGAAAAGCTTCCCTAACTCTCCCATCATACGCTGCGAAAAGTCCAGGCGGAGTACTTCACGAAGCAGGTCCTGTCGCTTCCGGGGAAGCACCTGACCTTCCCGTTCGGGTGCCGCGAGGAGGGGAGAAATTTGCCCTGCCCCTGCGTAACGGGCAAGAACGGGGTCAAGCCTTTTGGCGAAGCGCTCGTGGTTGACCACTCGAAGGTTTGCTTCTACTTCGCCCACGAAGGCGACACTGCCATCGTAAGGGTTTCCGGTGATGGTGTCCTTCCGCCAGAGCGGGATCCGGAAAGAGAAAACGATATCCCCCCGGAGAGGCAGGACCTCCTCGACCACTCCGAAGGGAGGAGGCTGGACGAAGAGGCGAACCGGAACATTCTTGGTGTTCTCCACAACCCGTATTCTAAAAGGAAGCGCACTGGGTCCAAAGAGCGCCCCTTCCCGCACCCATACCTCCCGCACAATGGCCACACTCTCTGGGGGAAGAGTGTGCCAGGAGGCGAAAAAGATGAAAAAGCCTAGAACGCAGAGGAGAAACAGTAGGAAACCAAGAACCCAGGTCCCGAGAATGCCAAAAATCCTTTTGCCGCTCATCCTCGTTCCCTCGCCTTACAAGAGATTCTGGCGTTTCTGGAGGTATCGCAGATAGTACAGGTACGATACCCGCTCAAGGGACGTTCGAACTTCAAGGAGGTCGACGCCAATACTCTGGAGAAGTCGACTCTCGCTTGTAAGATACTGCAAGGCTTCTCCTTCGAAGCCTCTTCGGTAAGCCTCGTCCTTGAGGTCTTCCAGGAGCCTACCCATGGCAATTTCATTGATGGCCATCACAAGGAGCGTCTGGTAGAGACCAGGGTAATCTGCAAGCTCAAGAACGTTAGGGTTGCGTACAAAGTCTCGGACGCGGAGAGGGTTGGCGATGAGGTCGTCGTGCTCACTCTGCATCTTCTCGCGGATAAGCGCCATTTCGTGCTCAACAAAAGCCTGCCATTCCGGGTTGTTTCCCATGTGCGGGTGGCGCCGCAACCATTCAAGGCCAAGAAGGTACATGTCGTACACCGACCCTACCCGGTACGTATCAAGGGGTGAGGGGTAGAGGAAACGGCGAATCCATTCCCGAAAGGTTTGGCTTTGGGAAATCTCCACAAGCTTCGCCCGTGCCGTTTCGTATTCTTCCTCAAAGAAGGCCTGGCGGTACTTTTCCCTTACTCTGTCGGCGTAAGCCAAAAGAAAGCTTTCCAGGTCCCGTGAGAGCCGTTCCTTCCCTCTCCCGTCAAAGTCATACTGTTTCCACCTTTCGGGGTCAACAATCTGGAATTTGAAGGAGAAGTGGAGCACTACAAAGTCATTCCCGTATCCTTCCTTGAAGAATGCCATACTTTTTTCCCAGAGGTACCGGAGTGTTCCCAGCATACCTCCTTGAGGAGCAGGCTCAACCTCTCGCAAAAGCAACAGCGCATCGACGGATTGGGGGCGACGTGTTCCCCGGTGCGCGAATGCGAACGGTCTTGGGGTGGTAAGAAGGAGTTTTTTCGACCCCAGGGACACACCCCGTTCGACGATGTCAAGCCGTTCACCGAGAAATCCCTGCCATCCAATCTTCAGGCTTCGCACGATGAGGAAGTCTTCCCGGTCCACGAGATGGGCGCTGAAAAGAAGAAAGCTCACACCGATAAGCAAAAAGCTCGCAAGCACGGTCTGAACGGGTGTCGGGGAGAGGTGGAGCTCTCTGGGGGATTCGAAAAGCCTTGGGGTTCTTCGCGCCCTGGAAATCAGGGCATGGCGGGTTTCCCGGTAATACTCTAAGAGAGCTTCGAGCACTTCTTCCTCCACTTTTCCCCGCATCCTGGAGCACAGGGTTTGCTCAAGAGCCTGGAGTGTTTCGAAAAGGGCAACAGAGGACGAGGGAAGTTCCTGAACAAGGCGCTGTAGCTGCGAGGCGAAACTCTGGTACAGGGGAGAGGAGAAGAACTCTTCGAGGGCTTCATTCCGCCGAATCCGGCATATCCGGTGGGAGAATTGTCCCTCGAGGAGGAATTCGAGTTCTCTGCGGAGAGAAGTAATTTGCTGGGTTTCCTTGAAGGGGAGGGGATAGGTGCTCAGGGCAGAAAGTATGCTCTTTGCCGTTTCCTCGTCGTTGTTCTCAAGAGCGCGGAGTAGGGCAAGGAGGGCTTCTTTTTGGGGGCCCTGCGCCCGGGCGATGAACTTCTTGAGGTCTTTCTCGAACTCCGCCTTCTGGGGAGCCCCAAGGTGCAACGAAAGCTCAAGAAAGGCAAAGGCCTTTCTTTTGGCAAAGATGGTATCCCCCACAAGGAGTTTGTGGTATACCCCGTAGAGGAGGGGGGCGATAATAAGAACAACCCGGGCATACGGATTCAGGTAATCTCCGGCCAGCATGAAGAGCGCATCCACTGCCTGGAATATAAAGCCGATGTTCCATATAGCATAGGAGAGAAGGATGCAGAGCACCAGAGTAAGCAAATCCCTGCCCAGAGCGCTCTCGTACTCTCTCCGCCACTGGGTAAAGAGCCGTCGTTCGTATTCGAGGACTCGCTTCCTTGTTGATTCATCGGGACTGGCACTGTCCACGCAGTAGAGGAGAAAGGGCTTTGCGGGGCTTCTCCAAAAAGCCCAAAGCCTCTGGTAGTGCTTTCTCAGAGAGCTCTTTGAACCCACAACGATTTTCTCTTCAGAATTGAGGGGGTGGGGAATCTCAACGAGAAAGGCTCGTTCCAGATGCATTTCAGAAACGTTCTCCTTTCACTTCAACTCGCAGCGTTCCCTCAACAAAAGCAAGGCCCTGGAGGATTCTCAGTTCTTTGCGCTGAGCGAAGGTCTCAATGGTTCGTCCTGTGCATCCGGTGTGGTACTGGTAGAAATCCGGTGCAAGGGCAATCCCTGCCTTTTGGAAGATGGGACCGATGAGATAGATACCTTCAAAGACGGGAAGATCCCGTTCCATGAAGAAAGGGATTTCCCGAAAAGCGGCTTCAAAGGCATCCTGGAAAATGGGCAACCCGCACTTCCGGATGAAATTCCGTATGGCCAGTGTCTTCTGCACTGAAGGATAGTGCATCAACACCTCGCCCCGGTATTTTGGGGGAAAGAAGGGGAAGCGACTCCTCAGAAAGTATTCCACCTTCTCGCAGAAGGTGAGATGGTACCGAAGACGGGCTATGCGCTCGTACTCTTCAGGAGCCAGACGCTCGTGGAGGAAGATCATGATGCCAGCGTTCTTGTACACATATTCACTCTCTAAGGTTACGGTTTCATGGAGGCTAGAGTACACCCGGATATTTCCTGGCTGGGACAGGAGATACTGCTGGAGTGCCTGGATACGCCGTCCGCGGGTTGCCACCGTCTTTCTTCCAAAAGCCGCATTGGCATCCTCCCAGCCGAAGAAGTTCCGGATATGGTTCATGCTGACCACCACAGGGGTACGAACCTCCTCACCGCTGCGGTCCACGTACGCCCGGGTTTCTTTATGCCACCCATCCGGGTCCATGACGGGCAAAAAGACACAATACGCCCTTTCCAGGAGGGTTTCCCACTCGCTACCTCCCTGGCAGAGGGCGAGAAAGGCAAGGAACAGGGTCAGGGAGTGGACTTTTTCTCCCCCATGACACGTGGCTTCAAAGACCAGGGTGTTCTCCCGTGCTTCGGGATTTCCAATTTCGAGAACAGGAATTCTCCTCCCCCCAGCGGTGCGGAATTCGTTCCCCGTTGCGTCAGGAAGGAAGAGGAAACGCCCTGGAACAGGACTCCTGCTCAGGTATTCAAGGGCGAGGGTCTCCATCGCCTCCAGGAAGTCTTCGTAACCTCTCTCGAGGAGCCCAAGATGGGTTCCCAGAAGGGCAGGATCAACGAGAACCGGCATCACTGCGAATCGCTCCATGGAGCAAGGGGTACGGGAGGGCGGAGGAACCTTGTCCATTCGCTCTTTTCCGTCGCCTGGGTTGCCGGCCAGAAAAAGTCTTTAAGGAATCCAAGGCCGAGCCGTGCAGCAAGGCGAAAGGCTTGCACAAAACCCTCACCGTTTCTGTCCTCTCGTACCACGTCGTTGAGCAAGCGAAGTGCGTGGTTTTCGACAACTCGAAGCGTCATATCCTCAAAGGCGTTTTCCAGACCCCAGGACACCTGCTGGTAGTGCCGGGAAATCTCGAGGAAGTTTCGGTCTTCAAAGTACGGGTCTCCGATAATCATGTCCCAGGCCATTGGCTGGAACCCCGGAATGCCATGCATGATGAAGAGGATAGGGAAGAGGCGGTGGAGAATGCCGTAAAAGCCCCGGAAACGGAAACGACCATAGTGGTAAAAAAGGTCCCGGTATCTCTGTATTTCAAGAAGAAGGGCGTCATCTTTCCGGAGGGTGTCGAAGAACACGTTTTTCAGGTACTCCTGCACTTCCCTGGCGGATTTTCGGGGAGTGATGGCGTACCCGTTCGAAATTTCTTCAACAGCCAGGAACTCCGGAGGCAGGTGTGTCAGGAAACTTTCTTTTTCTTTATCCTCGACGTGGAGGATAATCTCTGTTTTCTCGCCCCGAAAAGCCCGGATGTACTGGGCAAATCGCTCTTCCGTGAAGAAGGGGTGTCTTGGGGAGAAAAGCGTGTAACCGCTCTTATTGAAGAGCTTGTAAAGCTCGATTTTGGGCATGACGTTCCTCCACTGCTTCCAGGGTAAAGGAAAGGTCCCGCACGGGGACACAGAGGAAAGGCATGAAGACCTCGGGGATAAGGAGGAGATCTCCAAGGAAGAAACGTTTGACCTTGGTCCAGGAGGTGTGCGGGATGCGCTTGAGGAGATAGCTCTTGTCCTTTTCGCGTCTTTTGAGGTTCTCGTACGCCCTGCGAATTTCTCCAAAGACGGGTTCTGTCTTTTCCCTTGCTCTCAGGAAACCCATGATTTTCTCGAGGTACGCGGGATCCCCGGGGGAGAGGGTAAGGAAAAAGTCCAGCACCTCAGAAAGGGCTTTGTGCCGCTTGGAGTCCTGACCCTGAGTGATTGTCTGGAGCCGACACTGGGCAAGGCGGAGGAAACGCCTTCGCCTTGCCCAGTTATCGATACCCGTGAACGCAAGATAGGGCTGGCGGAACCAGATGAACCACCAGGTGTTCACACTAAAGAGTCCGATGATATAGGCTACGAGGCAAAGGGAGAACATGAACCGGTAGTTCCTCGCAATCTTCTCGTAGAAAGAAAGGGAATACAGGAATTCGTCAATCATTCTCTCGAGAGAACAGAGAATGCTCTCCATCTCTCCTTCACTCAAGGGCAGAGGCGAAGAAGGAGCATATACCTCCCATTGGAGTACGAAAGGAGATTTCCCCCGGACCTTTCGTGCAAGCTCCACAACATCGCAGGGCGGGGAGGCAACCCATGCCCCTTCTTCATACCATCCGGAAAGCCTTGCAGGGAGGATATAGAGTGGGATGTTTACCGCTTCGAGATGCTCTCGCCAGTTCACCAAGGTCTCTTTTGCCACGCTCCTTTTGACAGTATAATAGACAAAAACACACCGAAAGGCAATGGGAGAGGACAATGATTCGCATCGCTACAAGCCGCCTGAAGCCGGGCATGATCGTTGGTTATCCTCTTGTTCGGGACGATGGAGTGGTCCTCCTGAAAGAAGGAGTTCGTCTGAACGACCGCCTTATCCGGAAGATCAGGGAGCTGGGGTTTGAGTACATCTACGTCCGGGATCCCCGTTTTGCTGATGTTGACCTTGAGGAGGTCATTTCCTACGATATCCGCCGTCAGGCTCTTGTGACCCTTAACGAGTCCTTTTACCAGATTGTTCGGGGAAAAGAGGCGGCGGCGGAACCCCTCAAGAGGCTTGTCGACGAGATTATTGATGAGGTACTGAGCACCAAAAAATCGGTGGTGAGCCTTATTCAGCTGCGGCAGCACGATGACGCGGTGTTCTCCCATTCCGTGAACGTGGCAGCTTTGAGCGTGTTCATCGGGAAATTCCTGCGACTTTCCCGCCAGCAGCTTCGGGTACTCGCTCTGGGAAGCCTCATGCATGATCTCGGGAAGATTCGCGTACCTCTCGAAGTCCTGAATAAACCAGAGAGTCTTTCTGAAGGAGAGTGGGGTCTCATCAGGAAACACCCGCTCTGGTCTGAGGAGCTTATGTCTGAGTGGGTGTCGGAAGAAGCAGAGAGTGTCTGCATCGCCCTCCAGCACCACGAGCGCCTTGATGGCAGCGGATACCCCTATGGGCTCTCAGGAGAGGAGATCCACTTCCTCTCCCGTATCTGTGCCTGTGCCGATGTGTACGATGCTCTGACGGTGGACCGACCGTACCGGAAGCGATTCTCCTACGCGGAGGCCCTGGAGTACCTCATGGGGAATGCCTCACGACTCTTCGACCTCCAGGTGGTCACCACCATGGTGCGTCACATCGCTCCCTATCCTGTAGGAGAGACCGTTCGCCTCACGACCGGAGAGATTGCCGTGGTGGTTCGTCTGAACGAGGGTCTCCCGATTCGCCCTGTGGTTCGGGTCATCCGCGACCCGAATGGCCAGCCCCTCGAGAAACCCAGGGACCTTGACCTCATGAAGGAACTCACCGTGGCCATTGTGGGGACGGCAGAGGTCACCTGGGAGGTGCCCCAGAAGAGGTCTTTTGTTTTCTTCGGCGGTGGTACGGGCCATGATTCGGATTCCGGTGAGTGAGTTGAAGCCCGGAATGAAGGTCGCGTATCCAGTACTCCGGGAAGACGGCTCTGTTCTCCTTAACAGAGGCGTGGTGCTTACTGAAGCCTATATTCAGAAACTTCGAGAACTTGGTTTCCAGTCGATTTTTGTGGAACACGAACTCTTTGAAGATATTGCGGTGAGCGAACCGCTGCGCGTTGAGACCAGGAAACGAGTGCAGAGGATACTCCATGATACCGTGAGACGCCTCAGGCGTGGCGGAGGAGTTTCATACCGTGAGGTTCTTCAGGTGCTTGAGGAGGTTCTCGATGAAATTCTTACCAACCCCACCACGGTTTTCTACCTCGTCCAGATGCAGAGCCGTAACGACCTCATCTTCCATCACTCGGTGAACGTGGCTGTTCTGAGCCTCCTTGTGGGGAAATGCCTGAACCTCTCCCGTCTGCAGCTTAGAAAACTCGGACTCGGTGCTCTTCTCCATGATCTTGGGAAAGTTCGTCTCCCCGAAGACCTTCTGGTGAAAGAACAAAACCTCACCGAGGACGAACGGAATCTCGTTCGTATGCATCCCGTCTGGAGCAAGGAAATGATTCAGAGAAACCCGGATTACGACTTCCTCGCTTCGGTTATCGCCCTCCAGCACCACGAGCGCCTTGATGGCAGCGGATACCCCTATGGGCTCTCAGGAGAGGAGATCCACTTCCTCTCCCGTATCTGTGCCTGTGCCGATGTGTACGATGCTCTGACGGTGGACCGACCGTACCGGAAGCGATTCTCCTACGCGGAGGCCCTGGAGTACCTCATGGGGAATGCCTCACGACTCTTCGACCTCCAGGTGGTCACCACCATGGTGCGTCACATCGCTCCCTATCCTGTAGGAGAGACCGTTCGCCTCACGACCGGAGAGATTGCCGTGGTGGTTCGTCTGAACGAGGGTCTCCCGATTCGCCCTGTGGTTCGGGTCATCCGCGACCCGAATGGCCAGCCCCTCGAGAAACCCAGGGACCTTGACCTCATGAAGGAACTCACCGTGGCCATTGTGGGGACGGCAGAGGTCACCTGGGAGGTGCCCCAGAAGAGGTCTTTTGTTTTCTTCGGCGGTGGTACGGGCCATGATTCGGATTCCGGTGAGTGAGTTGAAGCCCGGAATGAAGGTCGCGTATCCAGTACTCCGGGAAGACGGCTCTGTTCTCCTTAACAGAGGCGTGGTGCTTACTGAAGCCTATATTCAGAAACTTCGAGAACTTGGTTTCCAGTCGATTTTTGTGGAACACGAACTCTTTGAAGATATTGCGGTGAGCGAACCGCTGCGCGTTGAGACCAGGAAACGAGTGCAGAGGATACTCCATGATACCGTGAGACGCCTCAGGCGTGGCGGAGGAGTTTCATACCGTGAGGTTCTTCAGGTGCTTGAGGAGGTTCTCGATGAAATTCTTACCAACCCCACCACGGTTTTCTACCTCGTCCAGATGCAGAGCCGTAACGACCTCATCTTCCATCACTCGGTGAACGTGGCTGTTCTGAGCCTCCTTGTGGGGAAATGCCTGAACCTCTCCCGTCTGCAGCTTAGAAAACTCGGACTCGGTGCTCTTCTCCATGATCTTGGGAAAGTTCGTCTCCCCGAAGACCTTCTGGTGAAAGAACAAAACCTCACCGAGGACGAACGGAATCTCGTTCGTATGCATCCCGTCTGGAGCAAGGAAATGATTCAGAGAAACCCGGATTACGACTTCCTCGCTTCGGTT
>APKF01000110.1 GCA_000353875.1 Candidatus Caldatribacterium californiense OP9-cSCG | reverse complement strand
GTGGGTCCATAGCTCAGCGGTAGAGCAGCCGGCTCATAACCGGTCGGTCCCTGGTTCGAATCCGGGTGGACCCACCATTTTCTCTCCTGTGGAGGAGCGATGGAGCCACTACAGAACGTTGTCCGGTTCTTTGAAGAAATATTCCCCTCCTCCCTTGCTCTTCCTGAAGACCGCGTTGGCCTCCAGGTCCAGGCAAAAGAAACTGTAGAAAGAGTCATGGTAGCTTTAGAGCTCAACCCCCAGGTTCTCAAGAAAGCCACGAGAGAGAAAATTGACCTTCTGTATCTTCACCACCCTCCCCTTTGGGAACCCCTCAGCAGGCTCTCTTATTTAGACCCTCTCTTTTCCATGCTTGCAGAGCTGTACTTCCAGAAAATCTCCGTTCTTGCCCATCACACCAATCTCGACCTTGCGCCAGGGGGGATTGCCGATCAGTGGGTGAAACTCCTGGAACTTGAGGGATCCACAAAACCTTTATTACCAGTAACGCACGGAAGAAAATACAAGGTTGTGACCTTTGTTCCTCCTTCCCATCTCGATGAGGTTCTCAAAGCTCTCTTCGCCCAGGGCGCGGGGATTATAGGGAATTACGAGGAGTGTGCGTTCTTTCTTCCGGGAACGGGAACCTTTCTTCCCCGGGCAGAAGCCCGGCCTTTCATTGGTACCCCCGGTCAGCGAGAGACAGTGGAAGAAATCCGGGTTGAAGTCGAGGTGATGCCTTCCCGTCTTGAAAAGGTTCTGGAAGCTCTCCACAAGACCCACCCTTATGAACAGCCCGTCGTGGACGTCTATCCTCTTGTGACGTTTTCCTCTTCAGCAGGCCTTGGGAGAACAGTACACCTCTCCTCTCCTCTTCCATGGGAGGTCTTCGAAAAGAGAATAGCTTCCCTGGCGATACCCCGCACGGAATTCTTTGGGGAGAGAAAGGAAGCTCTCCAGAAAATCGCCCTCTGTCCTGGAAGTGGAAGAAGGCTCGTTACCAGGGTCCTTGAGGAAAGGGTTGACCTCTTTATCAGCGGAGATCTGACCCATCACGATATTGAGACACTCCGCCTTTCCGGTATTTCTTACCTTCACCTTCCGCATGGTGAAGGGGAACGGCGAGCACTCCGAGAACTCGTCCCTTCCCTAAGAGAACAGGCGCAAAAGAAAGGTCTGAACGTTAATATCCTCTCCGAAGAAGATGTCCCATGAGTGATATCCTTGGGCTTTTGCAGAAACTCCAGGAAATAGACCACCGGGGGGACAACCTGAAACAGAAGATTACCAAAAGAACCAGGGAAGGAGAGACCCTTGAGGAAGAAAAAAGGCGGATAGAAGAGGAACTTCGCCTCCTGAAGCAGGCTCTTGAGCAGGCCCGTCTTGCGCTGGCAAGAAAGGAACTCGAACTCAAAGAGGCTGAAGAGAAGTGGATGACCACAAAGAACAAACTCTACAGCGGAGAAATCACCTCTTCTAAGGAACTCGCTCAGTGGGAAAAAAGCATGAAAAAACTCGAAGAAACCAAAAGCCTCCTTGAGGATGAGATCCTTCTTGAGATGGAAAACGTGGAAAATCTGGAGCGAGAATTTCGGGAGAAAACAAAGCTATTCTCCGAGCGCGAAAAGGACCTTGTCCAGAGGATGGCCTTTATAGAAACGGAAATTGCCGCCCTGAGGTCAGACCTTGCGTCCCTTGAAGCGGAGCGAGAAAGTATCGCCGCTCTGCTCCCCCAGGAAATCCTCATCCGCTACGAAGATCTTCGAAAAAAATTCCCAAACGCTGTTGTTCCCCTTGCAGGGGAAATATGTGAGGGATGCCACCTCACTGTGCCCACTGTGGTGGCCAAAGCAGTCCGAAGAAGAGAAGGCGTCGTGAGGTGCCCAAACTGTGGACGATTCCTCTGTTGAGCCATTCGACGAACTCCTGGTCTTTGTTGACGGTGCCTCAAAGGGAAATCCGGGAGAAAGCGCTGTAGCCTTTGTGGTCTGCGACGGGGATGGCAACGTGCTTTTTGAAATGGCCTCCCGGATTGGGATTGCAACGAACAACGAGGCAGAATACTGGGCATTACTTCTGGCCCTTGACTTTTTGCGCCAGTGGAAAGTGAAAAGACTCTCAGTCTTTTCCGACAGTGAGCTTCTGGTTCGACAGCTCCAGGGCACCTACAGGGTTCGGTCTTCCAGGCTTTCTTCTCTTTACCAGCTGGTGAAAGAGCGTATTCAAGGATTTCCCTCGTTTGCCATCACCCACATTCCCCGGGAGAAAAATCAACGGGCGGATTCCCTGGCTTCCGAAATACTCACTTCCCGTGTCCGGTTATAGTTGTTGAGGAGGGTAGGTCGGGCAACCGCGGGGAGCCAAAAACTCCCTGAGGAAAGTCCGAGCTCCACAGAGCAGGGTGCTGGGTAACACCCAGTGGGGGTAACCCCAGGAAAGTGCCACAGAAAACATACCGCCCCGGAAGGGGTAAGGGTGAAAAGGTGAGGTAAGAGCTCACCGGACGTCGGGTGACCGGCGTGCCTGGCAAACCCCACCCGGAGCAAGGCTAAATAGGAAGGGATGAGGTGGCTCGCTGACCTTCGGGTTAGCCGCTTGAGGAGTGGGGCAACCCACTCCCCAGATAGATGGTTGCCGCTCTCCCTCAGGGAGAGTACAGAACTCGGCTTACAGACCTGCCCTCCTCAGGCCACCCTTCGCCGCAGGACTGAATGAATCGCAATGGAAATGACAATAATGAGACCGTAAACGAGCTGTGTCCAGAACCCTGAAAGCCCCATGGCAATGATGCCAGCTTCAAGAATACCAATGATGATGGCTCCGATGAAGGTCCCGAAGATAGTCCCCACACCACCCTCAACAGGTGTCCCACCGAGGAAGACGGCAGCGATGGTTTTCAGGAGATACCCCTGGCCAAGGGTGGGCCAGAAGTAAAGGACCTCTAAACTCGCGAGGACTCCTGCAAAGGCTGCAAACCCGCCCATTTGTGTAAAAACAATGATTTTTACTCGGTCCACATTGACTCCCATGACCCGAGCACTGGCCTCATTGTCTCCAGTATAGTAAATATGGGCCCCAAACCGATGCCGGTTCAAAACAAGCCAGAGGAAAAAGCCCACTACCACGGCCCAGAAAATCTGAACCGGGATTTTCCCTAGAACTCTCCCCACAAGGAGGTAGTACAGGGGGCTCTCCTTGGTAGGAACCAGAGTCTTCCCCAACCCCTGGCAGAGGACCTGGGTAAGACCGGCCCAGAAAAACTGCGTACCAATGGTGACCACAAGAGAGGGTAGGCGAAGCTTCACCACGAGAAGACCGTTGAGGTATCCAGCAATAAGACCAACAATAACGCAAATAAGAAGGGCCAGAGCAACACTTCGCGTGGCATGGAAAACCTGGGTGAAAACGTACCCGCAAAACCCCATAATGGAGGGAAAGGAAAGGTCCATCTCGCCACAGATCACAACAAGGGTAAGCGAGAGGGCCATAATCATTGAAAACGGTATCGTGGACATAAAGGCAGCGTAGATATCCCCGGAGAGAAAAGTTTTCGGACTACTGATGATGAAAAGCAAAAGCAAAACGAAGAGAACAAAGAGAATACTGAACTGCGTTCTATTCTCCGAAAGCCATCTGTTCCTCATCCTTCTTCCCCCCAGAAAAGACTTGGAAAGAAAAGACCCCGGCAAGCAGCCGGGGTCTTTTTAGGGCATGAGTGACTCGAGACCATGAGGGGTCGTCGGTGTCCCCTGCGAGACCTCACCCTCACCATTGAGACGACCGGTACGGGCCACAAGGTAGAGCTTTTCAACGAGCTCTTCCAGGGAAATCGCCGCTTTCATAAACTCTCCTACCACCCTTCCCCGGTCAAGAATCACAATGCGATCCGCCACCGGGTACACGTGGTAGATGTTATGAGTGATGAAGATGGCCGATTTCCCCTTTTTCTTAATCTCCTCGACAAAACTCAACACCTTCTGTGTCTCAGAGAGTGAAAGACCTGTTGTTGGTTCGTCGAGAATAATGAGGTCTGCCTGAAAGTGCAAAGCCCTTGCAATCGCCACACCCTGTTTCTCTCCTCCGGACATGGTCCCAACTATAGCGTCAACGCTGAGTGCTGAGGAAGTGAAACCCATGTACTCCCGAATGATTCGTTCAGCCTCTTCTCTCTGTTTTCGAATGTCTATGAACCCCCACCGGTTGGTGATCTCCCGACCCATGAAGATATTACGCCAGAGGGAATGCTGCTCCGAAAGCGCCCGTTCCTGGAAGACCGTTTCAATACCCAGTTCCCTTGCCTTGGCCACAGAGTAATTGACGAGCTTTTTCCCCTTCCAGTAAATCTCTCCCGAGTCAGGCTGATGCACACCAGTGAGGATCTTGATGAGCGTTGATTTTCCTGCACCGTTGTCGCCCAGAAGTCCAACGATTTCGTTATACCCTACCTCGAAGTCGACCCCCCGGAGCACTTCCACATGCCCAAAGGATTTCCGAATATTGACCATCTTGACGAGAACTTCAGAAGGTTCAGCCATCCCTCTCACCGAATACCTTGCTCCACAAGCGGAGCGATTTCTTCAACGTTGGTCTTGTCCACAAGCCCAGACCCGGTGTCGATATGGAGGCCAGCAAACTTGTACTTAATACTCATGCAGAGCTGGACAATCGGCAGGAACCCCTGCAGGAACTGCTGCTGGTCATGGATCAGGTCACAGTACCCTTTCCGCATGGCTTCAAGGGTGGCCGGGGAGAGGTCAAATCCAGCGCCATACATGTCGTCAGGTCCCTTCCCGGCGGCCTTAAAGTATGTTTCTAAAGTAGCAGTGAGCCCACCATGGTCCGTGACTACAAGCTTAACATCTGGATGCGAGGAAACATACGCAGCAAAAACTGGAGCACCAAGGGGAGGGTCAGCGTTCACTTCAGGGGAAATCTCGAGATAGTCCACAACAAGCCCTGCCTCTTCCAGAGCATCGATAACCCCCTTCGTTCTGAGACCGCGAGTAGGCTGCGAGAGAAGACCCCAGACCATAGCCCGGTCTCCAGCCTTGAGGTCGAAGCGCTCGAGGCATCCCTGACCCAAAAGCCGTCCAGACTCGTACAGCTCCTGGCCAACATAACCAAAGCCTCTTGATCTGTACTTTGCTTCAGCCTTAGGAAGGGTGGTATTCTGTGAAGTCACGATAATGCCCTGCGCGAAAGCCTCGTCAATAAGGGGCAGAAGAGCATCGTCTCCAGGATGGCCCATAACAGCGATACCATCAGGTTTTGCTGCAACAGCTTCCTTGAACTGGCGCACCATCATCTCGGGATCCCAGTTCGACCAGACATACTCTACCTTGCAGCCCATGAGCTTTTCAGCTAACTGAGCACCACGGTACACGACGCTCGCAAACGGACATCCCGGAGGCCCACCGCAGAAGAATCGAATGGTAATATCCTTGAAGGGGCTTTCCTCCTGGGCAAGCACCGAGGTTACCAAACCACCAAGGATAAGGAACACCGCGAATCCCAGCACCCACAGCCGATTCCGCTTCATCCTGCTTCCCTCCTTTCAAAGTTTTTGCGGAACCCTCAAACATGCGAATCCCGAAAGACGCAATCCCACAAATGGCTTTTCTTAGCCCTTTCTCACCTCCCTCACACCCGGACAGGATATATTCCGTACGTCTTCGCCGCCTCAAGAAAAGCCAGAAAGTTCTCCAAAGGTGTATCAAGCTGCACGTGGTGGGTGGGAGCAATGATGAACCCTCCACCTGGCGCCATAGTCTGCATCCGCCTCTGGACCTCTCGCCGTACCGACTCAGGAGTGCCAAAGGGTAATGTCTCCTGTTCATCAATGGTCCCCCAGAAGGAGAGCCTCTCCCCATACCGTTTCTTCAGGACCTCAGGGTCCATCGCCTTTGGTTGCACCGGATTCAAAACATCAATGCCAATCTCGATGAGGTCCTCAATGATGGGTTCAATGTTGCCATCGCTGTGATAGGCAATGAAAATATTCGGGTTGAGACGCTTCAACTCCGAGCAGATGACGGCCATGCGGGGCTTCAGGTACTTCCTCCAAAGGTCAGGAGCAATCAGCATCCCCCGTTGTGTTCCCACATCATCCCCAAGCCAGATGCCGTCTACACCCATCTTGACGAGGCGTTTGGCTGCCTCAAGGTGGAAGTAAAAGGGAATATCAAGGATGGCGTTAGCCTTTTCCTCATCGGTCACCATATCCACGAGAAGTCGCTCTAAACCCCGGAGATACCATGCTCCCTCAAAGATCGTGCAGACGGTAACCCCAAGGATAAAGTAATCCTTCCCGTACCGCTTGAGAACTTCCTGCAAAGGAGCATAGAGTTCCTCCCGATGGGGAT